>JBEKKM010000179.1:0-9877 GCA_050010715.1 Xanthobacteraceae bacterium | reverse complement strand
GAGAAACAGCACCGGGTGCTTTACGGTGGCGACGGCGGAGGCATAGTCGTGGTCGGCCAGCGCCGCGGCGCAGCCGATGAAGCCGTTGACCGGCGTGGCGCGGATCATGCCGCGCACCTTGTCGACATAAGGCGGGTTCTTCACCAAAATTTCGGGTGGAAACCAGCGCCCAACGGTCGGTTCGACCAAGGCGTCGATGCCCTGCTTCTGGGCAACCGCGATGCGTTCTTCCCATTGCTGGCTCGACTGCGGCGTCGATTGGCACGGCGAGTCGCAGACGATGATGCGATCGAAGCGGTCGGGATAGCGCTCGGCGAGGCCGAGCGCGGTGGCGCCGCCCATGGAGAGGCCGGCGAAATGCGCCTTCTTGATCGACAGGGCATCCATCAAGGCGAGCGCGTCGGCAAGCAACGTATCGAACCCATAGCGGCCGCCCGGCACTTCCGTGCCGCCATGGCCGCGCTGGTCGTAGCGCAGCACGCGGAACGAATCTTTTAGTCCGGCGGCCTGCTCGTCCCACATCGCGGTCGAAGTCGCGAGCGAATTGGAGAATACGATCCACGGCGCGCCGTCGGGGCCGTCGATCTGATAATTGATGTCGATGCCGTTGGCTTTGACTTTCATGGATGGCCTCACTCGGATTGTGTTTTACTTCGGCAAGAAATCTTCGAGCAGCGCGATCAGCGGCTCCGGCCCCTGGGTCGGCATGAAGTGGCCGGCCTCGATCAGCTCGAAGTGCGCGCCGGGTATCTTCTTTGCCAAGTCGGCGCTGCCGGCGTGCGGGCGCACGGTGTCGTGGCGGCCGGCGACCACCATGGTGGGGCAGCGGACCAGTGGCAGCATGTGCAGCATGTTGGTGCGCGCCAGCGCGCGGAAGCCAAAGCCAAATCCCACCGGATCGTTGCCCAGATAGCGGCCGCGATAGGCGTCATATTCGGCCGGATCGCCGAGGGTTTTCGGATAGGAGATGTCGAGCGTCGTCGGCAGCGAAGCGCGCATGCCCTCGCGCATGGCGAAGGCCGCGCGCTCGTCGAGCGCCGCGGCGCGGCTTGGATCGACGCCCGGCGCCGGGTTGCACAGCGTAAGCGATCCGACCTGGTCCGGATGCTTTTCCAGAAAGCGCAAGGCCTGCGTCGCGGCCGCGGCGACAGTCACGAAATGATAAGGCGGCGCGAGCCCAAGTCCCCCGGCGAGCGCTTCGAAATCCTCGACCAGCACATCGTTGGAAAATTCCTGGCGCACCTTCTCGGAAAGGCCGGAGCCGCGCTGGTCATAGCGCAACACGCGATAGCGTTGCGCCAGCCGTGGCGCCACCTTGTTCCACGAATTCATCGTGCCGCCGAGCTCGTGCAGCAGCACGACGGATGGCCCATGCTGTCCGGCAAGCGCGTAGTGCAGGCTTACGCCATTGGCGTCGATGAAGGGCACGTAATTCTCCTCAAAATTCCCAGCCGATCAGATGATCGAGCGAATAAAGGCCGCCGCCGTGGATCAGGAAGTAGAACGTCGCGACGAGCCACATCAGCGTATATTCCATGCCGAGCTTGTTCCAGAAATAGCGGCCGACCCGCCAGCGCTCGAAATTGGTCACGATCAGGAACAGCACCAGCGGCACGCAGGCTAAGCGCGTGAACAGGCCGAGCGCGAGCATCGGGCCCGCGATCAGCTCGGTCGCCGAGATCAGCGGCGCCCAGAACCAGCCGGGCCGATAGCCCCATTTGTCGAGATCGACCGCGAGCATGTGCACGCTGCGCTGCGGCAGTCCGGTTGTGGGAAAAAATCCGAAGCTCATGCGCAGGCCGTGCGGCACCATCCACAAGCCAACGACGACCCGCAGCAGTGCCTCGGATATCGGCGCCAGCGTCTCATAGAGTGACGCCAATTGCGGAAAGATTAGCGTTTCACTCATGGGGGTATGCAGGTTGGCGGTACTTAAGGCGCGCGCTCAATGCGCCATCAGCACGGGCAGCTTGGCATTGGCGAGGATGTGCCGCGTGGTGCCGCCGAAAATCATCTGGCGCAGGCGGCTTTGCGTATAGGCGCCCTTGATGATGAGGTCGCAGCCGAGTTCGCCGGCCTTGGCGAGCAGCGTCTCGCCGGCATTGCGCTTGCCGGACGGTTTGAGCGTGATCGGCTCGGCATTGATGCCGTTGAGCTTCAGCGAGCGCGCCATCTGCTCGCCGCTCGGCCCGGCGACGGTGGCGCCTTCGACGGTGCAGATGGTGATGCGCTCGGCGAGGCGCAGTAGCGGCATGGCATCGGCCATGGTGCGCGCCTGCTCGGTGCTGCAATTCCACGCGATCAACACATTGGTGGCGAGCGAGCGCGGCGACGTCGGCGGCGCGATCAGCACCGGCCGGCCGCTTTCGAACAAAGCGGATTCCAGCGTCACCATGGACGGGCTCTGCCACTCGTCGCCCGGCCGCGCCAGCACGATGGCGTCGAAGATGCGGCCATAGCTGCCGACGAAATCGTGGCCGCTCGGCGCGGAATCGAGCCATGAAAACGATGGCGTCGGCTGCGCCGTGCCGGTGTTCAGCGGCACCTGATGTTGCGTCATGAAAGCGCGGAACAGATCTTCCGCCTGGCGCACCATCTCGGCATCGTTCTCCTTCACCGCCACCATGGTGAGCCCGCTGTCGGGATCCATGGCGACGAGATCGGCGACCGCCGGGCGCAACGGAAACCCTTCGATGCAGGAGCCGAATTTTTGCGCCAGCAATAGCGCCGTATCAAGCGCGGACGCCATCGCCGCATTGTGTTCGGTGGGTACGAGAATGGTCTTCATGCACACGCCCCACATGCCCCCGGCAAAGGCCGGGGGTCGTTTGCCCCTTGCTGCTACCTCAGCCGAGCAATCATACTGCCGCGTGGCGGGATGCCGGACAAGCTCTTGCTGCCCGGCGCCGCCGCCGATTGTTCCGTCGACGGGGCGGAACAGGCCAAGAAACGCCTGGGAGACGGACCATGAGGCGCGGGCTTATTGCGGCATTCGGTCTCGCGCTGTTGTGGGCAGCGGCGGCGGCCGCGGAAACGTTCCCGGCCCGATCGGTGAAGCTCGTGGTGACTTTTGCTGCCGGCGGCGCCGCCGACCTGTTCGCCCGGGTGTTTGCCAACGACATGGGCGCCGACCTCGGCCAGCAGGTTTTCATCGAGGTCCATGCCGGCGCCGGCGGCATGACCGGGGTCGACTTCACCGCCAAGAGCCCGCCCGACGGCTATACGCTGTGCTTCAACGGCGCCGCCTCGCTGTCCACCATTCCCTTCATGGTCGCCAACATGCCGTATGACTGGCAGAAGGATTTGTCGCTGATCACCACCGTGCTGCGCGTGCCGGAGGCCATCGTCGTGCCGTCGTCGCTCGGCATCGACACGCTGCCGGCCTTCATCGCGTATGCGCGCGAGCGTCCGGGCAAGGTCAATTTCGGCTCGGCCGGCGCCGGCACCATCACGCATCTCGGCGCGGAACTGCTCAAGGAAGAGGCCAAGATCGACCTTGTGCATGTTCCCTATAGGGGCGTCGCGCCGGCGGTCACTGATCTCCTCGGCGGCCAGGTGCAGATGCTGGTGGCCGATGTGCCGTTTCTGTTGCCGCAAATCAAATCCGGCGCGCTCAAAGCGCTCGCCATCACGTCTGCGACGCGCACGTCGGTGCTGCCCGACGTGCCGACCACAGCGGAAATGGGCTATCCGCGGGTCAATTCCGACAATTGGTACGGCCTGGTCGCGCCGGCCGGCATTCCGGTCGACGTGCTCGCGCGCCTGCACCGCGCCGCCATCGCCGCGCTCAACAGCGACGACCTGAAAAAACAATATGCGACCTTCAACGCTACGCCGGCGCCGGCGACGCCGCAGCAATACGCCGCCTTCGTGCTGGCCGAGCAGGCCAAGTGGGGCCCGGTGGTGCTCAAGACCGGCGTGAAGCTCGATTGATCGCGGCGGTGAATGCGATGGCCGAGCTTTTGATCCAGAACGACGGCGCGGTGCGCACCCTCACCATGAACCGGCCGGAGAAGCGCAATGCGCTGAATCTCGCGCTGAGCGAAGCGTTGTTCGACGCGTTGCGAGAAGCCGACGTCGCTGCGGACGTAAGGGCGATCGTGTTGACCGGCGCCGGGCCTGCCTTCTGCGCCGGGGCGGACTTGTCCGAGTTCGCCGCGCTGTCATCGGCCAATACGGCCCTGGTCGAGCGCCGCGCCGATATTACGGCGAAATTGCACGGCGTCTTTTCGCAGCTGACCAAGCCGGTGGTCACGGCAATCAACGGCGCGGCGATGGGCGGCGGCGCCGGCTTGGCGCTCGCCGGCGATATCGCGATCATGTCGGCGAACGCCAAGCTCGGCTATCCCGAAGTCAAACACGGCATCGTCGCTTCTGTGGTGATGGCGAATTTGGTGCGTCAGGCCGGCCGCAAGGCAGCCTTCGAGCTCGTCGCCACCGGCGAGCCGATCGACGCCTCGCGTGCACTTGAGCTTGGCCTCGTCAATCGCGTCGTTGCGCCGCAGATGCTGATGCACGAGGCCTTGCTGTCCGCCCGCGCCATGGCGGCCGTGGCGCCGCAGGCCATGGCGGCGACCAAATCGCTGTTCTACCGCGTTGCCGAGCTGCCGTTCGACCAGGCGCTTGAAGCCGGCCGCGAGATGAACCAACGCATGCGCGGCTTTCGCAAGGACAAGCCATGAATCTCACCACGGTGCGCTACGCTGTCGATGGCGGCGTCGCCACAATGACGCTCGATCGGCCCGAGGCGCGTAACGCCCTGAACCGCGCCATGTGCGACGACATTGTCGCGGCGACGGCGGCGGCGCGTGACGACGCCGAGGTGCGGCTGGTGTTGATCCGCGGCAACGGCCCGGTGTTTTGCGCCGGCGCCGACCTCAAGGAGCGCAAGGGCATGGCGCCGGACGAAGTTCGCGCCCGGCGGCTTGCCGCTTACGCCACCTATGGCGCGATCGAGAACCTGCCGATGCCGGCAATCGCCATCGTGCACGGCGCGGCAGTCGGCTCGGGCTGCGACATCGCCGCAGCTTGCGATTTCGTCATCGCAACCCCGCAGGCAACCTTCGCCACGCCCGAGGCGCTATGGGGGACGGTCGGCGCCACCCAGCGGCTGCCGCGTATCCTCGGCAAGCCGCTTGCCAAGGACATGATGTTCACCGGCCGCAAGGTTACCGCCGAGGAGGCCCGCATAGCTGGCCTGGTAACGCGCATCGTTGATGCCGTTGCGCTCGACGGCATCATCGCCGAGATCGCCAAAACGATCGTCGCCTCGCCGCAGGCGGCGCTGCGCCAGGCCAAAAGCTGCATCGATCAGGGCATTGAGCTCGATTCGCGCGGCGCGCTGGCGCTCGAACTCCAGGCCATGGAAGAGAACATCGCCCGCGACACCTGGCGCGCCGGCATGTCGCGCTTTGGCGGTGACAAGCGCTGACTGCGGCGCCATTTTGGCGCTGATCGTAATACCACTGCAATAATAGTGAGGATAATTACCCTAATGTGCCGCGCCGTCCGCGGGTTGGCCGGCGGCTCTCTGCTAAAATCCCTGTGATTCGCGTCAAAAATAATTGCGCGCCGAGGCGATCGTCATGGGGGATATTTCCAACATTCGGCAATTGATGTCGGCGGCGCGCAGCCGCATCCTCTTGATCTGCCCCGAATGCGGCCAGGAGCACCTAGAATACGCCGATAGGCTGCGCGGCGCGCGGTTTTATGCCTGTACCGGCGAGGGCTGCAATTATCGCTTCGACCTGGTTGCCGGCCCGCGGCCGACCGCCTTGCAAGAATTTGCCGCTGCCTTGCGCCGGTTCTACTCGGCCCTGATCCCGGCAGGTTGAGCCTTCGTAGAAGTCAGCCCACCGCTTTTGCCGCCGCCTTCACCAGCGCGACCGGATCGGTAAAGGCCGAAACGCCCACGGCCCGCAGCCGCTCGACCGCCTGCTCCGCGCTCATTTTGCGCGCGGCGGCGTGGCCGGCGGCGATGCCGACAAACAGCGGTTTTGGCAGCGGCTCGGCGGCGAGCCATGCGGTCAGCGCCTCGATGCGCTCGGCCAGCGAGCGTGAGGCCAGCGTAGTCTGGAAGATGATCGCCTTGATATTGGGCCGCGCGGCGAGCGCACGCGCGATCTTGAGCCGCTCCGTCATGGTCTCGTCGGGCGCCCCGCGCAGATTGTCCATGAAGCTCGCGGCGCGCATGCCGTGGTCGCCGATCAAATCCATCATCATCATGCCAAGCCCTGCGCCGGAGGTGACGAGCACCACGTCGCCGTCGGTCTCGACCAGCTGAAAGCCGAGCGCCTGCGCCTCGCGCTCGAGTTTGGTCATGGCGCGTTCGGCCAGCGTCCGGCTGATGGCGAACTCTTGCGGGTCGTGGCGGAAATCGGTGGCGGCGTCGCGGACGATTTTTGCATCGCAGGCGATGAGCTTGCCGTCTTCGGTCAGCGCCAGCGGATTGATCTCCAGCAATTCCAGGTCTTCTTGGCGCGTAATGTCCGGCAGCCGCGCGGCGTAACGCGCAACGCGCGCCGCAAGATCGGCCGGAAACAGCTTGCCGAGCGCGGCGAAGATCTTTTCCGGGGTCGTCGGCGCATCGGCTTCAATCGGGATGCGCGCGAGTTTGGCCGTCGCTTCTACATTCTCGCCGCCCTCCGGCGCAACCAAGAGTTCAAGCCGCTGGGCGCTGCCGTCGATGCGCACCGCGATAAAAATTTCGCGGGCGATCGGCACCGCTTCCTCGAGCAGCAGCGGAATATTGGCGTCTTCGAGCGCCGGCAGGATTAACCGGCGGGCGTCGCGAAAATCGGCGAGCTTGCCGAACGCTCGCACCAGGCCACGCTTGCCGCGGCCGCCTTCGAGCAGCTGCGCCTTGAGCACAAAACCTGGCCAATCGGCGACCGCATCGGGCGGGCTTTCGCCGGCATGAACCAGCACGCCGCGAGGCACGGCGACGCCGTGGCGGCGCAGCAAGACTTTTCCGTCGTACTCGGCTAGTCGCATAATGGCAGTTCTTGTTCGTCTCTTGGCGCCGTCCGGCGCATCGTCTCCCGGAGCTTAGCCTATGTCGGGCCAATCGCCGTCTGACCAATTGCGCCTGCCGTTCCTCGCCGACGAACCATGGCGCGTCGCAGTGGTCAGTCCCACCGGACGATACGCGCGAAACCAAGTTTCCGGTATGATCGAGGCCGGTACGCCGCTGGTCGGCGGAATAGCGCTTGGCCGCGGCGGCACCGCCATGGACGGCATGCCGCTCTACGATCGCATTGCCGAACTCCCGGAAAAGCCGAACATCGCCTTGATCTACACGCCGGCCGAAGGCGTGCGCGACGCGGTCATCGAATGCGCGCAGGCGCGCATCGAGACGATCATGGCGGTGGCCGAATATGTGCCGGTGCACGATGCGCTTGCCGCGGCGAATGTTGCCCGGGCAGCGGGAAGCTGGCTGATCGGGCCGAACACGCTCGGCATCTACGTACCGGGCCGCGGGTTGCTCGGCTCTATCGCGCCGAGCTTTTGCATGCCGGGGCGTTTGGCGCTGATCATCCGCAGCGGTACCTTGGCATTGGCGATGGCGCGGCAGCTCACGCTCGCCGGCATCGGCCAGCGCATCGTCGCCCATGTCGGCGGCGACACCGTGATCGGGCGCAATCCGCACGAATATTTGCAGGCGCTTGCCGGCGATGAGGCGACCTCAGCGGTCCTGTTCTGCGGCGAGATCGGCGGCGACAAGGAATATGCGTTCGCCGAAGCCGCGCGCGGCTTCCCCAAGCCGGTCTATGCCATGGTGGTCGGCCGCCACGCGCCGGCGGAAAAGCAGATGGGCCACGCCGGCGCGCTGATCGGCAGCGCCCGCGAAGGCGCCGACGCAAAGCTTAAGGCGCTCGCCGCCGCCGGCTGCCGCATCGTCAAAGGGCCGGAGCAGGCGGTGGCGATGCTGTCGGAACTCAACGAACTGCGCTAAGGCGGCTCTACACAAAACCGAAGAAGCGTGCCGGATTATCGACCAGGATGCGGTCGCGCGCCGTGCGATCCGGCAGATAACGTTCCAGCAAGACGACGCGCTGCATCTCGTGGTCGAGACCGTAGTCCGAGTGTCCGTCCTTGTCGGGCCGCATGAAGCGATGAACGTGCGGCCAGTCGGTGCCCCACAGGCAGCGGTCCGGCGCGGCCTCATAGAACAGCCGCCCGAATTCGACCGCGTCGTCCCACGGATAGCCGGTGTGCGATCGCAGGTCGCCATTCGACAGGCCGATCCACCAATTGCCGTTGTTGAGGAGATCGAGAATGAGGCGGACCGCCGGTTGGCCGGTGCCGCGCCGATAATTTTGGCCGCCCATGTGATCGATGATCGCGGGAAAGTCGATCTTGCGCAGTTCGTCGGCGACGGCCAGGAAGTCGTCTTCGAAGCCGAACACTTTGACGAACCAGCCAAGCTCGCGGACGCGGTCGAGTCCGCGGCGGAAACCGGCGAGGCTTGGCGCCAACTTGAACCGACCGCCGAAATTGAACCGCGCGCCGCGCACGCCGACGCCGTTCAGTCTGTCCAGTTCCGCGTCGCTGACGCTGTCGTCGACGATGGCGACGCCGCGATAATTCCGCTGCGAAGTACTTTTAAGAACATCGTACATCAGCCGGTGATCGGTGCCGTAAATCGTCGGCTGCACGAAGACCGCGCGCTCGATGCCCATGGCGTCGTGCAAAACCTTCACCGCAGCAAAGGTGCAATCCTCGGGCGGCGCATAGAGCGCGTTGCGATTGGCGGCCGGGTAAGCGGCGGCGTCGCCAAAGATGTGCAAATGGGTGTCGCAGCTATTTCTCGGCAGTCGTTCGGTCATGGCTCTTGAAGAACTGGCTATTGCAGGACGATATTGGCGTCTCGGATGATCGGCCCCCACTTGGCATTCTCGCTGGCGATGTAATCGGCGAGCTGCTGCGGCGTGCCGCCGAGCGGCGTCATCCAGATTCTGCCGAGTTGCTCTCTGCCGGCGTCGCTCGCCAGAAATTCGTTCACGCCCTGGTTGATCTTGCTGACGATGTCGGCCGGCGTCCCCGCCGGTGCGAACAACGCAGTCCAGCCGTTGGCTTCGAACCCGGGATAGCCTTGCTCCGCCACGGTCGGCACATCCGGCAACTCGGCCATGCGTTTTGGGCTGGTGACGGCGAGGCCGGTGAGCATGCCCGACTGCACGTTCGGCACGAAGGTCGGAACGTATTGGACCGAAAGCTGCAGGTCGCCCGAGGCCAGATCGGGCAGCGCCTGCGACGTGATGCGATAGGGCACGTGGCCGATGGCAATGCCGGCGGCCTTGTTGAGAAGCTCAACCGTAATGTGCGCCTGCGATCCGACGCCGACCGTTCCGGCATTGAGCGGACCGCGATGGGCTTTGGCATAGGCGATGAGCTCGTTCAAATTCTTGACCGCCAATTTTGGGCTGCCGACGATGATGAGCGGCGAAAAAGCGAGCAATGCGATCGGCGCGAAGGCGCGATCGGGGTCGAAGTCGAGGTTCTTGTACATGAACTTGTTGTTGACGATCGGCCCCACCGTGCCGATGAAGAGCGTGTAGCCGTCAGGCTCGGCTCGCGCCACCGCGCCTGCGGCAATATTGCCGGTTGCGCCGGGGCGGTCCTCGACGATGAAATTCTGGCCGAAGCGCTGGCTCAGCGACGCATTGACGAGACGCATCAGCGTATCGGTGCTCGTCCCCGCCGCAAACGGGCACAGCACCGTCACCGGTCGTGTCGGCCAGGGCTCGGCCGCCGGGGCTGGCGCGGCGACAAGCCAGAGTGCGATGGCCGGCAGCGCTAACAAGTACCAATAGCCGCGAAGCCAAACGCCATGAAAGCGGGCCGCGAGTATCATGGTGGGCGTTCCCCGGATTTT
>JBEKKM010000178.1:0-9943 GCA_050010715.1 Xanthobacteraceae bacterium | reverse complement strand
AATTCAACGCTACATGGGCTTTGGTTCTTATAAAACCGCATGGCTTATGTGCCACAAGATCAGAACCGCGCTGGTCGAAGATATTAAGCAGTTGGGCGGCGTAGTCGAAGTCGACGAAACTTTCATCGGCGGCAAGGAGCACAACAAACATTGGAAAGATCGCGACCCCGATGGCGGGCGCGGTGGCGTCGGTTCTGGCAAGACCGTTGTTATCGGCGCGGTTCGTCGTAAGGGTAACGTGGTTGCTCGCGTTGTCGATAGCGTCGATATTCCAACGCTCGAAAGTTTCGTGCATGAAGCCGTATCGCACAAAGTCAGCCTGCTTTGTACCGATGATGCTGGCGGCTATCGCCACCTTGGGCGCGAATATCCGCACGCCGCAATTAGTCACCGGCAAGGTCAATACGTTGTCGGCGCGGTCCACACGAATACGATTGAAGGTTTTTGGTCGATCCTGAAACGCGGTGTTGTCGGCACATTCCATAAGGTCAGCAAGAAATATATGCCGCTGTACGTCGCGGAGTTTCAATTCCGTTACAACAATCGCGAGAACGCGGATATTTTCGGAACGGCGATAGGTGGATGTTAGTTTCATGGAGTTATCATCGGGCACGTTGGCAGAGTCGAATGAGGTAGAATACGAAATCGAGCGTGAGAACTTGATTGAACGAAGCTACCTCTGCTGATCGTTCTTGAAACCCCCTGGCAAACGGCAACGCTCCCGACGTTTTTTTCATCAAGCGCACCAACTAAAGGGCAAAGAACTAAAGTGTTGAGACCTGTTTGATGATCTGGGGAAAGATCAAAAAGCGCCGATATAAAACGGGTTTTCTCTGGTTCAACTGGCAACGGCTGTTTCAAAGTAGAGATAATATCATCAATCTTTATCTCGGTTGGCCAATAAATTGAGCTTCTAAAAGTGTCACTACCAACTTGTGCGCCCTTACCCATCATTGTGGGTGCAAATTGAGCAATCATTATATTTATGTGGCTGACCGTATCGCATAATTCAATGTTCCTGGCGGCATCTGCCTCTTTATTAGATGTCACCACCTCATAAAGGCCGACGCTATTTAATAGAACAGGGTGCTTTCCAAAATTCAAAACAATGTAGGTAACTCGTACCTGATTGGGTCCGGCTTGCTCAACTTGAAATGACGCTCTTAAATCTTCGTCTCCTGGAGCAGTAACATGCTGAATGATTAAATATGTGGGCGCGCCCACCTGTATCAGGACCAAAAATACTACGATCCAAAAATCGGACGGCAATTTATGATGATGTACATATTGGCGGCGAATCTTGGCGTAAATCCATTTAAGTTCTGCCCTGCACAAATAAAGCGTTGTGGCTCCGGCGACGTAACAAAGAAACATCGCAGGCCAAAACAGCCCTGACGGCGCCCAAGGGGACACGAGCGCTAACACAACACCAAGCAGTGCCAAGCCAATGGCACTCCTAGGTGTGTGGAGGGGGCTAGGATTATCCATCTCAGAATCCTTTCTCTTGGGGATCGTACCCCACGGGAAAGGCGCGATGGACACAACCGACACCGAACCTGCGATTTTGGGACAAAATGCCCACAGCCTCGGTGAGAGGACCAAAGTCCCAAAATAGAAGAAAATATCCCGTGGCGGCCATTCCCGGAATGACCAGAGGATGGATTCCCCTGAAAGTCAAGTCCGGGATAATCGCCCTCCTTTGAAGGACATGGCGCGGAGGCACATCGCGTCACGGGAGCGAGGGCGGTGCCCGCGGGCGGGTTTGCAGTCCGCTCCCGGGCGGCTTGGGCATCATGTCTCCCGGCATTATGACCGGGGTGGGAGGTGCATCCCTGGGTTGGGACAGGCGAAGGCGGGTAACGCCCGTTCAGACCGCGTCCCAGGAAGCCTGGCCTGAAGCTGAGCCTTTGGGATGAGATGCTCCCTGAGGCGAGAGCCGCGGTGGAACGCCGGCAAGCGTGCGCGCTCCAAAAGGGCGCGCGCCGCATCGCAAGATGCGGCGGTTGGTGACCTGCGTTTGCCGGCGTTCCGCTTCCTTCAATTAATTCTTGAAGTTTTGATCTGGCGAAGCTCAACGGACGAACGAAAGCAGGCACCACCCCTGGCTTTCCATAGCCCCGAACCGGTTTCGCGCTTCACGTGATTAAATTTTCCCAGCGTGCGATCGGTTCGCGATCGTGCGTGTGACAAAACTCGGGCGCAAAGGAGCGCCACGAGCGTGAGTGTCAAAGCGCGCAACGGACTCGTTTGTATATTGACGCCCGCAAGGCAACGACTCCTTCTCCCCATCAGCGCGGTTACGCGCGTCTTCGACGCGCTATTGGGGGAGAAGGATGGGATGAGGGGGTTCGGAAGCCGGGGATACGCTCGACGGTCCGAACCCCCTCACCCCGGCCCTCTCCCCTGCGGGGAGAGGGAGCCGCGAGCGGCGCCGTTGTGCGCTGGGCCGGCGCCATTTACGCTGCCGGGTTCGTTCAATCGCGTCCGGGTCCAATGAAGCCAGCTCCGTTCGACTATCACGCGCCGCGGCAGCTCAAGGAGGCCGCCGAGTTGTTGGCGACGCTGCCCAACGCCAAGATTCTGGCGGGTGGGCAGTCGCTGGTGCCGATGATGAATTTTCGCTACGTCGTGGCCGATCATCTGGTCGACCTAGGTGGTATCTCCGATCTGCGCGGCATCGCGGTGGTCGACGGCTGGCTGCGCATCGGCGCCATGATGCGCCAGCGCGAACTCGAAACCGCGCCGGAGATCGCGCAACATTGCCCGCTGCTGGCGGAGGCGCTGCACCATGTCGGGCATCGCCAGACGCGCAATCGTGGCACCATTGGCGGCAGCCTGGCGCATGCCGATCCGGCCGCCGAGCTGCCTGCCGTGTGCGCGGGCTATGACGCCGTCATCCACGTCGCCAGCATCCGCGGCATCCGGCAGGTGGCGTTTGCGGATTTCTCCACCGGCTTCATGGCGACCGCGCTCGAGCCCGACGAGATGATCGCGGCCATCGACCTGCCGGTCTGGCGCCAGGGTCACGGTTTCGGCTTCCACGAATTCGCCCGCCGCCACGGCGATTTTGCGCTGGCCGGCGCCGCGGCGCTGCTCGATGTCGGTGCCGGCAATGTGGTGCGGCGCGCCGCGCTGTCGCTGTGCGGCGTTGCCGCTACGCCGGTCCGGGTCGAAGCCGCCGAAGCGCGGCTCATCGGCCAGCCACTCGATTCGACGCTGATTCGCTCCGCCGCCGCCGCGGCGTGGCTGGTCGAGCCGGTGTCGGATATTCACGCCGGCGCCGAGTACCGCCGCCATCTGGCGCAAGTCTTGAGCGCGCGTGCGCTCACCGATGCGGCGCGCCGCGCCGGCGTCGATGTGCCAAGTGTTGTGTAACAAGTGTTGTGTAACCTGGTTGTGTGGAGCGTATGAGTAAGCAGCCAACGCGGGTGACGGTCAACGGCAAGGCGCATGCGCGCATTGTCGAGGCGCGGCTGACGCTGGCCGATTTTTTGCGCCACGAGCTTGGCCTCACCGGCACCCATCTCGGCTGCGAGCACGGCGTCTGCGGCGCGTGCACTGTGCTGGTCGATGGGCAATCCACACGCGCGTGTTTGATGTTCGCGGTGCAGGCCAACGGCCGCGAAGTGACGACGGTCGAGGGGCTGACGCCCGACGGCGGGCTGTCGGTGCTGCAGCAGGCCTTCGTCGACAATCACGGCCTGCAATGCGGTTTCTGCACGCCGGGCATGCTGGTCACGCTCACCGAGCTGTTGCGCGAAAATCCTGCGCCGAGCGAAGACGAGGTGCGCGAGGCGCTGAGCGGCAATCTCTGCCGCTGCACCGGCTATGCCGGCATCGTCAAGGCGGCGCTCGATGCGGCGCAGCGCCTGCGTGACGCGGCGGAGGGCTGAGGCCATGGGCGCAAAACATTTCGGCGCGCGCGTCACGCGGCTCGAAGATCCGGCGCTGCTGTCGGGCCGCGGCCGCTTCGTCGACGACGTGAAGCTTGCCGGCGTGCTGCACGCCTGCTTCGTCCGCTCGCCCTATGCCCATGCGCGATTGCTCGGCATCGACGCCAAGCCGGCGCTGGCGATACCCGGCGTCCACGCCGTCATCGCCGCCGAGGATCTGCCGGATCCGATGCGCAGCGAGGCGATGCCGATGCTGCTGCCCAATCCGTCGATCTCGGCGCTGTGCACCCAGCACGTGCTGGCGCGCGCCGAAGTCTATTATGTCGGCCAGCCGGTCGCGGTGGTGATCGCCGACACCCGCTACATCGCCGAAGATGCCGCCGCCGCGGTCGCCGTGCAGTACGACGCGCTGCCGGCGGTCGGCGACTGTCGCGACGCCATCGAGGACGGCGCGCCGCAGGCGCACGCCGCGCTCGGCTCCAATGTGCTGTCGACGTTCCAGCTCGCTTACGGCGACACCGATGCCGTCTTTGCCAATGCCCCGCATATTTTCGAGGAAGAGTTCTGGCAGCACCGCGGCGGCGGCATGGCGATCGAGACGCGTGCGGTGCTGGCGAGCCACGACGCCGCGACCGACCTGTTGACGGTGTGGTCGGGCACGCAGACGCCGCATATCGGCCGCCGCATGCTCGCCGACCTGCTCGGCCGCGAGCTGGAATCGATCCGCATGATCGCGCCCGACGTCGGCGGCGGATTCGGGCCGAAGGCGATCTTTTATCCGGAGGAAGCCGTGATCCCGGCGGCGGCGCTGAAGCTTGGCCGGCCGGTGAAATGGATCGAGGACCGCCGCGAGCATTTTTTGTGCGCCACCCAGGAGCGCGACCAATATTGGAACGTCGCCATTGCGGTCGATGCCGAGGCGAAGATTCTCGGCGTGCGCGGCCGGATGTTGCATGACACCGGCGCCTTCGTGCCGTGGGGCATCATCATGCCGTACATCGCGGCGGCGACCGTACCGGGCCCCTATGTGATTCCGGCCTATCAGCTCGACACGATGGTCGTTCTGACCAACAAGGTGCCGACGACGCCGGTGCGCGGCGCCGGCCGGCCGCAGGCGGTGTTCGCCATGGAGCGATTGCTCGATCGCGTCGCGCGCGAATTGCAGCTCGATCGTGCCGAGGTGCGGCGGAAGAATTTCATCCAGCCGGAGCAGATGCCCTACGAGGTCGGCTTGATTTTCCGCGACGGCAAGCCGCTGGTCTATGACAGCGGCGATTATCCGAAAGGGCAGGAGACCGCGCTGGCGCAAGCCGAATACGAAAGCTTCCGCGAGCGGCAGCGCGCGGCGCTCGACGAAGGCCGCTTCATCGGCATCGGCATCGGCAATTACGTCGAAGGCACGGGCTTGGGCCCGTTCGAGGGCGTGACGGTGCGGGTGATGCCGAGCGGCAAAGTCGCGGTCGCGACCGGCGCCACCAACCAGGGCCAAGGCACGCGCACCACGCTGTCGCAGATCGTCGCCGAACAAGTCGGCTGCCGCATCGAGGACATCGTCATGACCATCGGCGACACCGGCGCCATCGCCCAGGGCGTCGGCGCCTTCGCCAGCCGCCAGGCGGTCAATGCCGGCAACTCGGCGCTCCTCGCCGGCCAGTCGGTGCGCGCGCAGCTTGTCGCCCTTGCCGCGCGCATGCTCGGCGTCAAGGAGAGCGACATCGATCTCGACAACGGTCAGGCCATCGCCGAGACCGGCAACAAGCCGATGATCGGCTTCGGCGAGTTGGCGCGGCTGGCGCAGGGCATTCCCGGCGTGTCGCTGCCGGCCGGCCAGGCGGCGGGCCTCGAACACACCGCCTATTACACGCCGCAACAGGCCGCCTATTGCTCCGGCACGCACGTCGCCGAAGTCGAAGTGGACGCTATGACCGGCGGCGTGAAGATTTTGCGCTACACCGTCGCCCACGATTCCGGCCGCGTCATCAATCCGCTGATCGTCGACGGCCAGGTGCAGGGCGGCGTCGCTCACGGCATCGGCAATGCGCTGTTCGAATGGATGCAATACGACGAGAACGCGCAGCCGCTGACCACGTCGTTCGCGGATTATTTGTTGCCGATGGCGACCGACGTGCCGACCTGCGCCATCGCCCATGTCGAGACCGCCAATCCGCTCAATCCCCTCGGCGTCAAAGGCGCGGGCGAGGGCGGTACCATCCCGGCGGCGGCGGCGATCATCGGCGCGATCGAAGACGCACTGTCGCCGTTCGACGTGCATTTCGCCGAGACGCCGCTGACACCGGAGCGCATCGTCGCGGCGCTGCGCGCCGCCAGCGCCTATGAGAAACTATTTGCCGCATGAGGTCGCCGCCATGAACGATACGCCAACCGCTACCACGCCATTCTGGCGCTTCTCGCTGAAATATTACGGGCAGGCCGGCGTGTCCGACGCCTGCATCGCCTTGCAGGACGGCTGCGGCGTCGACGTCAATCTGCTGCTGTTCCTGTTCTGGCTGGCGTCGGAGCGGCAGGCGCTTTCGGCCGACGAAGTCAAAAAGCTCGATGCCACGATCAAGAGCTGGCGCGAGCTCACCATCATTCCGATCCGCGACACCCGCCGCAAGCTCAAAGGCGCCAAGACCTCCGTCGATCCGGCCAAGCAGGAAGCGCTGCGCGACAAGGTCAAGGCGGTCGAGCTCGAGGCGGAGAAGCTGCAGCAGGAAGCGCTCTACGCCTTCACGCAGTCCGGCCCGCTGGGCAAGCCCGCTGAGCCGCCGGCCGCGGCGCGCGGCAATGTCGCTGCCTTCGAGCGCGCGATGGGCGCGAGCTTTCCCAAGGCTTCGGTCGACGTTCTGGTTAACGCATTCGACGGCCTGATCGGGCGCTGACCCCTACTGGAACCGCGCCCCGCCGCATGGCACAAGGCTTGGCACAACACGGCGCCATAAGAAACGAGGATGGGAATGGCCAAAACCGCGGCGCGGCTCATTGTCGGCATATCCGGGGCGTCGGGCACGATCTATGGCGTGCGCATCCTGGAAATGCTGCGCAAGACCGACATCGAGACCCATCTGGTGATGAGCAAGTCGGCGGAGATGACGCTCGCCTACGAGACCGATCTCAAGGCCAAGGACGTGCGCGAGCTCGCCACCAAGACCTATCCGGTCACCGATATCGGCGCCGCGATCTCGTCCGGCTCGTTCCCGACCATGGGCATGATCATCGCGCCGTGCTCGATCCGTACCATGAGCGAGATCGCCACCGGCGTCACCGCGACGCTATTGTCGCGCGCCGCCGACGTCGTGCTCAAGGAGAAACGCCGGCTGGTGCTGGCGGTGCGCGAGACGCCGCTGCACGGCGGCCACCTGCGCACCATGACCACGCTGGCCGATATCGGCGCCGTGATCGCGCCGATCGTGCCGGCGTTCTACAACCGGCCGAAATCGGTCGACGACATCGTCAATCACACCTGCGGCCGGCTGCTCGATTTGTTCGGCGTCGATACCGGCGTGGTCAAACGCTGGAAGGGCGGTCCGGCGGAAGCCTGACGACGGAGGACGGACGACAGAGGACGGATCGAGAAATCTTCGACTACTATCCGTCGTCCGTCCTCTGTCGTCAGTCGTCTGCTAAGGAAAGGAAACACCATGGACCAGAAACGCTACGACATCGGCCTTGCCAAGCGCAAACAGGTTTTGGGCGACGCCTACGTCGACCGCGCGCTCAATAACGTCGACGATTTCAACCGCGACTTTCAACGTATCCTCACCGAATATTGCTGGGGCGAGACCTGGGGCGACGAGACGCTCAAACCGCGCGAGCGCTCGATCCTCAACCTCGGCATGATCGCGGCTCTGGGCAAGATGGAGGAGTTTGCAACGCACGTGCGGGGCGCGCTCAACAACGGGCTCACGCCGAACGAGATCCGCGCCGCGCTGACGCAAGTGCTGATCTATTGCGGCGCGCCGATCGGCGTCGACTGCTTCCGCGTGGCGCGGCCGATCATCGCCGAGCACGAGAAGAACAAGAAGTAATGGGGACGCCGCCGCTCGATTTCCAGGAGCATCTGGCGCGTCTCGATGCGCGAGGGCTGCTGCGGCGCATCGAGCGGCCGATCAACAAGGACACCGAGCTGCATCCGCTGGTGCGCTGGCAATTCCAGGGCGGCCTCAAGGAAGACGAGCGGCGTGCGTTCCTGTTCGCCAACGTGATCGACTCCACAGGACGCCGCTATGACACGCCGGTCGCCATCGGCGCGCTCGCCGCGTCGGCGCAAATCTACGCGATCGGCATGGGTTGCGCGGTCGAAGAGATCGGCGACGCCTGGATGCGGGCGATCGCCAATCCGATCGCGCCCACGAAAGTCACTTCCGCGCCATGCCAGGAGGTCGTCATTACCGGCGATGCCCTGCGCGGTCCAAACGGCGGGCTGAAATCCTTGCCGGTGCCGATCTCGACGCCCGGCTACGACGCGGCACCGTATCTCACCGCGACTTTGTGCATCACCGCGGATCCCGAGACCGGCGTGCGCAACATGGGCACCTATCGCGCCCAGCTCAAGGCGACCGACCGCCTCGGCGTGCGCATGGCGGCGCGCATCGGCGGCGCCGGCGGCTATCTGCACTGGCAGAAATACCGCAAGCTGAAAAAACCGATGCCGATCGCCATCGTGGTCGGCTGCGCGCCGGTGGTGATGTTCACCGGGCCGCAAAAGCTGCCGATCGACCTCGACGAGATGGCGGTTGCCGGCGGCCTTGCCGGAGCGCCGATCCGCGTCGTCAAGGCCGTCAGCGTCGATCTCGACGTGCCGGCCGACGCCGAGATCGTGGTCGAGGGTCTGATCGATCCGGAATTGCTCGAGCCCGAAGGGCCGTTCGGCGAGAGCCACGGCCATGTCGCGCTCGAAGATTTCAACATGTCGATGCAGGTCACCGCGATCACGCACAAGCGCGCGCCGGTCTTCGCCTCGATCCTGAGCGAAGTGACGCCGAGCGAATCGAGCGTGATGAAGCGCGTCGCCTACGAGCCGCGGTATCTTGCGCATCTGCGCGACACGCTGGCCATCAAGGGCGTACGCCGCGTCGTCATGCACGAGCCGCTCTCCAACCTGCGCAAGGTGGTGTTCGTGCAGTTCGCGGCCGGCGTGCCGCGCACGGAAATCTGGCGGGCGCTGCAGGGGGCTGCGATCCTGCAGGCCGATATCGGCAAGTACGTCATCGCCGTCAGCGAAGACATCGATCCGCACAATGCCGACGCCGTATTCTGGTCGCTCGCCTATCGCGCCGATCCGCGCCAGGACGTGCAGATCGTGCCGCATCGCGCCCGGGGCCATGGCCCGAAATCGCCCAACTACGTGCCGGCGCGCGGCGAGGCCGACGGCGGCGGCAGCGAAGAATCGACCATGCTGATCGACGCCACGCTGAAAGAGATCGCACCGCCGCTCGCGCTGCCCAAGCGCGAATTCATGGAGCGCGCCCGGCAAATCTGGGATGAGCTCGGCCTGCCGGCGCTCACCCCGCAGCCGCCGTGGCACGGCTATTCGCTCGGCGACTGGGACGCGGCCTGGGACGTTTACGCCAGCCGCGCGGTGGCGGGAAAATGGGAAGAAACCGGCAAGGAAACCTTCGCGCGCCGTCGCGGCGGCCTGACGCCGGAGACGCCGGTGAAAAGCGTCAAGGAGTAATGTTCGCCTCTCCCCGCGCCCGCCCGCGCCGGATGACGATATCTGGCCGGCGCGCCAATCCTGCATAGGTCGGATGCCCGGATCGGGGTAGCCGGGTCCGTCCGCGGGCGATAGGTAACGCGCGACGAATCAAAAAAACGCCCGCGCCAGGTTTATTCGCGCGAAGGCTGGAAAGGTTTCTCCCGTGACTCAGGCCGTCGTGAGCCGGCAACAGGCCGGCAACGCTGCATTTGTCGTCCTGGCGGCGATCAGCTTTTGCCATCTGCTGAACGACCTGACCGTGTCGCTGTTGCCGGCGATCTATCCGATCCTCAAGAGCGCGTTCGATCTGAGCTTTGGTCAGATCGGACTCATCACGCTGGTCCTGCAAGGC
>JBEKKM010000177.1:0-9984 GCA_050010715.1 Xanthobacteraceae bacterium | reverse complement strand
GGCATTGGCGAGATCAGCGGGAACGCCGGTCGGATCGGCTGCGTGGTAATCCGCCAGCGCAACCGTGTGGCCGCCGGCGAACGCCAGCGGTCCCTTGGTGAGAATCCGAAGCGCGAACGCCGCCGCGGCTATCAGGACAACAAGCACGACGATCACAATGCGATTGCGCATGGCACTCACGCTTTGACCGCAAGCGCGCGGCGGTCGATCGGCAGCCGGCGCAGCGCCACACCGGTTGCCGCATAGATCGCATTGCGCAGCGCCGGCGGGCCGGCGGTCACCCCGGTCTCACCGATGCCGCCCGGATCCGCGCCGCTGTTGATGACATGCACCTCGATGTTCGGGACCTGATCGATGCGCAGCATGCGGTAGTCGTTGAAATTGGATTGTTGGACCCGGCCATTGGCGATGGTGACCTCGCCGTAGAGCGCGGCGGTGAGCCCGAAGATCAGTCCGCCTTGCAGTTGCGCCCTGATCGTATCGGGATTGACGGCGATGCCGGTGTCGACCGCCGAGGTCACCCGGCGCAGATAGACTTCGCCCTTCTCGTCGACCTCCGCCTCAACCACAGTGGCGATAAAACTACCGAACGACGGCTGGATGCTCACCCCGCGGCCGGTACGTGCCGGCAGCGGCTGACCCCAGCCGGATTTCTCGGCGACGAGATCGAGGGCGGCTTTCAGACGCGGATTCTTGTCGAGCATGCCGCGCCGGAAATCGACCGGGTCCTTGCCCGCCTTGCGGGCGAGCTCATCGATGAAGCATTCGACGGCGAACACGTTGTTGTTCGGCCCGACGCCGCGCCAAAAGCCGGTGGACACGGCCGGCGGCTCGGCGCGCACGTATTGCACCTGCAGGTTTGGAACGTCGTAAGGCATGTCGACGGCGCTATCGACCGCGTCGATATCAATGCCATTGATGAATATGGATGGTGCCCAGCGCGCCATGATCGACGAGCCGGAGATCTTGTACTTCCAGGCAACGATTTTGCCGTTCTGTAGACTTGCCGAGATGGTGTCGCGATAGACCGGTCGATAGATGTCGTGCCGGATATCCTCTTCGCGGGTCCACATCACCTTCACCGGACCGTCGACCTCTTTGCCGATGCGCACGGCAGCCGCCACCATGTCGGCTTCGAGCCGGCGGCCGAAACCGCCGCCGAGCAGATGATTGTGCACGATCACTTTGTCGACCGGCAGGCCCGCCACTTGCGCCGCGGTCGACTGCACGCGGGTCATCACCTGGGTGCCGGTCCATATTTCGCAGGCGTCCGCCGTGACGTGCACCGTGCAGTTCAATGGCTCCATGGTAGCATGCGCCAGGAACGGCAGCTCGTATTCGCCGTCGATCCGCTCGCCCTGCGTAATACCCTTGGCAATGTCGCCGACGGATTTGGCGACGACACCGTCCTTTTTGCTGGCGTCGCGCAAGTCCTGCCAGATATCGGCCGAACTGATCTTCGCATTCGGCCCTTCGTTCCAGGTGATGACGAGAGCATCGAGGCCCTGCTTGGCCGCCCAGGTGTGATCGCCGACAACCGCGACCAGATCGTCCAGCACGACGATCTGTCGTACGCCGGGAACGGCCTTCGCCGCGCTGTCCTCGACATGGGCAACCTTGCCGCCGAACACCGGGCACTGCGCCAGTGTCGCGAACTTCATCCCGGGCAACATGGCGTCGATGCCATAGACGACCTTGCCGTCGGTCTTGTTCGGCGTATCAAGACGCTTGAGCGGCTTGCCGATCAGCGCAAAATCTTTCGGATTTTTGAGCGGCGGATTCTGCGGCGCCGGAATGCTGCTCGCCGCATCGACCAGATCGCCATAGGCCAGCACGCGGCCACTCGCTCCATGGGTGACCTTGCCGTCGGCCGCGCTGCAGCTTGCCGGATCGACCTGCCACTGGCCGGCGGCGGCTTGCACCAGCATGGCTCGCGCCGTGGCACCAGCCACGCGCAATGGTTTCCAGAACGAGCGAATGGAATTGGAATTGCCGGTGACCTGAACGCCGAAGGTGGGATTGCCGTAGAGTTTGTCGTTAGGCGGCGCATGCTCCAGCGTCACCGCGGCGAAATCGGCATCGAGCTCGTCGGCGAGGATCATGGCGACGGCGGTATAGACGCCCTGACCCATTTCCACCTGCGGCATGACCAGCGTGGTCTTGCCGGAATGATCGATGCGGATGAAGGCATTGGGCGCGAACTGGCCGGCCGGATTGTCGGGCGGCTGCTCCGGCTCGTTGGCGGCCTTGAGCGGCAGGCGGAAGGCGAGCACAAATCCGCCGGCCAATGCGCCCGTCATCAGCGTCCGGCGCGAGGGGAGCGGACTGAAATGTGAAAGCGCGTCTTGCATGGCGGGCTCCTATGCCTGGCCGTCCGCGGCGCGCTTGATCGCGTCGCGGATGCGCACATAGGTGCCGCAGCGGCAGATATTGCCCGCCATCGCCGCATCGATATCGGCATCGTCGGGATGCGGCGTGCCCTCCAGCAGCGCCGCAGCCGACATGATTTGACCGGACTGGCAATAGCCGCACTGGATCACTTCCAGATCGAGCCACGCCTTCTGCACCTTGGCCCCGCTCGGCGTGGCGCCGACGCCTTCGATCGTGGTGATGGCGCGATTGCCGATCGCATTGACCGGCAACAGGCAAGAGCGGACGGGCTTGCCGTCGAGGTGCACCGTGCAGGCGCCGCATTGCGCGATGCCACAGCCGAATTTTGTGCCGGTCATGCCTAAAATGTCGCGCAGCACCCAGAGCAGCGGCATGTCGGGCGGTGCATCGACCGTCTTGCTCTCGCCATTGATTGTCAACGCAACCATGGGGCCTCCCTACATCCTGGTTTCCTGTCCAGCTTGTATTCCGGCCCGCGTATTGTGCCATGGTCCGGGACAGTCCGGTTTTCACGGTTGCGCGATCTTATCCATGACGCTCACATCGCCGATGTCGATTGATACCACCAGCATGTCCTGGATCGGCCAGCGACCCGGCCCCGTACGAATGCCAATGTCCGATAACGCCGTGTAATGCCATGTCCGATCTTGATGCCATCGTCATCGGCGCCGGCCATAACGGGCTGACCTGCGCGGCATATCTTGGCATGGCGGGCTTGCGGGTGCGCGTCTTGGAGCGGCGCGGTGTCGTCGGCGGCGCTGCCGTCACCGAGGAGTTTTGGCCGGGCTTCCGCAACTCGACCGCGGCCTATGCGGTGAGCCTGCTGCAGCCAAAAGTCATCCGCGATCTCAAGCTGAACGCGCACGGCTTGCGCATCGTCGAGCGCCGCGCGCAGAATTTTTTGCCGCTGCCCGATGGCCGCTATCTGCTCACCGGCGAGGGATGCAGCGAAAACGAGATCGCCAAATTCAGCGCCAAGGATGCCGCCCGCTATGGCGCCTATCAGGCCGAGATTGGCCGTGTCGCCAATGTGCTGCGCAGCCTCGTGCTCGCTGCGCCACCCGATTTGGCGCTGCGCGGTTTCGGCCATAGCGCGCGCCAGCTCGGCAAGCTCGCGGCCATCGGCAAGCGGCTGTGGCAGGACGACGCCGTCATGGCGGCGCTGCGCCTATTTCGCAAATCGGCCGGCGCGGTGCTCGACGGCTGGTTCGAGTCCGATCCGATCAAGGCGGTGCTCGGCTTCGATGCGGTGGTCGGCAATCTGGCGAGCCCTTACACGCCGGGCTCCGCCTACGTGCTGCTGCATCACGTGTTCGGCGAATTGAACGGCAAGCGGGGGTCATGGGGCCACGCCATCGGCGGCATGGGCGCGATCACGCAGGCGATGGCGAGTGCCGCCGGCGCCCACGGCGTGCGCATCGACGTTGGCGCGGCGGCGCGCGAAGTCATCGTCGAGCGCGGCCGCGCCATGGGCGTCGTGCTGGAGGATGGCACGGCGATCCGCGCCCGCGCAGTCATCGCCAACGTCAATCCGCAACACCTGTTCCAAACCTTGGTGCCGGCGGACGCTGTGCCCGGTGCGATGGCAGCGCGCATGAAAAAATGGAAGACCGGGTCCGGCACCTTCCGCATGAACGTGGCGCTGTCAAAGCTGCCGGACTTTTCCGCGCTTCCAGGTGCGGGCGACCATCACACCGCCGGCATCATCATGGCGCCGAGCCTGTCCTACATGGACCAGGCCTACCGCGACTGCGTCCGTTACGGCTGGAGCCGGGCACCGATCGTCGAGATGCTGATCCCGTCGAGCCTCGACGACACTCTGGCGCCGCCGGGCGCCCACGTGGCGAGCCTGTTCTGTCAGCACGTCGCGCCGCAATTTCCTGACGGCGCATCGTGGGACGAGCACCGCGAAACCGTCGCCGACCTGATGATCGACACGGTCGAGACCTACGCGCCCGGCTTCAAGGCCAGCGTGATCGGCCGGCAAAGTTTTGCGCCGCTCGACCTGGAGCGCATTTTCGGCCTGCCGAATGGCGACATCTTCCACGGCGCGCTGACGCTCGATCAGCTGTTTTCGCTGCGCCCGATGCGCGGCTACGCGGACTACCGCATGCCGCTGCCCGGACTTTATCTTTGCGGCTCGGGCGCGCATCCCGGCGGCGGCGTGACTGGCGCGCCGGGGCACAACGCGGCGCAGGCAGTGATCGCGGATCTGTCGCGACGGTGAATGCGCGTCTGCGGTCTGAGCTTTTTGTGAATTATCCGGCGAACGCCCATGACATTTTGAAGATTTACGGCTAAGCGCAGACGATGTCCTCACGTTCCTTTCGCGTCGGCCGCTCGTTGACGGGGCTCGGGCTGTTCGCGACAAAGCCGATCAAACGCAGGGCCTATATCGCGACCTATCGCGGCCGGCGCATGACGCCTGCGGAAGCCGACCGCCTCGAAGCGCGCGGCTCGCGCTACATGTTCCAGGTCAACAAGCGCGTGACCATCGACGGCTCGCCGCGCTGGAACGTGGCGCGCTATATCAATCATTCCTGCAAGCCGAACGCGGAACCGGTTGGCCGCAACCGCGGCATCGTCATCGTGGCGCTGCGCCGGATCGAGCCGGATGAGGAAATCACCTACGACTACGGCAAGGAGTATCTGGACTATTTCATCGCGGAGGGCGGCTGCCGCTGCGATCACTGCCGACGCAAGAGGGCCGCTAAGCGCCGGAAGAAGCGGCAAGCGGCGCGCAAACGAAAGTAGGGCGTGTACTCATAAATTCGGATCGATGGACCACAATTGGTCAATGTCCGCTTTGCCCTGCGGGCGATGTTCGATGTCGGCCACTTCCCGCCCAACATGCCGCCGGAACCGCAGCATTGATGGCTGCGTTGTCGATGCAAAGGGGCTGGGAGTCCCCGCGCCCCAGCGCCCCCGAGACGCGATGCCGGGTTTTACTTCCAGCGCGAAGTGCGGGCAACGGAGAAAAGCATGTTGGACAATCTGGAACTGGGACTCTTTCTTGCCGTCCTGCTCGCGTTTGTGGTCTGTGGCTGTCTGGTGACGCGGGCTCCGAAAAAAGCGCCTTATGTCGGCCCTGTGAAGCACTGAACTTCGCGGGCGAACGCTCCGGATTGAGCGGCCGGGGCGATTCCGGCGCCGGCCTTTTTTCCTCAGCCGGGTGCTCCGGGTGAGCAATTTTGAACAGATCGGTCCTGCCTAGGAGAGCAGATTGACATTGGGATGTGTCGGGGCACACGGAGGGTGTGCCATGTCGAAAACGGATCAATTCTGGCAGTACGCCAAAGAGGCGGTTCTTTCAGCCTCTTACGCCAAAACCGACGAGGAAAGGCAAGGTTTGCTCGATCTCGGGCGAACCTGGACGCAAGCGGCATTACTAGAGCGAGCGTCCGCCGTCGGTCGCGATGGCGACGCTGAAGCCACTGCCGCATAGGCAACTAGCGCGAAAGGAACACGCGTATGCCTTTCGACCTATTTAGCAACGATACCTGCCCCAAGTGTCGCAAACCAATCAGACAGACGACTGTCGAGCGACATCCAACTCGCCATGACCTCGCGATTCACTCCTTCCTGTGCGTCAACTGCGGTGCTGTAAAAACTAGTATCCTCTTCGCGAAGCCCGGCAAGCCGTCGCTTAAACTGGTGTCCAACAGATAGGACGCAACCTAACGGGCGATGGCGCTTCCGTCGCCATTAGCTTCAAAATGGAAACCTCGATGAATTTGCCAAAATACACCGCCGAACAAATCAGCGAGATTATAGATCGCATGACTACTTTGCGGATGGGTTGGCTTCGTCAAGTGAAGACACAACTCGCATCACAGCAAAGTCGACCCGTCCTCGACGACTATCGGCTTAGCGGCGAGCCCGCCGAGTAAAGCTGGCCACGCTCGTAAATTAGCGCGGGTCGAGCATCGCAGCGGGCCCCGCTCCAGACATAAAATGAGCTGGCCGCCGCGTCCGTTCCATGTCCGCTTCTCCCCGGAAAGCGACGGATCGCTGCATTGCGGCCGCTTGAAATGCGCCATCTCGGAGGCCTCATGTCGACGTTCAGAGGCCAAGGCCACTCTTGATTTGGGCCAGATGTATATAGGCTGATACCGGCGCCCAGTTGACCACCACTGCACCTGCGACGATAACGATCGCGCCAATAAGAAACGTCATTGGACCCGGACGACTGGGCGGATATTCGTCGCCGCCGTTCACGCGATTCTCTGGCGACATCGGAAGATCTTTCTTTGTTGAGCTTCGACGCTCGCAAACCTAGAATCAACCTGAAATGTCTCAATCTGGATCGCGAGCGATCGACTCAACCACGCTCACTCGGCGGAATCTGAGCAAAATTGCTTGCTTTGGATCGGCGGTAGCTGTGCTGCCGCTTGACGCCAAGACGAAGGATGTTGTCGGTGAACTTAGCGGAGTTCGGTCATCGGAGCCATAGCCTCATAATTCCGACCAGGCTTCGCGCTCTATCCAATGGGTAAAGCGACGTTTCACGGGGTAAGCGTCCTCCCGACACGGAAGCCAAGGCCGTTGTCCCGGTTGCCGGGGTTGAGCCTGTCGCCATTGGCCGCACGGAGGAACTGAGGAATGCTGTACCAGGAACCGCCGCGGATGACACGGCGGCCGCAATCTCCACTGGTCCACGCGGAACCGTCCGTTGGCGCACCGTTGTAGTCGTCATGATAGCAATCCTGGACCCATTGCCACACGTTGCCGGCCATGTCGTAAAGGCCGAACTGATTGGCAGCGAACGACCCGACGGGCGAGGTCTGCAGGTTGTCCCACCTGCTGCCGCACTCATTGCAGTTGGCGTTTCCCCTGCCGATCTCAACGCCCCAGTAATAGGCCGTGGTGCTGCCAGCGCGCGCCGCGTATTCCCATTCGGCTTCCGTGAGCAAGCGGTAGGGTTGGCCAGTCATCTTGGAGAGCCACGCCACATACTGCTGCGCCTCGTCAAAATTGACATTGATGACCGGCTTTGTGTCCCGGCCAAAACCGCCGTCGGGAATTTTGGGGCACCCGGCTACCGAGACGCAGGCGTCCCAGTCGGCGAACGTCACATCGAATTTGGACACCGCGAAAGGCTTGGCAATCGTGACCGTGTGCTGGGGACCTTCATGGTCAAAGCGGCCCTGCTCCGTTGGGGGCGATCCCATCGTGAAGGTCCCAGCCGGCACGACGATCATCTCGGGACAGTCTTTCGCGCACTCACGGAAGCTCGCTTGCGGCTTCAGCGCACGCTCGGCCTCTGGCTTGAACACATGGGGGTCGAAGTTCGCGACCCGGTAGGGCCGCATGGTCATAAACCAGTTTATCTGCTCCTTGAGGTAGGACTGGTTGATCCAGCCAATGAGCCCGGTGATGATGCCGACAAACAGCAGGTAAATGAGGGCCTGAAGGCGCAGCTTCCGCCGCTGCGCCACCTTGCGACTGCGCACGACGAACTCGCGGTCGACCGGGGAGATGTCCTCAGCCCGCTTGGCCAGCCAGTTCGACGCCTGCGCCAACCCATGGCCCATCAGGAGAGCGTCATCCTTTGAGTGCGGTGGTATTGCTTGCCACGCCCGGCGCGCGGCCTCGAGCCCGCTTCTCCAGGCCAAAAATTCCCGCTCCGCGGCGATCCAGTCTCGCAGCTTGTTCCAGCGCCGGAAGATCGCCTCATGCGCGACCTCCGCATAGGTTTCGCCGCTTTCGGCGGTGACCGTGACAAGAAGGCGATTGGGATGGTCCGCAAGCTCTGAGACGAGCCGCCATTCGCCCGCCGAGAACTCCGAACGTGGGGCTCGGCGCCGCGTCGGCTCGCCGTCCTCATGCACAGTCGCGAGCCGGAGCGTCAGCACTCGCCGCAGCGCATCCTCGGAATCCGGATGTGCCGCCAGAAACGTGTTGGCGCGGTCGACGAGCACGCCGCCGAGCTCGAAGGATTGGGCGGGAAGACGGAGCACGCCATCGCCGCCCTTCACCATCTGCGTCCACATGTCGTCCAGCGTGTAGGACAGGAGCGGCAACGCGCCCACGTCGTTGACCGAATCCTCTGCAGTCCGCCGGGTAATGATGTCCACCAGCCCCGGGGTCTCGAAACGCGCCGAGAGCAACTCGGCCGGGCGGCTCACGACCTTGCGCAGCTCCGCCTCGCGCAGCGGCGGGACGTTGATCTGCCGGTGAGCATTGAACAGCGGCTCATCATTTTGCAGACCGCCGAGGAAATCGGAGCGCATACTCATCATCGAGCGCACGCGCGGGTCAGGCAGAGCATGCGCGAGGATTTCGGAGAAGCGTTGGCGTTGACGCTCCTCAGCACGCACGTAAAGCTCCTCGCCCTGGTCGATGTACAGAAAAAAGGCTGGGGGCTCGGGCTGATCGAGTTCGTTGTGGCGGCGCGCTGTGGCGTCAACCAGATCGCGCAGCGTCGCCTTGCCGTCGCGCAACAATTCGACCCAGCCATTCTGCTGCTTCACCCGCTCGGGATCGGTTGCAGCGAATTGCCACGTATCGAGGAATGTGTCGGCCAGCGCCTTGAGTGGCTCGGTGCCAGGCTTGAGGGTCAGGAAGCACCATTGGCGGCTGTCCTCGAAAGCTTGCGGCCAAGCATTCGGGGCGCCCGCTTCCTCGGGCCAGGCCTGACGCTTGAGCGCCGCGAGCACACCCGCTTGCGCGAGCGATGATTTGCCCACCCCGGAATTGCCAATGAGCACCGGGAGTCGGTCCGGTGCGCCGGCAAGTGCGGAGAGCACGTCGACGGTTTCGCGCCCTCGACCAAAGAAGAAGTCGCTATCGGCCTCGGTCATGGCGGCGAGGCCGCGATAGGGTGCCGTATGCCGCCACAGATCGCCGGGGGGGCCGCCGTCGCCGGCTGCCGCGTCGATAACCA
Source organism: Xanthobacteraceae bacterium (assembly GCA_050010715.1). Lineage (GTDB taxonomy): Bacteria > Pseudomonadota > Alphaproteobacteria > Rhizobiales > Xanthobacteraceae > BOG-931. The sequence goes on along the minus strand of JBEKKM010000177.1, from coordinate 707 downwards.
TCGCGAGGCATTTTTCCGAGGCCGGATCGGGCGTGATAATCCAGTGCAGCTGGCGCAGAAACGGCAAACCCGGGGCCGACTGGCCATCGAGAAGCACAAACACGATTGGAAAATTGGCTTCCTTCACGCGGCGATCGAGCGCCTCGTAATATTCGGTGACCTGCCAGGGTCCGAGCCCCTTCTCTCCGACCAGCAGAACGAAGGCCGTCGCCTCGGCGATTTCCTTGGCGATCTCCGGAAGCCAATAGCCCCCCGCGCGCAAGCTTTTCGACGCGAAAAATATGCGGGCTTCGGTATCCTTGCGCCTTAGCGCAGCCTCAAACGCTTGTATCAGCGCGAGGTCCTGCGAATTGTAGCTCAGAAACCAGCGCCGCATTCAAATTACCGCGTCAGAGCCATTGTACACGTGGAAGCGTGTTGCCGGGTTGCTTGTTGCCGAAAATGCGATTGGGCACTTCGCCAGAAAAGCGCAGCAGGATATTGAATTGTCGAAGATTAGTCAGCAGGCATGGCGCTTGCCCCTGGCAAAATCAATTTACTCTTGACTGGTGCATTGCACCGAAGTCTCGCGGCAAACGGTCGCTTAGGGCCGATTTTGTTGCAGAAGTCCGTTGAAGGCTGTGTTGCTCAGTGATTCCGTCGCTGTGAGGCGATTCGCGACGGGAGCGGAGCATGATGGGGCAGCGCAAGCGCGAGCAGGGACAGCT
>JBEKKM010000176.1:0-10003 GCA_050010715.1 Xanthobacteraceae bacterium | reverse complement strand
GAGATAGCGCACGGATGCTTCGAGGGCGGACTTGGCGACGCCCATCACGTTGTAATGCGGCATCCACTTCTCCGAGCCGTAATAGGTCAGCGTCAGCATGGCGCCGCCGTTCGGCATCATCTTCTCGGCGCGCTGCGCGATCGCGGTGAACGAATAGCAGCTGATCAGCATGGTCTTGGTGAAATTGTCGGCCGTGGTGTCGACGTAGCGGCCGTCGAGCTGATCCTTGTCGGAGAACGCGATGGCGTGCACCAGGAAATCGATGCCACCCCAGGCCGCTTGCACCTTGGCGAACGCCGCATCGATGGTTGCCGGCTCGGTAACGTCGCAATCGCCGACTACGATGCCGCCGACCTCCTGGGCCAGAGGCTCGACGCGCTTCTTCAGCGCCTCGCCCTGATAGGTAAAGGCCAGTTCGGCGCCATGGCCCCGGCACGCCTTGGCGATGCCCCAGCCGAGCGAGCGGTGATTGGCGACCCCCATGACCAGGCCGCGTTTACCACGCATGAGGCCCGAGACGTCCGGCATTCCCTGACCTCAGTTGCGGCTTCCCCCACCCAGCCTCCTATGGCATAGGCCCGTGGGCGCCAGCAAGCTCGCGACCGGCAAGGCCGCATCAGCGCGGGCGGAATACGGTGCGGGCATTGGTGTTGGTTTGATTGAAGTTTCCGGCTTTGGGCGCGGAGCCAGTCCTTGAGTGAATTCCGGCAGCGGGTCGAGGCGGCGATTCCGGCGCTGCGGCGCTACGCGCGGGCGCTCACCCGTGACGGCGAAACCGCGGACGATATCGTCCAGGACACGTTGGTGCGGGCGTTGCGTTCCGAGCATTTGTTTCACGATGGAGACGTGCGGGCATGGCTTTACACGATCCTGACCAATCTCAATCGCAATCGGCTGCGTTCGTTGTCGCGCCGTCCGACCTTGACCCCGATCAAGGACAGCGATGCGACGATGACCGGTTCGGACATCGGCAGCCGCGATATCGCACGCGCACTCGACGACCTCGCCGAGGATCAACGCGCGGCACTGCTCCTCGTCGTGCTTGAGGGGCTCACCTATCGCGAGGTTGCCGAGGTGCAAGGCGTGCCGATCGGAACAGTGATGTCGCGGCTCGCCCGCGCCCGTATGCAGATCAAGGCCTATCTCGACGGCGAGCGCCCGGCGCTGCGCCGCGTGAAATAAGAGAGCGAACGATGACTGACAGAGACCAGATGATCAGCGAAGACGAACTGCACGCCTTTGTCGACGGCGAATTGCCAGCCGACCGTCGCGGCGCGGTCGAGGCCTGGCTTGCGGTGCACGCCGATGACGCGGCCCGTGTTGCCGCCTGGCGGGCCCAGGCCGAGCTCATTCGCAAGCGTTACGGCGGTGTCACCAGCGAAGTCCCGCCGAAGCGGCTCCAGGTCGAGCGGCTGACCCGCAGCCGCCGCGGTTGGATGGCGGCTGCCGTCGCCGCCGTGTTCGTCGCCTTCATCGCCGGCGGCGCCGCCGGCTGGTTCGCGCGCGGCGCCGAGGCCTCCTCGCCGTCCAACCTCGACCGCTTCACCGCCGACGCGCTCGAAGCCTATCGGCTCTACGTGGTCGAAGTCCGCCATCCGGTCGAAGTTCCAGGCGATCAGCGCCCGCACCTCGTGGAGTGGCTTTCGAAGCGGCTCGGCTCGCCGCTGCGCGCGCCCGAGCTCGAACGCATGGGACTGAAACTCGTCGGCGGCCGGCTGTTGCCCGGCCCGACCGGCGCGACGGCGTTCTTCATGTATGAAGGGCCCTCGGGCGAGCGCTTCACGCTCTATTGCGGACGCACCAGCGACCATGAGATGGCGCTGCGCTACACCACGGGCAACCAGAACGCGGCCTATTACTGGGTCGATCAGAACGTCGCTTATGTACTCAGCGGCCCCGCGGAACGCGACAAGCTCCATGACATCGCGCAGGCCGCCTACGACCAGATCGACACCCGGACGCCGCCGCAGGGCGGGTAAGCCGAACGCTACATATCCTTGCGGGGATCGTAGGGCTTGTCGCGCTGCCACTTCTTCATCAGCTCGTCGAGCTCGGCGTCGCGCTTTTCAGGCAGCACGATGCGGATGGTGGCAAGCAGATCGCCGCGGCCCGCTTTGGCCGGGAAGCCTTTGCCCTTGAGGCGGAACGTGCGTCCGCTCGAGGTCCACGCCGGCACCGTGATCTCGACCGGCTTGTCGAGCGTCGGCACCCGCACTTTGGCGCCCAGCGCCGCCTCATAGAGCGTGATCGGCAGGTCAAGCCGCACGTCGGCGCCATCGAGCGTAAACATCGGATGCGGCGCAAGCGACACGGTGATGAGCAGATCGCCCGGGCCGGCCTGCCCGGCCATGCCCTGGCCTTTGAGCCGGATGTGCTGGCCGTTCATGATGCCGACCGGAATCTTGACGTCAACGTCCTTGCCGTTCGGCAAGTGCAGCCGTTGGGTGGAACCGTTGGCCGCATCCGTCAGCGACACCGACATTTCGGCTTGAACGTCGGCGCCGACACCGAAATCCTCCGGCTCGAAGTTGGCGCGGGCGCCGCGGGCGCCGCCGCCAAAAGCATCCCGCAAGATATCCTCGAAGCCGCCGCCGAAGCCGCCGCCGCCACCGGCTTTAGCGCCGCGCCCGCGTCGCGCGGTACGGGTGAAACCCTCCGGACCAAAGTTGAAACTTTCGAAATTGCCGTCGCCGCCGAAACCGGCACCCGGGTTGGCGCCGCCGCCGCCGCCAAAACCCTGGAAGCGCGGCTTGCCCTCAGCGTCGATCTCGCCGCGATCGAACGCCTTGCGCTTGTCCTCGTCTTCGAGGATCTCGTGCGCGGCATTCAATTCGGCAAAGCGCGTCGCCGCCTTCGGATCGTTCTTGTTGGCGTCGGGATGCAGCTTTTTTGCGAGCCGCCGATAGGCGCTCTTGATGTCGGTCGCGCTCGCCTTGCGATCGACCCCCAAGACCTCATAGGGATCACGCATCCCCAGGCAACTCCGCTCGTTTTCCGGGCCGGCCCCGCCGCCCACCGATGGCCTAATGTGGGATGAAAGCGGCCGTCTCGCAATGCAACGCCGAATCGGCGCGGCTTGCCGGCCATGATAGCCCTATCAGGAGCGCTTGAGGGGCTTTAGGCTTTTGACTTCCCAGTTGCCCTGGCTGGTGCGGCAGGCGGCGCCTTGCAGCCAATCCTCCGAGCCATCGTGGGCGTAGCTCGCCAGGAAATCGCGGCACGGCACGCCGCCTTCGCTATAGGAGGTGGCGAGCGGCGTGATGTTGCCGCCGGCCCCGGTATTCGGATTCTGCCACGGCACGCTGGCATCCTTGCCGCTGCGCGCCAGCACGTCGGAAGCCGCGGCACGCGCATAGGCCAAGTCGGCCTCCGAGGGCGGCGCGGCATCGGCGGTGCGGCTGGCGGCGTCGCCCGGCCGCCGGCTGATCGAGCCGGTCTGGTCGCCGTCGGCATCGTCCTTGGCGAGCAGCGAATGCAGTTGGTAGGTACAGCCGCCGGTGGCGAGCCCACAGAGCACGACGGCACCGGCAAAACGCAACAGCCAACATAGGCGCAGCGCCCCGGCTCCACTATATTGAGCCGGGCGGCTCGCTTGCCGATCGCCCCACGCGAGCACCTGGGTACCCCACGGAATGTCCGATACGGCGCCGATAGAACACCCGACATGGTTAACAGGCGGTGACTTCACCCAAGCCGACGAGCCGGTGCGGCTGTTTGCGGCCTGGTTCGCCGAGGCCAAGCGCGCCGAGCCGGTCAATCCCGACGCCATGGCGCTGGCGACCGTCGATGCCAGCGGTCAACCCAACGCGCGAATGGTGTTGTTGAAGGGCTTCGATGAGCGCGGCTTCGTGTTCTACACCAATGTCGACAGCAGCAAGGGCCACGAGTTGGCCGCCGCGCCGAAAGCGGCGCTGACGTTCTATTGGAAGACGCTGCAGCGTCAGGTGCGCGCCCGCGGTGCCGTCGAACCGGTGTCGAAGGAAGAAGCCGACGCCTATTTCGCCACCCGCTCGCGCATGGCGCAGATCGGCGCCTGGGCTTCGAAGCAGTCGTCGGCGCTGGAAAGCCGCATGGCGTTCGAAAAAGCGATCGCGCTCAACACTGCCAAATTCGCCATCGGCGCCGTGCCGCGGCCGCCGTTCTGGTCGGGTTACCGCGTCATGCCGACCGAGATCGAGTTCTGGCACGAGCGGCCGTTCCGCCTGCACGATCGTATTGTGTTTACGCGCGCAGATCTAAACGCGCCGTGGACCAAGACGCGGCTGTACCCGTGAGCGTAGGATAGTGGCCATGCCGACGAGCAATCAGCCGCGCCGCACGCTGCTCCTGACCGGGGCAAGTCGTGGCATCGGCCATGCCACCGTGAAGCGTTTCTCGGCGGCCGGCTGGCGCGTCATCACCTGCTCGCGGCATCCGTTTCCGGAGAATTGTCCGTGGGAGGCGGGTCCCGAGGACCACATTCAGGTCGATCTTTCCGATCCGGAAAACACGGCGGCGGCGATCGAGGAGACCAAGCGCCGCCTCAACGGCGAACTGCATGCGCTGGTCAACAATGCCGCGATCTCGCCCAAGGCGGCCGGCGGCAAGCGGCTCGGTTCGCTCGAGACCTCGCGCGACGACTGGCACCACATTTTCCAGGTGAATTTTTTCGCGCCGATCATGCTGGCGCGCGGCCTGCTCGACGAGCTCTCGGCCGCCAAAGGCTCCGTCGTCAATGTCACGTCCATTGCCGGCTCGCGCGTACACCCCTTTGCCGGCACGGCGTACTCGACTTCGAAGGCAGCCCTCGCCGCGCTGACGCGCGAGATGGCGGCCGATTTCGGCCCGCTCGGCATCCGCGTCAATGCCATCGCGCCGGGGGAGATCGACACCGCGATGCTGTCGCCGGGTACGGAAAAAATCGTCGAGAACATTCCGATGCATCGTCTCGGCACGCCCGACGAAGTGGCGAAGATCATCTACGTGCTGTGCTCGGAGATGGCGTCCTACGTCAACGGCGCCGAGATCCATATCAACGGCGGCCAGCACGTGTGAGGCGCTACGCGCCAATAATGATCAAATCACCGGGCTGTTGAGGATGCGATCGCTGGCGGCGATGCGCGTCGACGCGTTTGTCGCCAGCTCTGTCCGCGCTGCGGCCAGATCGGCCGGCGTGCGGATTGATTGCTCGTCCAGCATCCATTGATACGAGAAAGCAAATACGAAGGCGCTGCGTGCATAACGCATCTGCGAATACCGCAGCAGCCGCGCCTCGATCGTGCCGTCGCCGGCGACCAATTCGCGCGCAAGTACCCAGCCGTCCTCCGCGGCCATCGCCGCGCCCTGGGTCAGATGCGGCGGCGAGGTGTGCGCGGCATCGCCGCCAATGACGACGCGGCCGCGAAACCACGGCCACGGCACCAATATCGGCTCGATCGGGCTGAACACGATGTCGGAATTGGCATCGAGCGAAGCCGCGACTGCGGCGACGTAGCTGCCATATTGCGCCAGACGCGCTTTGAACAAATCCGCAAAATCCTCACGCTTGAAAATGACGTCAGGCGTCTCGGGGCGGATGTGGAAGACGTACATGAGATTATCGCTGAGCGGCATGGCGCCGGTCTTGCTGCCGACGCCTTGCAGGAATTCCATGCCGCGCACGTATTGCGGCCGCGGCACCTGCACGCGCCAGGCGCCGCAACCCGACGGCCGCGGCACAAACGCTGTTCCGAACAAATACTGCCGCGTCGCCGAGCGTATGCCGTCGAAGCCGGCCAAAAGGTCGAAGGAGTCGCGGCGGCCATCCGAGAACGCCACCGCCACGCAGTCTTTTTCGTCGTGGATTTCGCTGACTGTAACGCCGGTGCGCACCGCGACCCCGGCACGCTCGGCGGCCGCCAGCACGATTTCGTGCAGGCGCAGACGCGACAGCGCGCAGAAGGCCGGCACTCTCGCGTCGCCGAGCAGGAATTTGTGCTCGACGATCAGCTCCCGGCTCGGATCAAAAATGGACATCCGGTCGTAGGCGAATCCCGACGCCAGGATTTCCGGCAAAAGGCCGAGCGCATCGTAGATGCGCAATGCGTTTGCCGGTTGGCCTAGGCCCACGCCCGGCACATCGAAGGCCGGGCGGCGCTCGATGAGCAAAACCTCGACGCCGCGCCGCGCAAAAGCCGTGGCCGCCGTCAAGCCGCCGACACCGCCTCCGACCACCAGCACTCGGCGAATGTCGCTCATAGCCGTTGTCGGACGTGCGCAGCTGTTTGACAGGTTGTCTGACAGTAGCGACTATTCATATTCTCCGCAAAGGATCTGCCGCCCGTGAAAGTTGCGATCTTCAATATCGCGAAAATTCTCTCCGGCGATATCGCCGCGCCCATCGCGACCGGCGACACCATCGTCCTCGACGACGCCAAGATCGTTTCGGTCGGCACTGGCGGCGACGCTGCCGATTGCGAGGTCGCCATTGATGCCGGCGGCATGATGGCCATGCCCGGCCTGATCGATTCCCACGTCCACATCACGTTCGGAGATTACACGCCGCGACAGAAGACTGTCGGCTTTCTCGAGAGCTATATCCACGGCGGCGTCACCACCTGCATCAGCGCGTCCGAGGTGCACGTGCCCGGCCGGCCGCGCGATCCCGCCGGCGTCAAGGCATTGGCGATCGCGGCACGAAAATCGTTCGAGCATTATCGCCCGGGCGGCATGCGCGTTCATGCCGGCTCGGTCATCTTGGAGCCGGGCCTAGTCGAGGCCGATTTCGCCGAGCTTGCCGGGCACGGCGTGTGGCTGGCGAAAGCCGGCTTTGGCGCTTTCGCCACGCCCTACGACTACGCGCCTTACGTGGCGATGGCGAAACGCCACGGCCTGGTGACCATGGTGCATACCGGCGGCTCGTCGATCCCGGGCTCGACCGGGATCTGGGCCGATCATGTCCTCAAGATGCAGCCGGACGTGTCGTATCACGTCAACGGCGGACCGATCGCCATGCCCGACGCTGACTTCCCGCGTTTGGTCAATGAGAGCGACATTGCGATGCAGGTCTGCACCGCAGGCAATCTGCGCACCACGTTGCTGGTCGCGAAGTTGTTGAGAGAAGCCGGCCAGGAGCAGCGGCTGCTCATCGCCACCGACACGCCGACCGGCAGCGGCGTGATGCCGCTCGGCATGCTCTACACCATGAGCCATCTCGCTGCGCTGGCGAATGTCGAGCCCGAAATCGCAGTGGCGATGGCGACCGGCAACAACGCCAAGGTCTACCGGCTGAACAGTGGAGTCATTGCAGCCGGCAGCGACGCCGACGTCGTCCTGGTCGATGCCTGCCTCGGCGGCTCGCAGAACGACGCGCTGTCGGCCTTGAAGAACGGCGACATCATGGGCGTCGGCGCAGTGATCACGGCCGGCGTGCCGCGCTTCGTCGGAAGGAGCCGCAATACGCCGGAGACGATGCGGCGCGCCAAGGTGGCGCAGTCCCGCGTGGCGCAAAACTTCTCCGGCGAGGCGCATTAGGCGCGCGCATCAGCCGTACAAAAAATCCAACACCGCGGTCTCGGCGAGCACCGCTTCCGGAATGCTGTGGCGCGCGGAGCGGGCGCGCTCTTCGGCCGTTTGCGTCGCCTGCAAATAGGCGCCGAGGTGGCGCGCGCGCTCGATGATCTTTCGTCCCTGCGGCAAGCGCTCGGCCTCGAAACGACGCAGCGCGGCTTCGACATCGTCGCCGTCAAGCGCCTGCGCAAGCGCCGCCGCATCGTCGGCGGCCTTGGAGACGCCGGCGGCGACATGGGGCCGCGCCACGAAGGCGGCGTCGCCGAGAATGGCGACCCGGCCGAAAGCGAGCCGCGGGCTTTCCAAATCGTAGATCGGCTGCAGGATCGGCTCGTCGATCAGGCGGACGATGGCGCGGAACTGCGGCGCCAGCAAGCGTTCGGCGGCCGCGCGCATCGCCGCGATCGGATCGCGGCGGATCAGCGGCGGCGGGATCGAGATCGAATGCGTGACGCCTTTATCGTCGGTGAGCAGCCACGGCAGCTCTTTCACCTCATCCGCAGGCCGGTACCACACCACATTGTAACGGCGCTGACCGAGGCGCAGCTCGTTGTCGGGTCCGGCGACCGGATAGCCGAGACATTGCTCGCCGGGCGGCAGGCAGAACGTCATCAGTTCGAACAGCTCGCGATGGATTTCCGGCGGGATCGCGCTTTCCGGCAACAGCGCGCGCCACGCCACATAGCCGGCATAGAGCGGCGCGACATCGGGCAGACATTGCTGCCGCACCGTCGAACGCAGGCCGTCGGCGCCGAGGAGAACGTCGGCGTCCACCGTGCGGCCGTCGCTCAATTGCGCGCGTACACTCTGCCCGCTTTGCTGGAATCCGCTCAATCCGAGGCCGCGATGGTAACGCTGCGGCGGGAACGCATCCCGCAGCACCCGGTAGACGCGCTCCCAGGCGGTCAGCACCTGCGGGCAGGCGATGGTGGCGGTCACACGGCCGTCGCGGTCGAGGATTTGCCGCGTGGTCATCGCCACGCCGAGATCGCGGGTATCGAGTCCGAGCGCGTTGAGCCGCGCGATCAATTCGGCCTGCGCCACGATGCCGGCGCCGCGGCCGGAGAGCTCGCTGCCGACCCGCTCGAAAATATCGACGTCCCAGCCGCGCCGGTTGAGCATGATGCCGGCCAAAAGCCCGCTCATCGAGCCGCCGATGACCAGCGCGCGGCGTTGCCTCGCCATGATTCCCGCTTTTCCTTGAATCCTATTTCCCAAGCCGCAAAGGTTTTCTATATTGTGACAACATTCCCCGGAGGAACGCTATGGCCCTGACAATGCTGGATAAGAAGACGGACCGCGCCGACACCTCGGCTTGGCCGCCGGCGATTGCCGCTGAATTCGAGCGCGAGAAGCAAAACAATAACGGCTGCGTCGGCACAACGCTGCTTTCGGAGGACAACAAGGTCCGGGTCTGGATCATCCGGCTGGCGCCGGGCGAGCGAGTGGGCTTCCACCGCCACGTGCTCGACTACTTCTGGACCTCGGTCTCCGGCGGCCGCGGCCGCCAGCACATCCACGACGGCACCACCGTCGAATACACCTACCGGCCCGGCGAGACCCGCCACGAGACCTATGGGTCGGGCGAATTCAAGGTCCACGACCTGGAAAATCTCGGCGACAAGGAGATGGTCTTCATGACCATCGAGTTCCTCAACAGCGCCAATAAGCCGCTCGCCGTGCCCGATAAGGTCCGCGCTGCGGCGTAACAACGCTCACGCGAAATGCCCTCTCCCGCGAAGCGGGAGAGGTGATAATAGCCAAACGGGGGGACGTCCTGCGCCTTCATGTGGGGCGGAGTGGCGGCGCAATGATTTTTTCGTTCGATCTGCTCATCAATGCCGTCGTTTCCGGCATCCTGATCGGCGGCTTCTATGCCGCCGTCACGTCGGGCGTGTCGCTGTCGTTCGGCATTCTCGACATCGTCAACATCGCGCACCCCGCCTTCATCATTCTCGGCTCCTACGTCGCCTATATCGTCAACTCGACGCTGGGCATCGATCCGATTCTCACCGCAATCATCGCGACGCCGGCGTTCTACGTGCTCGGCGCCGGCATTTATCAGATCTATTACGTGTCGTTCGAGAAGCGCGGCCAGGAATCGCTGCGCGGGCTCGCCTTCTTCTTCGGCCTGCTTTTCATCACCGAAGTCTCCCTCGTGCTCTATTTCGGCGTCGATTACCGCTACGTCGAAGCGCCCTATATCGGGCCGACCTGGCATGTCGGCGTGCTCGACATGCCACTGCGCATGCTGGTGCCGTGCGTGGTGTCGCTGTTGCTGATCGCCGCGCTGCAGCTCGTGCTCACGCGTACCTTTATCGGCCGCGCCATCATGGCGGTGGCGCAAGATCAGCTGGCGCTGCGGCTGATGGCGATCGATCCGATCCGCATCAAGCGCATCGCGTTTGGCATTTCGATCGCCACGGCGTCGCTCGCCGGCGCATTCCTCATCATCATCCAGCCAGTCGAGCCTTCC
>JBEKKM010000175.1:0-10088 GCA_050010715.1 Xanthobacteraceae bacterium | reverse complement strand
TCCAACATCGACATCCATCACGCATCGCGACGGGGGCGCACGCTCAACGTCGCGGCCGCGACTAAACACCACTATCGCTTGATCATCAAACCTTGCCCAGTCGGCAGTTCCATAATGACCTGGCCGCGTTCCGCCATGAACCGGTCGGCGGCCTCTTTGTGATTTTGAAAATGCTTCCAGCCGTAGTCGTCGAAAATGATGATGCCGCCGGGCGAGACTCGATCAAGCAAGACCTCGAGCGCCCCGGTCTCGGCGCGGGGTGAATTCAGGTCCAAGTGCAGAAATGCGATCCGCTCCGGCGCAATTTCATGCAAAACGTCCGGTACGATGCCCTTGGTTACGACGACGTAATCCTTGTTGCGGAAACGATTGCGCACGTAACTTTCGATATCCGCGGCCCGATAGCCCTTGTCGATGTGCTCGAGATATTGCGGCGCGCCGGGGAAGTCGGCCGCGGACGAATATTGCGGCACGACCCCGGTGAACGTGTCGTAGATGTAGAACTTCTTGCGGGCGCGGCGCAGATCGACCATTTCGGTGATCATCCACGTCATATCACCTCGGTATACGCCGCACTCCATAAAGTCGCCCGGTACCGCCATGCAGGTCCGCGCCGCCCAGATCAGCGTGTTGTAGCGCCAGGAAATGCCCTGCGGCGACCGGTATTGATTTTCGCCGGTGGAGCTGTCGGCCTGGGCCAACGCCGCCGCGAAGCCCGGCTCGCCGAGAAATCCGGCCGTCTTGTCCAAAGTGAGCAGCCGATCGCCCCAGAACACGCTCTGATGATACGGCCTGACGACTCCGTACAAGACCAGATCAAAAATCCGTGCCGCGAACTTCTTGGTTCTTATCTTGAAGCGAATCGCATTGCGCAGCGTTCGGGAGAGCGATGTCTGCTCGGTGGTCTCAGGCATGAGTGGGGCTCGCCACCTTGTCGCTTGTGTTCGCCGCCACCCGCTCGACAACGTTCCACACGTCGGGCACTTCGAGTCCGTAATGCACGCCCAACAGGCTTGAATCAAGAGTGGTATTTTGCGGCGTCGAGCCCTCCGGCAGCCCGGCGGCGCGTGCGCTTGTTTGGTTGACGAGTCTTTGATCGGCACCGAGATAGGCCGCGAGGAAGCCGCCGATATCGGCATAGCTGACATCGCGCGGTCCGGTGAGCTGAAAGATGCCTCGCGCGCGGTCTTGCAGCAAGGCGGCGATCGCGGTGCAGACCTGATCGATCGGCGTCGGCGCCAGCCTAAGGTCGTTGAAAACGCGGATCGGCTTTGCCGCGGTGAGGTCTTTGATCCAGCCGCCGATCAGCGGCATGGTGTCGGACACCACCTTGGCGAGACGCAAGATGGCAACCGGCGCGCCGTTTTCCAGCTGACGCAGCAGCGCCGTCTCGGCGCGCGCCTTCTGGCGGCCGTATTCGCTCACCGGTGAATGCGGCGCGTCGGCCCGCTCACGGGGCGTGCGGCCGTCGAATACCTGATTGGTGGAGAGGAACAGGACCGCGATGCCGCGCGCCAAACACTTCTCGACGAGCGCCAGGGTCTGCACCACGTTGATATGCGCGGAGGCTATCGGGTCATCGGCGCAAGCGACAAGGCGCGCGATGGCGGCGCAGAGGCACACGGCTTGCGTCCCCGCCGGCGGTTCCCAGTCGTCGAGCGGCGCGGCAAGATCGAGAAACGGCTGGTCGGACGCGATGCGATCGCCGCGCCGCGTCGTCGCCGCGACGCTTAAGCCTTGCGCCTTCATCGCGCGATAGGCCGCCGCGCCGATTTCGGAGTCACCGCCGACGATGAGGAACATCCATCAGCTCTTCGTCATGGCCGTCAATTTCGCCTGCCCCCGGCCGCGGGCGGCCGTCGCGTCAGGCTACTTTATCCTTTACTTTCAGCAACTTGGAGACCCGCGCGGCAATTTGGGCGGGAGCCAGTCCGTAGACCTCGAACAGCTCTTCCTGCAGACCGTATTTGTGCGGGAAGGCATCCGGCAGACCGATGCGAACGAGCGCCGGCAGGCTTGAACCGAGTTTCTCGACCAGAACGTCGGTCACCGCGCTGCCGAAGCCGCCGATCATCGTGCCTTCCTCGACGGTCGCGACCAGCTCGGCGTCACGGGCGAATTCCAGCACAGCCTCCTCGTCGAGCGGCTTGACGGTGTGGAAATGCACGACCGAAACGTCGTGGCCGTCTTTCGCCAATAGATCGGCGGCGGCGAGGCAGTTGGTGGTCATCACGCCGGTCGCCAGCAGCACGATCGCGCGCCGTGAGCGCGCCCGTCGCATCGGGATCGCCTTGCCGATGGCAAAACCGTTTTCGTCGCGGCTGACGATTGGATCGCCGCCCTTGGCGAGACGGATATAGATCGGGTTCGGCCAATCGAGCGTACAGTTCATAAGCCGCACCATCTCCTTGGCGTCGCATACCGCCGTCACCGTCATGTTCGGCAGTGCGCGCATGATGGCGATGTCTTCGATCGCCAAATGTGTCGGCCCGAGCGGCGCGTAGACCAGGCCGCCGCCATTGCCGATGAGCCGCACCGGGAGATCATGCAGACAAAGATCGACCGCCACCTGCTCATAGCAGCGTCGCGTGATGAAGGTCGCGATGGTGTTGACGTAAGGAATGTAGCCTTCCATGGCAAAGCCCGCCGCCATGCCGATGACGTTCGCCTCGGTGATGCCCTCCATGTACCAGCGCTCGGGCATCTCTTTCTTCATGTCGCCAAGCAGCCCGGGGCTGAGATCGGAACCGATAAACAGCACGCGCTTGTCGCGCTTGGCGAGGTCGTAGACCATGTTGAGGCAGGTCTGACGCATGCGTTACTCCAGCGCGGCGTAGAGTTTTGCCACCACGTCGTTGGCGATCTTCGACTTGTGGTGCCAATTGGCATCGTTCTCGGCGAACGCGATGCCTTTGCCCTTGACGGTATGGCAGATGATGGCGCTCGGCCGGTCGGCGGCGAGCGGCAGACGATGGAAAACCTCGCGCAAGGCTTCGACGTCGTGGCCGTCGACTTCGACCGCCGCGAAATTGAATGCGCGCCACTTGTCGAGCAGCGGCTCAAGGTCCTGGATTTCGCGGGTCGGGCCGGCCGACTGGATCTTGTTATAGTCGATGACGGCAGTGAGGTTGTTGAGCTTGTGCTTGCCGGCGCACAGCGCCGCCTCCCACACCGACCCTTCGTTGATCTCGCCGTCGCCCATGACCACGATGATGCGAGTATCGCGCTTCTCGATGCGCGCCGCCAGCGCCATGCCGACGCCGTAGGAAAGACCATGGCCGAGCGCGCCGGTCGAAGCCTCGACACCGGGAATTTTCGCCGCTTCCGGATGGCCGCCGAGAATGGAATCGCGGCGGCAGAAGGTGTCGAGGGTCTCGTAGGGAATGAACCCTTTTTCGGCGAGCATGACATATTGCGCGATGCAGCCATGGCCCTTGCTCAGGATCATGCGGTCGCGCCCCGGCCATTTCGGCTCGGTGGCGCGATAGCGCAGCACGTCGTCGTAGAGCACGCGCATGATCTCGATGAGCGACATCGAGGAACCGACATGGCCGCGCTCGCCGCCGTGCAGCGTGCGCACCGCGAGCCGGCGCAGATGTTTCGAACGCTCGTCGAGCGGTGGCGTCGCGAGATTGAGCGCCGGCGCGGCCTGAGCTGCCATCGCTTAAGCCTCCAGCTTTCCGGCAAGCGCATCGAGGAACGCGCGCGCCTGCGCGAGCTGCCGCGCCTTGACGTCGCTCCAGCTGCCGGTCTCGCCGGCGAGCACGCGCCGCTGCCAGCGCTCGGGAATGAATTCGTTGAGCAGGATGAGCACCCAGCGCAATCCGAACAACGGCAGATAAGCCGACAACCGGCTGGCGAAAGCCGGATCGCCGCCGTAAAGCCGCGTCGCTGCTTGGCGGAAGCGTTTTCGTTGCGGCGGATCGAGTGACCGGCCCGGATGCAACGCAATATCGGCGGTGAGCTTCACAGGATCGTCCCAGCCAAAATACTCGAAATCGAGGAACGCCAACGACCCGTCCGGCCGTCGCAAGCTGTTGTGGAAGCCAAAATCGGACGGAACGAGGCTGCGCCATTCCTGCGGGAGTTCGGCGTCAAAAGCAAGGCCGGCCGCCGTCGCCGCCCGACGCGCCTTGGGGCTCTCGGCGGCGAGCCGCTGTGCGACAGAATTATCAACAAAATCAATCAGTTCATGCTCGTCGCGGGCAGTGTCACGCAGACGCGCCAAGCGTCCCTGAATCTGCCGTTCGATCTCGCGTCCGCTGAGGCAAGCTTCGGCTGCCGGCGGCTGTTCGGCGGCCCAGGGCGCCGCGCGCAGGCCATGGATCGCAGTGAGGAAAACGATCGCCGCGTCGATATCGGAATCGGTCACGTCGTTAACGTCACGGCCGTCGATCCAGCTCAAAAGCGCATAGCCATGCGCGCCGTCAACGCCGAGCACGCGCGGCACCGTGTCGATGCCATGGCGCTCCATCAGCCGCAGCGCGCCGACCTCGGTGGCGAGCCGATCCCGCGGGTCGGCCTTACGTGACGGATATTGCTTGAGCGCAAACGCCCGTTCGCCACTTGCTACGCGCCAGATGCGGCTATTGCGGCCGCCGGTGACGAGCCGGCTCACCGCGACGGCATCGCCGACCAGCGCACGCGCCACTTCGGCGGCTTCGGCGAGCGCGCCGTCGTCGATCGGGCTCAAGGACCTGCTCCACCGAAAACCTGCCGCTCGATGTCGCGCCAGGTCGAACAGCTGGTGTATGACGCCGACGCCGGCTGCGCGCCGTCGGCGAATAGAATGCGTTCGATGTTCGGAGGGAAATCGGGGTCGGTCAGCACTTCCTCGAGATCGTCGATGAAGTGGGTCAACGACAGCGCCGCGATCCGCGCAAGTTTTTCGGCCCGCGTACTTTCGAAATAAACGTCCGCCAAGGCGATACCGCGATCGCCGCCAACGAGCCCCTGCCCGGCCATCCAGTCGAGCGCCGCTTGGCGCAAGTTCACGCGATCGGGATCGAAGTGGCCGTATTCGGTCTTGTGGCTCACGATGGCAACCACACAGCCCTCAGTACGGCAACGGCGTAGAAACGTTTCAACGCCCGCGACCAATTTCGCTCCGCCGATTCCCTTGCCGTAGACTTGTCCTTGTAGGCGCTGCCAGGCCAGTTCGCCGTCCGGCAAAAGCCGTATCGCGTCGCGCACCGCCTGCTTGCTGCCGGAAAACTCGGGATCGATCAGTCCACGCGCTTTGGCGGCGATACAAAATACCTCGTCGTAAGCGATGATCGTGTTGTCAAAATCTATTCCAATTCGCAAACTTGATCTCATGGCAATGCTTGCGAATTTCTCCAACAGCAGGTCAGAATTCCGGACGCTCGGCTTTAGACCAATCCAGCGCCTGAGTGCCGATCCAACGGGCCGCATCCGCAACAGTCGCAAAGCCTTCCACACGTTGGGGTTCGGTGTTGGGGTGCGTCACGCGCACATAGTATCCAGACCCGTCGCGCGCCTCGCAGATTGCAAATTCGCGAGATTCACCGCTCGACCGCTTTAGGACGCCCAGTGCTTCCCACTTGGATGATGTGCACATGGCAAATAAATAGTGTGCCATAGGCGAAAATCCGGTGTGAACGACTTCGTCGTTCATGGAAAATATGAAGACGTGCTCGAAGTAATATTCGAGAAGAGCTTTGAGCTGGCTTGCGGTTTTGCAATTGATGTGGCCGACCTTACTCGGCGGCGAGGCGTAAGCCTGCGACTCAAGTGACGGCGTGCCGATGATCAGCATGCCATTCTCCGCAAGAGACTCACAGAGATTGGCCAAGTAGTCGTGCTCGTTATGCGGCGCGATGTGCTCGATGACGTCAAGGCTAAACAGCGCTTCGTGCTTTCGTGGTAGCGGGCCGGCGACGATGTCGTGGACCTCGGCCTTGAGTGGCCATTTCTCGTCGAAGCGCGTGCGAATATCCTGGATGAACAACTGATCGAAATCGTAGACGGTAACGTCCGGCACCGCCTGCAAGACCACGCGCGTACCGAAAGCGTCACCACAGCCGACCTCGCCGGCGTTGCGGCACCCCGCCAGCATCTTGGCTACGAATTTATAGCGCGCCAGCAGAAACGTAAGGCGGCGCGGATCGTCATGCCAGATCTGATTGGTCATAAGACCAAGCGACGTTAGACCGATAGTGTCTCGCAATTCGAGGCAACGATTGTATTGCGGTTCACGAGTTTCGTTGGCCACAGCGCGTGGTATCGCGCCGCCCGCATTCGCCAGCCCTTCCCGCCGCGCGCGCGCTCTGGCGGATAACCGAAGAGCGTCAGACTTGCCCAATTCAGGTGCGTCCACGGTCAATCGCATTACGAAACTTGACAGGTGACCGCGGCCGGCAACGCGCCGTGTGGATCGCCAAGCATCCAGATTGCCGACGAACGAGCACAACAGAAAAAAACCTGCCCCAACCGATGTCAGCGGAGCGGTGAGCCAGAATCCTTTGTTCATGAGCCGGCGCAATCTCGACATGCCGACACGGCCCCGCCGTCGCGCGACGTTTGATGGGACATAATGAATTTCCGTCGGCACAGCGGCCGAGCGTATGAATCGCGAGCTTTGGAACGAAACACTGTGACCAAAAACGCCGGCGTCATCGATCACGCGATTGTTCTGGACAAAGAGGACGATGCGGCCACCCTTCTTCAGGAGGGGAACAATTCGATCCGTCAACTCACCGCCATCCTCCATATCGGTTTCACTGAGTTCAAGAAGGCACAGATCAAATTTTCCATGTAATTGTGAATACCGTTCGGGCGGGTTTCGCAGGAATGGGCGGCAACGCAGTCGACGCGTTCGCTCGCCGCTGTCGGCAAGCGCCACGCTGAATGCAGTAGGCTCATTTGATACCAACAACAGTCGTGTTTCCGGATCGGTGAAGAAACTATCGATCTCGCGGAATACGGTACGAAAATCTGGCCAAGCCGGATGCCACGGCATTACGTGCGGCGGCCTGCCCATGAGGGCAAACTTGGAATGCCACATCAACCAATTGGTCAATCCATTGGGAATTTCGGGCAGGCCGAGCGCGTAATACCACTCTTCTTCGTTGAGCTTACGGCCGCCGACCTCGTAAAATGCCGCCATGGCGCCGCGCCAATAAGGATGGCCACGATGCGGCTGCGGCTTGCGGCTGAGATTCTTCGCTATATCGGAAACGAACGCGTCAGCCTCATTGATACTGCGATCGATTTCATTCGGAAGTTCCTCGGCATGAAAGAATAGCGAGTGATTGGCGTTGTCTCGGTGGACGCTTGTCGTCCATTCGCTCAAACTCTTGACGAGCTCGGGCACCTCGAACGGACCAGGACGCAGAAATTTTGACTCGTGATCTCGCGTTTGCATCTCGATGACGAGATACTCATCGGAATCCGTAATAATGTCGACGTTTCCGGACGGGCACATCTCGGGTATGAACGAATAATCGCAGGACGATCCGATGATAAAATCCGTGACCTCCGGGCGCACGCAGAGCATGTGCAGGAGATAGAAGCGTCCGAGAATGGTATTGCCGTCAATCCGCCAGAATAGACGATTGCTGTCGGTATTGTGGCTGAACGGCAGATTGACCATGTTGGCCAGAACCAATGGATGCAGGTTGGTGAGCGCCCATTGCATCAGCTCGCGCGGTTGTAGCGACAGCGAAAGCTCGTTGCCAACGAGCCGTTCCTGCAGCCAGGGCAATGCAGATTCGCGCGTGACCTGCATATTGCCGGCCACGACCGCGCTCGTACCCTGTTGCACGCGCTTGAGAACATTCGCAAAGGAACCATCGGCCAGGATATAATCCGACACCAGAAACATGAAACATGTATCGATCATCGCCTCGCCAAGTTCGCGCACTGCTTCGGTATAAGCGAGCGTGATCGTTGTGGAATAGTTGCCGTCGCTGATGAGATGATCAATCGTATGGATTCTTGTTGTGCAGATGGAGGCGAGGCGCTTAAACGCAGGGTGCTCGCTGATGAAGGATTCATCATCAACGCTGGTCAGGATGACAAATTCGGTTGGCAATGCTGCAGCGAGAGCGGGAATGTTGCCCGGCGCGAGCATCGTCGGCAAACTATATTCAAGGAACTGTCGGACATAGCTGTAGCCCCAGGCGCAAAGCAGAAGCCTCACCGCTTTGGGCGGTGAGCGCAGCTCATGCGTCCTTACCGGACTGCCGCCGGCTCGAAAATCAGGCGGCAGCAACTCTACCTTGTTCATCTCAGCTTGAGCGCTTGCATCCGCTTGATGTTGTAGTAGCGGTCGTCGGACATGGAATTTGGCACCTTGCCGGCGAGAAATGCCGTTTTTAGATCGACGATGGCGTCCTTGACTGTGCGGCCGGCGACAAAGCCTAGGTCGCGCCGGATTTTCTCCGACGAGACGTGGTAGGAGCGATGGTCGTCGCTCGGCGTGACGACGATGTCGACCTTCTGTCCAACCTCTTCGCGTACCATGTCGGCGATGGTGCGGACTTTGAGGTTGTGATAGCCGGCGTTCCAGGTTTTGCCGTTTATCGCCTCATCCGACTGTTCGAGCAGCATCAGGTAGAGGTCGGTCATGTCCTCGACGTGGAGATTGGGACGCAACTGTTCGCCGCCGAACACCGTGATCCGGCCGTTATTGATGGCGTGATTGGTGAGGATGTTGACGGTGAGATCAAGCCGCAGCCGTGGCGCGTAACCGCACACCGTTGCCGGGCGCAGCGTGACGGCGACGAAGCCGGGCTCGCGCTCTTCCTCCAAGACATCCTCGCACATGGCTTTGTACTTGGAATAGTCGGTGAGCGGCTTGAGCGGCAGATCTTCGGTGACGTTGGGCTCGTCCTTGATGCCGTAGACCGAGGACGATGACGCATAGATGAAGCGCTTAACGCCTGAGTCCTTGCTCGCCTTCACCAACGGCCGGAAGCAATCGAAATTGATCGACCTGCCGAGTTCCGGATTGAGATCGAAGGACGGATCGTTGGAAATGCAGGCGAGATGGATCACGGCGTCGCAGCCGGCAAGTGCCTTGCGCACATCGGCCGCATTGCGCAGATCGCCCTTGACCTGGATGAGCTTCGCAACGTCGTCGACGCCGGCAAAAACCTCGCCGTAGATAAAGAGATCGAGAACGGCGACCTCATAGCCGGCGTTGAGCAGTTTGGGCACGAGGTTAGAACCGACGTAACCAGCCCCGCCGGTTACGAGGACACGCTTAAACCGATTAGCCATCACGCTTTCCAATGTCCCTTAGTAATTATGCGGCCGGCGCCTTGGCGGTTTTTGGGTTCTTTGCCAAGCCGGTGCCCCAGCTCGTTCCCCAACCCATGTCGATGTCGAGCACGGCATGGCACAGCGCCAGATGTGCGACCTCGACGAAGCCGTATTCCTTGTCCTGGCCGCGGACATAAAAGTTCACGTCGCCGGTGCGCCGCAACGCGTTGCCTTCGCCAAACCCCGAATAGGTCACGACTTTGCAGCCGCGGGCTCGCGCTTCCTTCACCGCGCCGAGGATGTTCGGCGACATGCCGGAGCTCGAAATCGCGATCAGCAGGTCGCCCGGCCGGGCATGGAATTCGAGCTGCTTGGCGAACACGTTCTCGTAGCCGAGGTCGTTGCCGAGGCAGGTGAGCGCGGAAGGATCGTTGAAGGCGAGCGCACGAAGCCCGCCGTTCTTGGAAAAATCGATGGCCAGGTGGCTGGCGATGCCGGCGCTGCCGCCGTTGCCGATGAAAATGATCTTGTTGCCGGCATTGTGCGCCTCGTGGGCGGCCTTGCGCACCCACTCGCAGCCCGATTCGAGCGTCAGCTTCTTCGACGTCTGATCGGTCACTTCGGCGGCGCGCATGGCGTTGGCCAAAGAGACGATCCACCGATCCAGCAATTCCCGCATGTCTTCAGGCTCCGATATTATTTGAGTAGGCCCGTAATGCCCTTGATCAAGGCCGCCTTTTCGATCGAGCGCCGATGGCCGACGATCTCGACCTTCAGCGCGCCGACGACATTGCCGATGAAGCCGACGCGGTTCATCGGCGCGCCTGCCGCAACCAGCGGCGCCGTCACCGCAAGGAATG
>JBEKKM010000174.1:0-10116 GCA_050010715.1 Xanthobacteraceae bacterium | reverse complement strand
TTGCCGCCGCCAAGGTCGAGCCGGATGAGCTGGAGGAGCTCGACGTCGAGTTCTAAAGTGTCATGCCCGCGAAGGCGGGCATCCAGTATCCACAAGCGCTGATTTCATACCCAATGCGCACCTGATTACTGGGTCGTCCGCCGGAGCTTGTCATCGGGCCGGCCACGGGCCGGACCCGTTGGCGGACGACGACAGCTAATCCCACTTCGGCCGACCAGAATAGGCCCAGTCGACGAGCCGGCCATCGGGATGCGATAGCGCGGCGATCTCCGTCATTTCCTGTCGGCTCAGCTCGAAATCGAAGATCGCCGCATTTTCCGACAGCCGCTCCACTTTGCTGGTGCGTGGGATGACGACGATGTCCTGCTGCACCAGAAAGCGCAGGCAGACCTGCACGGCGGTTTTCTTGTGCGCGGAGCCGATGCGGGCGAGCAGCTCGTTGCCGCGCGCGTCGCCGCGCGCGATCGGGCTATAGGCGACCACCGCCATGCCGCGGGCGTGGCACGCCTTGATCACTTTCGACTGGTCGAGGAACGGATGGCATTCGATCTGGTCGCACACCAAGGGTTCGCTCGCCGCCACCACCGCTGCGTCGATGAGCGCCACGGTGAAGTTGGACACGCCGATGTGGCGCGCCAGCCCGTCGCGCTTGACCTTGCACAGCGCGCCGATGGTGTCGGGCAACGGGATTTGCGGATTGGGCCAGTGCAGCAACAACAGATCGACCTCGCTCAGCCGCAGCCGCACCAGGCAATCGCGCGCCGCCCGCTCGAGCTCGCGCGGGGCGAAATGGTTCGGCCAGATTTTCGTGGTCACGAACACGTCGTTGCGCTTGGCGCCTGAGGCGCGGAAGCCTTCGCCGACCTCGCGCTCGTTTTCGTAGAGCTCCGCGGTATCGATATGGCGATAGCCGAGCCGCAGCGCCTGCTCGACGACGCGGGCGCAGGTGCGGCCGCGCAATTCCCAGGTGCCGAGCCCGAGCAGCGGAATCCGCGCTCCATTGGCCTCGATGATCGGTACCGGTGCGCTCGCGCTCACGTTCGCTTGCCTAGCTATCCCATTGCGGCGCCTGCGGCGGGCTGACGATGCGCGAGCCCGGCCGCGCCAGCATGCCGATTTCCGCCATTTCTGCGTCCGTCAGCTTGAATCCGAGGCTGCCGAGATTTTCCGCGAGCCGCTCGCGCTTCGAGGTGCGCGGGATCGGTATGATCTTCTCCTGCTCGAGAAAGCGCAGCGACACTTGCGCCGGCGATTTATTGTGAGCGCGGCCGATGCGTTGCAGCACCGCGTCGGCGGGCACCTTGCCGCGCGCCAGCGGACAATAGCCGACCACGGCCATGCCGAGCCGGTGCGCCGCGGCCAACACCTTGGTCTGGTCGAGATAGGGATGGGTTTCGATCTGCAAGGCCGCGAGCGGCTCGCTCGCCGCCTTCGTCGCCTCGTCGAGCATGGCGACGGTGAAGTTGGCGACCCCGATATGCTTGGCGAGCCCCGCCCGCTTGACCTTGCATAAGGCGTCGATCGAACCGGCCAAGGGGATTTGCGCATTGGGCCAGTGGATCAGCAACAGATCGACCCATGGCAGCTTGAGCCGCTCCAGGCTTTCATCGACTGAGCGCTCGAGGTCGCCCGGCGCGAGGCGGTTGAACCAAACTTTTGTAGTGATGAAGATATCCTCGCGCGGCACGCCGGAGGCACGGACGCCGTCGCCGACCTCGCGTTCGTTGCCGTAGTTCTGCGCGGTGTCGAGATGCCGGTAGCCGAGATGCAGCGCCGCCTCGACCAGCTCGACGCACAGATTGTCCTTCAGCGTCATGGTGCCGAACCCGATCACCGGGATCTTGGCGCCATGACCTTCGATCACGTCCATCCGCTGCTCCTTAAGGTCCGCCTTGGGGCCAAGGATCGGCTATTACCGGCATGAATGCCAGTCCAATGCGGACGATGACCAGCCGTTCCGCAGCTAGCGGGAATTCGCCTTGGCGAGCACCGCAAAGGCGGCGTCCGGGGCCTGCTCGATGACCTTGAGCAGCGCGCGGGCCGGCCCGCGCGGCGAGCGCTTGCCTTGCTCCCAATTGCGCACGGTCTCGACCGGCACGCCGATACGGGCGGCGAAGGCGGCCTGGGTCAGTCCGGTCTGTCCGCGCACGTTGCGGGCGTAGGTCGCATCGACGCTGTGCGAGTCAACCGAACGCGCCGCCTGATGCGCCGCCGTTGCGATGGAACGCGGGTCGGACGGAATAGCCCGCTCGCTGCCATCGGGCAGGATTTCGACCAGGCGTCCGTCGGCTTTTAGTCGCACGCGCAGCATGGCGCTCGCTCCGGGTTTGCCGGCACCCGGTATCATAGCTGATTCGTCGTTGATTCAATGAGTTAGTAAGCCGCGGGCGGTACCACCACCTCAGCGAACGAGTGGTTTAATGGCTTACTCGGCCGCTGGCCTAGCATTGCTGCGAGGAAAGGTCACAGCCGGCTGAAGAAATCGAGCAGCATCGCGCGACGCGCCGTTTCCCGCGTGTTGCAGGCGGCATGCATCATGATCGACATCGTGCCTTGGATCTTATCGTCATAGAATTCGCAGGTGCTGTCGCGATAGGCGATCCAGGCGCGCTGCATGGCGCGGGCTTTGCCGGTCTGCGCGTCGTCGAGGGTGGCGAGCAGCTTTTTATAGTTCTCGTTGAGGAGACCGTCCCAGATCGTGCCCTCGATGGCATAGCAGTCGGCCATCTTGCCATCGGAAGCGCTGCCGAACGAGCCGATGCAGGGCTCTGCTACCAACTTGAACAGGCATTGCTGTTCGCCGACATCCAGATCCTCCTTGTCCTTGGCGGCGCAGTCGCGGATCGCCGCAATCTCCTGCGCCATCGGTTTTCGGCTTTGGGCCTGGGCGGGCGCACTCACCGCCGCGGCCAGCACGATCAGAAGCGCCGTCGAAACCACCCGCGCCAACATCGCCCGCCTCCAGTGACCGCCCAAGAGGTGTCGGTCCGGCATGACTCTTGGTTCAAGGTTGAATTCCGGGGAAGATGGCCCCCCTGCCCCGCGACCGGCAGCCGGAGTGTTCGGACGTGCAGAACCTGCAAATCGACGCCCAGCGGCTCTGGGATACGCTGATGCACACGGCGCAGATCGGCGCGACGGCGAAGGGCGGCATTTGCCGCCTGACGCTGACCGATCTCGACCGGGCGGTGCGCGACTGGTTCAAGGCGCAATGCGAGGCGCTCGGCTGCACTGTCGCGGTCGACGAAGTCGGCACCATGTTCGCGCGCCGGACGGGCAAAAACCCCAATCTTCCTCCGATCGCCATGGGCTCGCATCTCGACACCCAGCCGACCGGCGGAAAATTCGACGGCGTGCTTGGCGTCCTCGCAGCCCTGGAGGCCATGCGCACGCTGCACGAAACCGGCTACGAGACCAACGCGCCGATCGAGATCGTCAATTGGACCAACGAAGAGGGCGCGCGCTTCGCGCCGGCCATGCTGGCATCGGGTGTCTTTGCCGGCGTGTTTTCGCCCGACTACGCCTATGCGCGCACCGACCGCGACGGCAAAACTTTTGGCGATGAATTGGTGCGCATCGGCTACAAGGGCGAGGAAAAAGCCGGCGCGCGCAAATTTTCCGCGATGTTCGAGCTGCACATCGAGCAGGGCCCGATCCTCGAAGCCGAAGGCCGCATGATCGGCGCGGTGCAGGGTGTGCAGGGCATCCGCTGGTACGAAGTCACCGTGACGGGCGAGGCGGCGCATACCGGCACGACGCCGATGCCCTTGCGCAAAAATGCGCTGCTCGGCGCCGCGCGCATGATCGAGCGCATCGACGTCATCGCCCGCGAGCATGCGCCCGACGCGGTCGGCGCCGTCGGCCTGATCGAGAACAAGCCGAACAGCCGCAATGTCATTCCCGGCGAAGTTTTCTTCAGCGTCGATTTCCGCCATCCGGACGAGAAAATTCTCGACGCCATGGAGGCGAAATTCCGCGGCGCTCTGGCCGAAATCATGCCGCCATTGCATCTGACCTACACCGAGACGCGGATTTGGCAGTCACCCCCCGTAAAGTTCGCGCCGGAGCTGATCGAATGCGTTCGCATCGGCGCTGAGAAAGCCGGCTTCCAATCGCGCGACATGATCTCCGGCGCCGGCCACGACGCCGCCTATGTCGCCCGCGTCGCGCCCACCACCATGATCTTCGTGCCCTGCGCCGGCGGCATTTCGCACAACGAAGCGGAGTCGACGAGTTTTGACGAATGCGCCGCGGGTGCACAGGTCTTGCTCAATGCGGTACTGGAGTTCGACCGGCGCTTGGGCTGAGCGGGCTACCGCGTCTTCTCGAAAATCTCCCGCCCGATCAGCATGCGGCGGATTTCGCTGGTGCCGGCGCCGATCTCGTAGAGTTTTGCGTCGCGCAGCAGCCGGCCGGCTGGATAGTCGTTGATGTAGCCGTTGCCGCCGAGGCATTGGATGGTTTCGAGCGCCATCCAGGTGGCGCGTTCGGCCGCATAAAGGATGGCGCCGGCGGCGTCTTCGCGGGTGGTCTCGCCGCGGTCGCAGGCGCGCGCCACGGCATAGACGTAGGATTTCGATGCGTTGAGCGTCACATACATGTCGGCGAGTTTTGCCTGGATCAGCTGGAAGCGGCCGATCGGCTGGCCGAATTGGCTGCGCTGGTGGACATAAGGAATGACCAGGTCGAGGCAGGCCTGCATCACGCCGACCGGGCCTGCCGCCAGCACCGCGCGCTCATAATCGAGGCCGGACATCAGGATGTTGACGCCGTTGCCGACGACGCCGAGTACGTCGGCTTCCGGCACCTCGCAGTCCTGGAACACGATCTCGCTGGTGTCGGAGCCGCGCATGCCGAGCTTGTCGAGCTTTTGGCCCGTCGAAAAGCCCGGAAACGTCTTCTCGACGAGGAAGGCGGTGATGCCGCGGGCGCCCGCCGTGCGGTCGGTCTTGGCATAGACCACCAGCGTGTCGGCGAGCGGCCCGTTGGTGATCCACATTTTCGAGCCGTTGAGAATGTAGCGGTCGCCCTTGCGGTCGGCGCGGGTGCGCATCGAGACAACGTCAGAGCCCGAGCCGGACTCCGACATCGCCAGCGCGCCGACATGCTCGCCGGAGATGAGTTTTGGCAAATAACGGCGCCGCTGGTCGTCGCTGCCGTTGCGGCGGATCTGGTTGACGCACAGGTTCGAATGCGCGCCATAGGACAGCCCGACCGCGGCGCAGGCCCGCGAAATCTCCTCCATGGCGACGCAATGGGCGAGATAGCCGAGCCCTGCCCCGCCCCATTCCTCCTCGACCGTGACGCCGAGCAGCCCGAGCTCACCGAGCTGCGGCCACAGCTCCCGCGGAAAGCTGTTGGAGCGGTCGATCTCGGCGGCGTAGGGCGCGATCTTGTTCTGGGCGAAGGCCCGCACCGTGTCGCGCAGCATGTCGATATCGCTGCCGAGGCCGAAATCGAGACCGGGAAAGCTGTTCTGGACCATCGGGCGCTCCGTGGCCTCGGCCACACGAGGCGAAGGGCGATAAGGTAGCCGCTGGCGGCCGGCCTGTCAGCGTGCCGAACCGGCCGCAAGCTTGGTGGCGGCGCGCCCATTGGCGGGCCGCACCGCGACCTTGTCGATCGCCTCAGCCGGCCGCGGCTTTGCGAACAGAAAGCCCTGCATCTCGTCGCAGCCGGCGAGCCGCAGCAGCACGCGTTGCTCGTCGGTCTCGACGCCTTCGGCCAAGACATTCATGCCGAGCGCATGGCCGAGCGCGACGATCGATTGGATGATGGCGCCGGCATGGCCGGTGGTGCCCAGCGAACCGACAAAGGCGCGGTCGATCTTGATCTGGCTGAACGGGAATTTTTGCAGGTAGCTCAAGCTCGAATAGCCGGTACCGAAATCGTCGAGCGCGATGCTGACGCCGAGCGCGCGTAACGCTTCGAGCCGTTGCAAGGTCTCCTGCGGGTCGTCGATCAAAACCCCTTCGGTCACTTCGAAGATGACGCGCGACGGCGCAATGCCGCTTTCGGCAATGACGGCGGCGACCAGATCGACCAGCTTGCGGTCGCGGATTTGGATCGGCGATAGGTTCACCGCCACGGTCAGGTTCGGCCAGCGCACGCCGTCGGTTAGCGCGCGGCGCAACACGAATTCGCCCAGTTGGGGCATCAGGCCGCTACTCTCGGCCAGCGGGATGAACACAGACGGTCCGATGGCGCCGCGCGTCGGATGGGTCCAGCGCAACAGCGCCTCGACCCCGATCATAGCGCCGCCGGCCGCGGCGACCACGGGCTGGTAATGCACGTCGAGGCCGCCCGAGGACAGCGCCGATTCAAGCTCCCGCCGGATGAAGCGCTCTTCGGAATATTCTGTCTCGATATAGGGCTCGAAGCGCCGCACCATGCCGCGGCCATCGCGCTTGGCGGCACGCAACGCGAGATCGGCGAGGCGGCTGAGCTCTTCGGCAGTGCTGCCATCGTCCGGCGCTTGCGCAATGCCGATACCGGCGCTGATTTGCCAGTTCTGTTCCATGAAGATCGGCCGCTGCAACGACGCCCGCAACGCCTCGGCGAGCGCGTTTGCAGTCTGCACATCTTCGCTGCTCACGATGACGGCGAATTCGTCGTCGTCGAAACGGCCGAACTGGGCGCCAGCAGGCAGGCCCGTCTGCAGGCGCTCGGCAATGCTCTTTAACAGCGCATCGCCGCCGGCGCGGCCGTGAGTGTCGTTGACCTCGCGAAAGCCCTCGATATCGACGAGAGCCAGTACGACGACGCCAGAGCTGCGCCGCGCCAGCGCCCGCTCGAGGCTTTCCAGCATCACCCGGTGGTTGGGCAAGCCGGTCAGCGCATCCTCGCGGGTCAGCTTGCGGATGGTTTTGAGGCTCGACGCGAGCAAGCGCGCCAGCCGCTGGATCAAACCCGCGGCGAGAAAGGCGCAGGCGCCGAGCGCGGCCCCAACAGCGCCGATCAGACCCCACAGCCAGATCTCGGCGCGGATCAGCGAGCGGTCGGCCGCCCAGCTGAACCAGCCGACGATGCGCCCGCGCGCGTCGTGCAGCGACTGCGCTTCGCGCCCGCCGGTGCTGTCCTCGTCGGTGTCGAAGCGCAAATCCTTCAGGCCCGCGAGCCGCGCCACCAGCGGCAGCCTCGAATCGTCGAAACCGTCGCTGTCGCCGAACACGCCGCGCACCTCGTCGAGCGCCAATTCGAGCGCCGCATGCCGCTCGGCGGCGAGCCGCTGATCCTCCCGTACCGTGACGGCAAAGCCGGCCACGGCACAGGCCAGCATCGCCACCGCGAGCGCCATCAGCACATAGGACGACAGGTGCGAGGCAGCCGCGCGCAGCGCCGCTTGAGCCCTCGAATCGGGCGTGCGCCGCCGGAGTGCCGCCCACCATGCCCGGGCTGCCGCAGCGGCCTTCATACCCACGCCCCGTCCTGGAATTCCTGACACGGCAGATTAGGGGCGTATGATTAACGGTAAGGAAAAGCCCAGCTAACTCCCTGACTTATCAACAGGCCTTGGCAGCGCCCCAGGCCGTTAATGCGCGGTTCAGGGACGAGGTGGGTATGGTCGACTTTGAAGGACCAGCGGTTTGCGGCTATCGAGTAGGCCGGGACTGAGGAAATGTATAAGTCACGGACAATCTTGAACGCTGCGGTTTTGAGCGCACTGGCCGGCGTCACGCTTGGCGCCGCGACGGCCGCGCGTGCGCAAGACTGCCCAGAACATCCCGACGCCATCGGCACCAGCCGCGTGATCACCATCGACCCGAGCGACTATCAGCGCGTCGGCACGCTGAATTATCAGCGGACGCTGCCGCTCGACGATCATGAGGTCGTGCTGACCTTCGATGACGGCCCGCTACCGCCCAAGACCACCCAGGTCCTCGATATCCTCGCCTCGCAGTGCGTGAAGGCGGTGTTTTTCCTGGTAGGCGAAATGGCGAAGGCCTATCCCGCCGTGGTGCGCCGCATTCACGACGAGGGACACACGATCGGCTCGCACAGCCAGGATCATCCGCTGCGCTTCGACCGCATTTCGGACGACAAGATACGATGGGAGATCGATGCCGGCATCGACAACGTGAACGCGGCACTCGGCGATGGCGGCGGGCTGGCGCCGTTCTTCCGCATCCCGGGTTTTGGGCGCACCGACGTCGTCGAGAGCGAGCTTGCCGCGCGTTCGCTGGTCGTGTTCTCGACCGACACAGTGGCCGACGACTGGCACCGCCACATTTCGCCGTCGCAAATCATCGCCCGCGCCATGAGCCGGCTCGAAGCCAAGGGCAAGGGCATGCTGCTGTTGCACGACATTCATCCCTGGACCGTGGCGGCGCTGCCCGGCCTGCTCAAGGAATTGAAGGATAAAGGCTTCCGCATCGTCCAGGTGGTGCCATCGGCAACAGTGCCGCCGGGGCCGATTGCCGGACGGTCGGTATGGACGGTGGCGTGGTCGATGGCCGGGCAAACCGCGATGGACGACAGCGGCAGCGGGCCGGCCTGGCCGAAAATCACCGACGGCCCGGTGTCCGCATCTGCCGAGCTAACAGCGCCCGATGAAGGCGATTTCGATCCGAATTACGCGCTTACCCATGTGGCGAGCACCGCTGACATCGAAGTCGACCAGCCTTCGATCGAAGCCGGCACCGCAACCTCGCCGTGGCCCTACCAGGCCCTGGTCGAGCTGCCCTCTTCCGCCGCGCAAATCCCGGTGCCGAGCGTGCTCGACATCGGTTGGCCGGTGCAGGAACTGCCGGTGGTCGACGCGGCGCTCGAGCCGAAGCCGAGCACGGCCGCGAATGACCTAAGCGAGCAAAGCGAGCCACACCACGGCCGCACGCGGCACGCGCGGCTCATCGTCCATCGTCACGCGGTCGAGCGCCCAGCCGCCGGACGGCACGTAGCCACTCACCCGCCGCGGACTGCGATGCGCTGACGTCGTCGCAGTGAACGCGGCCAAGCGCATTTTGGCCTGCCGACGTTCGCAGAGTGTGGGGTGGTGCGGCCGAGAGAAGTGTCACCGGCCAGTGATTTCAGGCCTTTAGATTAAGGTGAGGGCAAAACGGTACCGTTGATTTGCATCGCCTATTTTTAACAGTGCCCTCACCCACGTGCGCTACAAAGCAACGACGATGGACGCTGCCGTTGTTGGGCACGTGGACAACGACAGGGCGAATTAATTTCCACTCCGCCGGCCGCGCTCTGCGGGCTGACAGGCGCTTTATCCCATCTTGCCCCTACTTTTTAGATTTGTGGGCCAGCTTTACTTCCTTCAAATAAGTTGCTCCAGCCACTTGTAGCGCGTTCAACACGTGGACCTCATCCCAAGCGAGCTTTGCGATTTCGGCCCGAAACGATTGCATTAGCGGATCAGTCGTCTTGCCCAGACGTTTGCTTTTCCTCCAGCCTCTGAATCGGTCTGCTTTCACCCCATAGGCGGCAGCAACAGAGCGAATTGAGGCCTCCTGCCCCTTGTACTTATTTGCAATCATGAGGTCGGCATAGCCGAGCGCCCGCATTTTGAGCTTTCTGAGGGTGTACGGTCTCGTGCCATCGTGCGAACCCTTTCTATCGCTGGGCGCGAACATCGGCTGGCTCTCACCGTAATTGAGTGCCACCAGTCCCTCCACTGCACTTCGAAGCAATGGTCTAAAAACATTGGCTTGGGAATTTTTTTTCCTCTCCATCAATTTTAACTGCCCCTCCAGAAACTTGCGGAGCCTGGTGCGCGAATTAAGTTTTATGATCGGCATCGTTGGCTATCCTCCGCTGAGCCACGGATCGAATTACTCCCCGGTCAGAAGCACCGGCATCCGGTCATGGATTTCCACCACGAAGTCGTTGGGCTTGATGATCATGACGCAGGATTTCGGCGGCTGCCCCGTACTTCCTCCCACGTCAGCCTGTAGGAGGCGCGTCCGCACAAGCTATCCGGCCTTCTTTCGGATTGGGCGCACCTCGGGCTTTGCAGCCTCCTTGCCCTTCTTGCCGGCGATCGGCAGCAGCATCTCGCGCTGCCCCTCGATCCGCTTGTTGCCCTTCTTCGCCTGCGTCCGCACGCTCTTGTCGGAGGCGACGCTCCTTCTGAGGGCGTCCATGAGGTTGATGACGTTGCGCGGCGGC
>JBEKKM010000173.1:0-10257 GCA_050010715.1 Xanthobacteraceae bacterium | reverse complement strand
ATTGTCCGGCCTATAGCGTGTTCGGCTTTTCGAGCCGCTGAGCAAGCTTGCAAAGAAACGTGCTGCTCGGATGGAGAGTGTGATGGACAATTGGCCGGAACAAACCAGAGAACTTTCGGCGCTGCTGAAGAATTTACGCGGCGGCGCGCCCGATGTGATGAAGGCCTTCGCCGGCATCGCGCAGGCCGCCTTGGCGCCGAAGTCGCTCGACGTGAAAACCAAGGAGCTGATCGCGCTCGGCATCGCGGTCGCGGTGCGCTGCGACGATTGTATCGGCTTTCACGTCAAGGCGGCGCTCCGGCAAGGCGCGTCTCGCGAGGAAGTGACCGATGTGCTCGGCATGGCCATCTATATGGGCGCCGGGCCTTCGGTCATGTATGCCAGTCACGCGCTCGAGGCTTTCAGGCAGTTCGAGACCGAGAGCGCCAACACGTCCGTTGCCCCGGCATAAGGTTGCGGGTCTTTAGTGCTTCTTCCGCATCTCGTGCGATGAATTGACGGTGGCGTGCAGGTTGCGGGCGAATTCGACGGCGCCGAACACCGCCATGTCGGGCGCGGTCTTGACGTATTCCTTGACGCCGAGGATCGCCGGCCGCGGCGCCTTGAGGATCGCGGCGCACAGCGTCGCCACCGCGTCATCGAGTTTCGCCGCCGGCACCACGTCGCTGACGATGCCGAAGCTGAGCGCGCGCTCTGGTGAGATCTCGGCCTGCGAATAAACCAGATAGCTCATCGCCTTGCGCGGCACCCGGTCGACGAACGACGACATCACCATTGTGGGCAGGATGTTGTGCGCCATTTCCGGGACCTGGAATACCGCCTTGTCGCTGGCGAGCGTGATGTCGCAGGCCGCGGCGATGGCGCAGCCGAAGCCGAGCGCGCGGCCTTGCACCGCGGCGACGATCGGGATCTTGGCGTTGCGCATGGCGCCGTAGCAGTTGAACACCACGTCGCTGAAATTGCGGCGCTCGAGCGCGTCGGGATCCTGCTTGGGCGTCGAGCCCATCACCGCGCGGCCGATGCAGAAATCCGCACCGGCCCCGCGCAGCACGACGACGCTCGAAGTTTTCTCCGCACCCTCGATGATGCCTGTCAGCGTGGCGACCATCTCGTCGGACACCGCGTTGCCGCGCTCCGGCTGGTTCAAGGTGATGCGCAGGATCGCTCCGTCTTGCTGAGTCAGAATGTCGGGCATGGTCGCTCCCTTGCGCGTTACGCTTTGGCTGATTGGATGGCGCGCCAAATGCGCTCCGGCGTCACCGGCATTTCGATGTGCGTCACGCCGAATTCGGCGAGCGCATCGACCACGGCATTGACCACGGCGCCGAGCGCGCCGGTGGTGCCGCCTTCGCCGGCGCCGCGCACGCCGAGCCGGTTGGTCGGCGTCAAAACTTGGCTGATATCGGTGGTGAACGATGGCAACAGATCGGCGCGCGGCATGGCGTAGTCCATGAACGACGCCGAGAGCAACTGGCCCTCCGCATCGTAGCTGCAGCACTCCCACAGCGCCTGGCCGATGCCTTGCGCGGCGCCGCCGTGGGTTTGGCCGTCGACGACCATCGGATTGATGGCGCGGCCGACGTCGTCGACCGCCGTATAGCGCACCAGGTCGAGGTTGCCGGTTTGCGGATCGATCTCGACCTCGCAGACGTGCGCGCCATAAGGGAAGCCGAGCTGCTTGATGGTCTCGTCGGCGGTCGCCGCCAGCGGCCCGCGCAAATCTTCCGGCACGATTTTGCCATCGGCCGCCGCCGCGGCAACGTCGAAAATTCCGACTGAGCGGTCGGTGCCTTTGACGGTGAAGCGGCCGCCCGCAAAGGCGATGTCGTCCTCGGCGGTTTCCAGCATGTGGGCTGCGATCTTCTTGCCCTTCTCGATGACCAGGTCGGAAGCGTTGCCCATGACGATGCCGGCGAGCCGCATCGAGCGCGCTGAATGCGAGCCGCCGCCTTCCTTGACGATGTCGGTGTCGCTCTCGTTGACATAGACCTCGTCGAACGGCACGCCGAGCCACTCCGCCACGCATTGCGCAAAGGTGGTCTCGTGGCTTTGCCCGCTCGAGAGCGTGCCGACAACGACGTCGACGCGGCCTTGCGGATGCACGGTGATGTCGGCGCGCTCGCGCGGATAGCCGCCGGTGGTCTCGAGATAGCAGCACAGTCCGATGCCGCGCAGGCGTTTGCGTTTTCGCGCCTCGGCGCGGCGGCGCTTGAAACCGGCCCAGTCGCCGAGTTCCATGGCGCGATCCATCACCACGCGATAGGTGCCGTTGTCGTAAGTAATGCCTTGCGGGTTCTTATAGGGAAACGCCGACGGCGGAATGAGATTGCGCTTGCGCAGCGCGATCCGATCAAAACCGTGCTCCTGGGCGGCTTTGTCGATCAGCCGCTCGATGACATAGATGACTTCCGGCCGGCCGGCGCTGCGATACGGTGTCGTACACATCGTGGTCGAAAGCACCGCGCGCGCGGAAATGTGCGAGACCGGAATGCGATAGCCCGACGTCGCGAGGCCAACGCCCTTCACCAGCGGCACGTAAGACCCGCTGTGCGCCCCGACATTGCTGAGATTGTTGGTCCGCAGCGCCAGGAAGCGGCCGTCGGCGTCAAGCGCCAGCTCGGCCGACACTGTGAGATCGCGGCCCATATAGTCGCTGATGAACGCCTCGGTGCGGTCGGCGGTCCATTTCACCGGCCGCCCAACCTTGCGCGAGCCCCAGACCACCAGCGCGAATTCCGGAAAGAAGCTGTTACGCGTACCGAAATTGCCGCCGATTTCGTGGGCGACCACGCGCACCGCTTCGAACGGCACGCCGAGGATTGCGGCAATCTCCTTCTTCTGGCGCACGATGCCGCCGGAGCCGGCGTAGAGCGTGTAGCGTTCGGTCGCAGGGTCGTAGACGCCGACGGCGGCGCGCGGCTCCATCGGCACGCCGGTGACGCGGTTGACCCAGGTGTCGAGCCGCGTGACATGGGCGGCGCGAGCGAACGCTGCATCGGTCGCCTTGGCGTCACCGACCTCGGCGTCGATCATGATATTCGGCAAGTCGTCGTAGAGCCGCGGCGCGTCGGGCCTGACGGCGGCGGTCGCATCGATCACGGCCGGCAGCGACTCGTAGTCGACGATCACTTTCTCGGCGGCATCCTTCGCCTCAGCGATCGTCTCGGCGATGACGAAGGCGACCGCGGCGCCGACGTGGCGGACGCGATCGGTCGCCAGCACATGATGCGGCGCCACCGGCACCGGCGAGCCGTCGCGATTGGTCAGCACGATATCGGGCGGCGTGCCGGCGGCGGCGAGGTGCGGAATGCGTTTGAGGCCGTCGGCCAGTGCGTCCTGGCCGGTCAGCACCGCGAGCACGCCGGGCATGGCGCGCGCCGCCGCAACGTCGATCGCGCGGATCAGCGCATGGGCATGTGGCGAGCGCACCGCGGCGCCGTAGGCCTGCCCTGGCAGATTGAAATCGTCGCTGTAATTGCCGCGGCCGGTGACGAGGCGTGCGTCTTCCTTGCGGCGTACCGTTTGTCCGATGCCTGCGTTCATGATGGCGCGAGTACAAAACGAGTGGCGGGAGGCGATAGTCTCACAGCAAAACGGACCCGGCTACCCACTATTCGGTTTGTTTCCGTCGCTTATGCATAGCTCCGCCACGGACGCATGCGGCCGAAAGCTTGCCGCGCGGGCCAGACGTTAATGAGCGGTAAATGGCCAAAAGCCTGCGGAACTTGCTCGTTGAGCGCGAAGGTGCGCGCCTTTTAACCAAATTCGAACCCGGTTCGTGGCATTAAGGCGCTGAAATATTTTGCTAAAACGGCGGCCGGTCTTGTCCCAATATCTTCGTGCCTTGCTGCAGCCCGCGCCGCTCTTCGGCTTGGCGATCATTGCCGTTTTCTGGGTCGGCCTCGTCTTCGTCCTGCCGGACGCGCACGGAACCCTTTCCGGCTTTGAGCGACATCGGACGGTCTATTTCGCCGCCGCCGCGGTGCTCACGCTGCTCGAACTGATAACCGTCGCCGCCGGCATCCGCCGGCAATTGTCGCTGGAAAAAACCAATCTGCGTTTCACCACGGCGCTGGAGAACATGACGCACGGCCTGTGCATGTTCGACGGCAATAAGCGCCTCGTCATTTGCAACGAACGTTACGCCAGCCTCTATCGCCTGCCGCCCGAACTTCTGAAAGCCGGCACGTCGCACGAGGCGATCATCGCCAACCGCGT
The DNA here is from genome assembly GCA_050010715.1 of Xanthobacteraceae bacterium. Lineage (GTDB taxonomy): Bacteria > Pseudomonadota > Alphaproteobacteria > Rhizobiales > Xanthobacteraceae > BOG-931. The sequence goes on along the minus strand of JBEKKM010000173.1, from coordinate 6,039 downwards.
CATGAACGGCCTGCTCAAGGGCGAGAAGAGCGCCGGCGCCGTGGACAAAAAACTCGGCGCCTTGGGCAAGCATTCGGCTGAAAAAGTTTCGAGCCGGATCGACGAGCTTGCCGACGGCCGGCTGATCCGCGTCGTGCGTCAGCCGATGCCGGACGGCGGCTGGGTCGCGACCCACGAAGACATCACCGAGCGGCAACGGCTCGAAGCTCAGCGCGACACCATGCTGGCGCAGGAAAACCGTAGGCTATCGACCGAGAGCGCGATCTCGTCGTTTCGCAAGCGGGTCGAGGAGGTGCTCGGCACCGTCAGCAACTCCACCGACGCGATGAAATCGACCGCCAACGCGCTGATCGGTTCGTCGCACGAGACGACGCAGCACGCCGAGGGGGCGTTGCGCGAATCCAACGACGCCGCGGCCAACGTCACCTTGGTCGCCGGTTCGGCCGAGGAATTGTCGGCCTCGATCGCCGAGATCAATCAGCAGCTCGCCCAGACCACCGAACTGGTCGGCAATGCCGTGAGCAACGCCAAGGCGACCAACGGCCAGTATGCCGGCCTGCAACAGGCGGCGCAGAAGATCGGTGACGTCGTCGCGCTGATCCGCAACATCGCCGGCCAGACCAACCTGTTGGCGCTCAACGCCACCATCGAGGCGGCGCGGGCCGGCGACGCGGGGCGCGGCTTTGCCGTCGTCGCGTCCGAGGTCAAATCGCTGGCGGTGGAAACCGCCAAGGCGACCGAGGAGATCGCGCGGCACATCCTGGCGGTGCAGCAATCGACCGGCGGCGCGGTCGCTGCGGTGCACGGCATCGAAGAGAGCATGAACGAGATTTCTACGCGCGCCGCCAGCGCCGCCGCCTCGATCCTGCAGCAGAGCGCCGCGACCTCGGAGATTTCGCGCAATGCGGTGAATGCGGCGAGCGGCACGAGCCTCGTCGTCTCGGCGCTGGGCAAGGTCTCGGAAGCCGCCATCGGAACGGGGGCGGCGGCGGAAACCGTGCTGACCGCGTCGCAGTCGGTCGATACCTCGGTCGGCAATCTGCGCGCCGAGATCGAAGCCTTCCTCGACAAGGTCGCGGTCTGAGGCCGGTCATCAGCGCTGCGGCGGAAATTCCTTGCGCCAATGCTGCGCGATATCGGCGCCGGTGCAAAACCAAACCCGGTCGAAGCTGCGCATGTATTCGATGATCCTGATCAGGCCTTGGCAGCGGCCGGGCCGGCCGATCAGCCGGTCATGCAGGCCGATGGAGAAGAGCTTTGGCGAGCCGTCGCGGCCTTCGCGAAGGAGCACGTCGAATGCGTTGCGCAGGTAGGTGAAAAAATGCTCGGCGGTGGAAAAGCCGCTATTCTCGTTGAAGCGATTGTCGTTGGCCTCATACGAATAAGGAATGACGAGATGCGGCCTATCGGCGATTTTCAGCCAATAGGGCAATTCGTCGGCGAGCGAATCGCGGTCGTATAAGAATCCGCCGGCCTCGACCAAGAGCCGCCGCGTGTTGGGGCCGGGCCGCCCGGTCATCCAGCCGACCGGCCGCGTGCCGGTGAGCTTGGTCAAAATGTCGACGGCGCGCCGGATGTGCTCACGCTCGACCGCTTCGGCGACGGCGCCGTAGTCGATCCAGCGATAGCCGTGGCTGACGATTTCGTGGCCCTGCGCGACGCAGGCCTTGGCCAATGCGGGATTTTGCTCGAGCGCGCGCGCGACGCCGAGGATGCTCGCCTTGACGGCAAAATCGCGCAGCACCTTGAGCACCCGCCAGGCGCCGCGGCGGCTGCCGTATTCAAAGACCGATTCGACGAGCGGCACGCGCCGGCCGCGCTGGGCGCTGACGCCGATGTCGTTGAGCATGCCCTCGGACTCGTCGTCGCCGTTGATCAGGGACAATTCGCCGCCGCCCTCGATGTTGAGATTGAAGTTGACCGCGATCAGCGCGTCGCCGGGCCAGCGCGGATGCGGCGGCGTCTCGCCGTAACCGACGAAGTCACGCGCGATCATTGGGTCGGGCTTGGGTTCAAACATCGCTGTATTCAAAGTGGCGGCTCAAGCGCCGCGGTGCACGGATCGTAGCAATAAAACCAGTCGGTGTCGGTCGGCCCGCGCATCCAGCTGTTCTCGAGCGAGATGCGCTGCACGTCGGCGACCCGCGGTATTCGTGTCGCCATGTATGACGCGAACGCTTCCTCGCGGTCGTCGCATGCGGTCAGGCAGCGGCTTAAGATCGCGGCGTCCTCCACCGCCATGGCGCCACCCGCGGCCATATAGGGCGGCACCGGATGACACGCGTCGCCCAACAGCACGATCCGCCCGCCGCTCCAGCAATCGTTGCGCTCCCGATCGTAGATCGGCCACAGGCTGACGCTGTCCACGGCCTGCAGCACGCGCTGCAGATCGGCGTGGAAGTGCGCAAATGAGGCCAGGTATTGCTCCTGGGTCGTCGGCACCGAGGCCTCGTCGCCATCCCAATGCGACACCGGCACGACGCCAATGGCGTAAACCTCGTCGCGTCTGCCGGTCAGGTAATAGGGCAGGCAGTGCCGGTCCGTGCCCCACCACTTGGTGCAATCCGGAATCCGCGCGCCTTGGAGGCGTTCCGCCGGAAAGATCGCGCGATAGGCGGCGGCGCCGGAAAATCGCGGCGGCTCGGCGCCGAGCAGACAGTCCCGCACTTTTGAGCGGATGCCGTCGGCGCCGATCACGATGTCAGCTTCGGCCGAAGCGCCGTTGGCGAAAATCAGCCGCACCGCGTCGGCTCTCTGGTCGAGCTCAACCAGTTGATGATCGAAGGCGATGGTCCCGGGCGCGACCGCGTGCTCCAGCACAGTGTGCAAGTCGCCGCGATGGATGTGGACGTAGGGACCGCCATGACGGCGCTCGCTCGCCGCGTCGAACACGATCTCATACATCGTTTCGCCGCTATCCCAGGCGCGGCTGATATATTGCCGCGATTTGATGCCGGCGGCGACGAGCGCGTCCTCGAGGCCGAGGCGGCGCAGCACCTTGGTGGCGTTGGCCGACAGAATGATGCCGGCCCCGATCCGCGAAAACGCCGGCGCCTGCTCGAAGACCCGGACGGCAAAGCCTGAGCGTTGCAGGAAGCCGGCGGCGCACAGGCCGCCGAGGCCGGCGCCGACGACCGCAACGCGCTCTTTGCGGTCCATCCGCTCAATGCGCGGCTGGCGCTTCGCCCTCGACGCGATAAAAGCCGAGGCGCTGCATCACCGGCTCGTCGGTAACGCGCAGCAACAGCGCGTCGTCGGCGGCCTCGTGGAAATGCGGCCGCCAGGCCGGCGCGGCGATGACGTCGCCGCGGCGCCATTCGAAGCGCTCGCCGTCGACCGTGGTCGCGCCGCTGCCCTGGACCGCCGCATAGATATTGTTGGCGGTGGTGCGATACGGCGCGGTTTTGACCTTCGGCTTAAGCCGCATCATGTGCAGCCCGATCGTGTCCATGGCCGGATTGCCGAGCTCGACCTCCGTGCCGAACCGGCCCGCCGGCGTCGGCGCCGCGGCGTCGAGGCGTTTGAGTGTTTCGCTCAACGGAAACACGAAGGGCGAATCCTTGGTCGGCGGCGTGCTGTTGGACGGCGCGTGGCTCTCGCCTTCCTCCTCGTTCGGCTCGAAGAACATCGGCTCGAGCAATTGCACCAGCGGCACGTCGAGGAAATCGAGCCAATAGGCGCAAGCGCGGCTGTCATTGCCGTGGCCGTGGCTCGACCAGTTCGGGGTGAGAAGCACGTCGCCCGGCTCCATGGCGATCTTGACGCCGTCGACCTCGGTATAGGTGCCGGCCTCGGAATCGAGAATGAGCCGCAGCGCGTTGGGCGTATGGCGATGCGAACGCGCCCATTCGCCCGGCATGATCATCTGATAGGCCGCCACCATGGTCCGCACGGTGCCGTAGCTCGCGTCCGACGCCGGATTATAGAGGATGAGATTGCGCCGCTCGGCGAGCTCGGTGTTGATCAGCCGGCCGGCGGCATCGAGCGCGCCGCGCGCCTGCTCGTAATTCCAGTGCGCCGGCACAAAATTCTTCTTCGGCTCCGGCCACAATGAGGCGACCTTCTTGGCCCAGCCCGGCGCGATGCCGATCTGGCCGAGCTTGCCGTAAAGCTCTTCAAGCGTTCCGGATTGGGCGAGCTCTTCGCGGGAGGGGATTTTCATCGGATGCCTCGGCTCTTGGGGATTGGCTCAATTGATCTTACCGCGATCGGCCGCGCCGCGCACCACGTCGATAACGCATAGCGCGTCTTCCGGCATGCGGTCGCCGCGCCAGGCGACATGGCCGTCGGGCCGCACCAGCACGAATTTGCGCTCGTAAAGCGCGGCAATATGCGGCTCGGCGATCGCCGTGAAGGTCAGCGGCAGATGACGTTGTCTCGCCGCCTCCAGGAGCGGCGCCGCCTCCGCCGCGTCGGCGCCGAAACCGAGCAGCGCAAACCCGCGGCCGAACAGATCGAGGGTCGAACGGCCGTCGGCAAGGAAGGCATGGGGCGCGCGGTGGCCGGGCCGCGCGGTCGGCACATAGGCTCGCGGATCGTCGGGCGGCGCCGCGGTGCCGTCGGGCCAGCAGATCGGCGAGTTTTCGTAGCGGTAGCCGAGATGGGCGCCAAGCGTGAACCATTCGCGGCGCATGGTTTCGGAAAATTCGCGCCCGACTTTTTCGCGCGTCGCCGCGCCCTGCGGCGTGTCGTCCAGCAGATCGGGGTGCGGCGGGACCGAGAGCATGCGGCGCAAATTGCCGCTCGCCTCGGTGACGTTGCGCGTTCCAATGGGCTGGCGTTCGCTGCTGTAGGAAGCGAGCAAGCCTTCGCCGCCCCAGCCTTCGATCGTGGCGGCAAGCTTCCACGACAGATCGACCACGTCCTGGATGCCGGTATTCATGCCAAAACCGCCGGTCGGCGACATGACATGGGCGGCGTCGCCGGCGATGAAACCGCGGCCATTGCGATAGCGCTCGGCGACCAGTTCGCGCCGCACCCATGGCAGCACGCTCAAGATTTCGAAATCGAAATCGCGGCCGACGGCGCGGCGGATCGCGGTCTTGATGTCGTCGGTCGTATAGTCGCGCTGCTCGGAGCCGCCGATGATGGAGAAGCGCCACTCGTCGCGGCCGTTGATGGCGACGATGGTCGACCAGGTGCCTTCCGGCCCGATGAAGATGTGGCGGTAGGCCTTGCCCTTGTCGTGCAGCGACAGCAGGTGCGGGCAGCGGAAGATCACGTTGGTGGTATAGGTCAGCACCGGATTGCCCTGCATGGCAATGCCGAGCGTGTCGCGCACCAGACTGCGCGCGCCGTCGCAGCCGACGATGTAACGCGCCGAAATTTCTTCGCACGCGCCGGTCTCGGCATTCTCGACCACCGCCGTGACCCGATCGGCGTTTTGCGTGAACGAGACGAGCTGCGTGCGGTAGCGCAGCGCGACGTTTTCTTGCGAAGCCGCGAAGGCGCGCAAGATCGGATCGAACATGTTTTGCGGGCAGCGCTCGCGCCGCTGCGGGCTTTCCTTGGGCGGCGGCGCCTGGCCGATGCCGGGAAAGCGCTCGCGCCCCAGCTCGTAGCCGGCGAGGCTGGTCAGGTAGATATTGTCCTGGGCGTAGTCGCGCGGATAGGGCGAGCCTTCGACCGCCGGCACAATGCCCCAGCGCCGGCAGAATTCCATGGTGCGGATGCCGACCAAATCCATGCGCGGCTGATAGATCGAGCCGTCGCTCTGCTCGACGAGCGTGCAGGCAATGCCGCGCCAGCCGAGATCGCCGGCAAGCGCGAGGCCTACGGGCCCGCCGCCGACTACCAGAACCGAGATGATGTCATTCTGCACGTGTTGCGACCCGATGCGCTGCGATCATATGCAGCCGCCGGCCGAATAAGTGAAGCATGCGCGTCGTTCCATCGTGGATACAGGCTCTCCTATCTCGCGCCTCGCAGGCGATGATCGAGCGGACCGAAGCCTGCTTTGGCATTAAGCCCGCATGGCTTGCGGCGGACACCGCCTACGGCTCAGCCGCCAACCTCGATTGGCTGGTTAACCAGCAAGGG
>JBEKKM010000172.1:0-10321 GCA_050010715.1 Xanthobacteraceae bacterium | reverse complement strand
GATTGCTCGAATTTTATCCGTTCTTGAAGCGAAAAATTCACTTTGTTTTGCCATCATCAGGCATGACCCTCATCGAGGCGGAACAGGCAAGGCCGCGGACCGGCGGCAAGGACAGCGCGTTGCGCGACTGGGTGCGCGCGCTCGAAGCCACCGCGCCGATCGCCGCCAACCCGCAGCGCATTCTTGCGTGCGTGATCGAGGAACTGGCCGAGACACGCGGTGACGCCCCGGCGCTTCTCTCGGCACACGAGCGCTTGACCTATCGCGCGCTCGACGACCGCGTAAACCGTTATGCGCGCTGGGCGCTCGCGCAAAACCTCGGCAAGGGTGAGGCGGTGTGCCTCGTCATGCCGAACCGGCCCGAATACTTGGCGATCTGGCTCGGCATCACCAAAGTGGGCGGCATCGTTTCGTTGATCAACACCAATCTTCGTCGCGCGGCGCTCACCCATTGCCTCGATATCGTCAAGCCGAAACACATCATCGTCGCTGCCGGGCTGTGCGACGATGTCCGCGCCGCGCTCGCAGCCATGGCGAACCGCCCAAAAATTTGGTCACACGGCAACGACGATTTTGCCCGCATCGATCGCGCCATCGAAAAATTGCCCGGCGGACGGCTGACCGAAACGGAACGCCGCGACGTGACCATCGCCGACCGCGCGCTCCATATCTACACCTCCGGCACCACCGGCCTGCCGAAGGCCGCCAATGTCAGCCACCACCGGCTGATGCAATGGAGCTTTTGGTTCGCCGGCCTCATGAATACCGGCCCCGACGATCGCATGTACGATTGCCTGCCGCTCTATCACAGCGTCGGCGGCGTCGTTGCCACCGGCGCGGTGCTGGTGCGCGGCGGATCGGTGGTGATCCGCGACAAATTTTCCGTCCGTGAGTTTTGGGACGACGTGGTCAATTGGGACTGCACGCTGTTCCAATATATCGGCGAGCTGTGCCGCTATCTGGTCAATGCGCCGGATGCGCCGCGCGAAAAGCAGCACCGGCTTCGCTTGTGCTGCGGCAACGGGCTGCGCGCCGATATTTGGCAAAAATTCCAGGACCGGTTTGCCATGCCGAAGATCCTTGAATTCTATGCGGCGACCGAGGGCAATGTTTCGCTTTACAATGTCGAAGGCAAGGTCGGCGCCATCGGCCGCGTTCCGTCGTTTCTCGCCCATCGCTTTCCGCTGGCATTGGTGAAATCCGATCCGGCGACACAAGAGCCGATCCGCGACGAGAGCGGCTTTTGCATTCGCTGTGCCACTGGCGAAGTGGGCGAGGCGATCGGCCGAATTCATGGCGGCACGGCGCATGCCGGCGCCGAATTCGAAGGCTATACCGACGCCGCGGCATCGCAGAAAAAAATTCTTCGTGACGTGTGCGAACGCGGCGACGCCTGGTACCGCACCGGCGATCTGATGCGTGCCGACGCCGGCGGCTATTTCTATTTCGTCGATCGGATCGGCGACACCTTTCGCTGGAAAGGCGAGAACGTGGCGAGCTGCGAAGTTGCCGCAGCTATCACCGCATTCCCCGGCATTATTGAGGCGACCGTTTACGGCGTTCAAATTCCCTGCACCGATGGCGCTGCCGGCATGGCAGCGCTCGTCGTCCATGGCACGTTGGACTTGCCGGAATTGCGCAAGCATCTTGCGCGCGTCTTGCCGCCTTACGCCCGGCCGCTCTTCCTGCGCGTCCAGGCCCGCATCACGGTGACGGCAACGTTCAAACATCAGAAGGCCGAGCTTGTGCGCGAAGGATTTGACCCAACCGCCACAGGCGACGCCATCTATTTCGACGATCCGTCGCAGCAGGCTTACGTGCGGCTCGACGGCGCACTGTTCGAGCGCATCAAGGCCGGCGCGGTTCGCCTTTAGCCCTTAAGCAGTGGCGCCGGCATCCACGGTCAGCACCGTGCCGGAAATGTTGCGCGCCTTGTCGCTGAGCAGATATTCGACCGCGTTCGCCACGTCCTCGACTTCGGCAAGCCGGCGCAATGCGCTTCTGCGCACCACCTGCTGGCGCTGCTCGCCGGCAAGCCCATGGGTCATGTCGGTATCGATGAAGCCCGGAGCCACGGCATTGACGGTGATGCCGAGGCGTCCGACCTCCCGTGCCAGCGAGCGGGTGAAGCCGAGCATCGACGCCTTGGTCGCGGCGTAGACCGAAAGGCCGCTATAGCCGGTAAAGCCGACGATCGAAGCGACATTGACGACGCGGCCGGCGCCTTCCGACATCATCGAACGCACCACGTATTTGGTCAGTATGATAGGAGACAAAGTATTGACGCGCACCAGCTCGACGATTTCCGAATTGTGCATCATGGCGAGCGCGCCGTCGTGACCGACCGCGGCATTGTTGACCAGGCCGAACAGCGGGCCGAAATCCTTGCGCAGGCTTTTTACCAGGCCGGGAATCTCACCGACTTCGCCGAGGTCGAACGACACGAAATGCAGCGCGCCGTGATTGGCGCGTTTTGCCTCGGCGATGGCGTCGGTGACGGGTTTGGTCTTTTGCCGCGCCAAGGCGATCACGTCATAGCCGGCATCGGCCAGCTGGCTGGCGATGCCAAGCCCGAGCCCGCGGCTCGCGCCGGTGACGAGAACGGTGCGCGCGGATTTTTCAGCCATGGCGCCGCGCCAATTTTCCGGTGGCGGCGACGTCGAGCGCCGGTACGATCGAGATGGCTGCCGGGACCTTATGGCGCGGCAAAGCTTCGCGACAGAGCGCCAATATGTCGTTCTTGATTTGCAGTTCGCCGCCCGAGCGCGCGCATTCTGATTTCAAAACGACATCGGCGATCACGATCGAGCCGGTGACGGGATTTTGCTTCGGCCGCACCAGCGACATGTGCACCTGTGGATGCCGATTGATGACCGCTTCGATCTCCTCGGGGTGAATTTTCAAGCCGCCGACATTGATGATGCCGCCACGGCGACCGGCGAAGACGTAGCGATCGCCGCGCCGCTCCACCATGTCGCCGGTATCGACGAATCCGTCATGATCGCGCAAGCGCGCATGTCGCGTGCCGAGATAGCGTTGCGCGGTGCGCGACGAACGGATGCGCAGCGCGCCATCGACGAGGTTTAGCTCGACGCCATCGCGGTCATGCTCCAAGAAGTCGGCGGGAAATCCGGCACGGCCGTCGCTGACCTCGAAGGAGACGCCCGCTTCCGTCGAAGCGTAAGCGTGGCCGATGCCGGCCTCCGGAAACGTGGCGTGCAAACTATCGAGGATCGCCTGGTCGGCGATTTCCCCGGAGAGGCGGACGTAACGCGGCGAGATTTTACCGATCTCGGGCGACATCAGCGCGCGGCGCCAGTGCGACGGCGTGCCCGACAGGTGCGTCACGCCGCAGCGGCCGAGCCGCGCAAGATGATCGGCGATCGGCTCGCCGGCGCACGACAGCACCAGCGACGCGCCGCCGATGATCGCGCGCAAGAATATCTGCAGCCCGCCGTAGCGCCGGATATCGTAGAACGTGCCCCACACCACGGCGCCATCGAGACGCTGTCCGGCGCCGATCGGCGCGATCAGGCTTGCAAGGCTGTGCACCGCCAATTTCGGCACGCCGGACGTGCCGGACGTGAGCAGTACCCATTCGGTCGGTACGTACCGCGAAAGTTGCTCGGCTGGAACGATGGCCGGCGCGCAAACGACACGCAGTGGCAGATCGAGCGCCCCGTGGTCCGTTGTGCCCGCGTCGATCACGACGGCGTCGGCCTCGGCGCAGGCGATCACGGCGTCGAGATGATCGGTATCGGGTGGCAAAATCGTCAATCGACGCGCCACGCCGTCGAGCTCGATCAGCGCCAGCGCCGTCGTGAGCTGGCTCGAGGTCGCGACGACGACCGAGCGGCCCTTGAGCTCCGCAAGCCGGCCACCGAGACCGGTTCCGCACGCGAGTTGATTGACGCAAACGCGCGCCGCGCGATCCCAGAAGAATCGCTCCGGCGCAGTGTCTGCAATGCGACCTTTAAGCGACGGCGCGTTGCTGCGCACCATTTTCATACACTTTCACGAAGTCGCCGAGCGTCAGCGGGAACATAGCATCCTCGGCGGCCGTGAACGGATCGATGCCGAGCGTGTCTTCGAGTCGCGCCACAAGCACGGCAAAGCCCAGCGAGTCCAAGCCGGAATCGAGCAGCACGAGATTGTCGTGCAGCGGCGCCAGCGTCTTGCCGTGTTCGCGCGCGATCTGCTCCATGTGGTCCATTATGGTTAATTTTATGCTCATCGCCGTATGGCCTACTGTTTCTTCACCGGCAGCCGATATATTCGCGCAAGATTACAATCAAGTTCACGATGCTACCGTGGTCAACGCGAATGGACTGTTCGGTTCCGGCAATTCGCTGCCGACAAATCGGCGAAGCCGACATTGCCGCCGTCACCGCGTTGCTCGGCCGCGGGTTCCCGAACCGCACGCGGCAGTTCTGGTCGGACGCGCTTGACCAGCTGGCGCGGCGTGAGCCGCCGCCGGGTTTCCCGAAATATGGTTACCTTCTTGAAAGCGGCGAAGTTCCCGTTGGTACGCTGCTGTTGATCTGCTCGACCATCCGCGAGGGCGGCCGGCTCGCGACCCGATGCAATCTGTCGAGCTGGTACGTCGAACCCGCCTACCGCGCCTATGCGACGCTCCTGGTGTCGCAAGCGCTCGGCGACAAGGACGCCACCTATACCAACGTCTCGGCGGCGCCGCATACCTGGCCGATCATCGAGGCGCAAGGATTCTCGCGCTATTGCGACGGCGTCTTCGTCGCGGTGCCGATGCTGAAAGACCTGTTCGGCGGCGGCGGCGTACGCGTCTTCGACGCGCGGCAGGACCCGACAGTGAGCGTCGATGCCGCCGAGCAGGACATCCTCCATCGTCATGCCGAGCACGGCTGCATCAGCCTGTGGTGCGAGGCCGCCGGACGGGCCTACCCGTTCGTATTCCGGCCTCGCCTGGTCAAGCGCGCGATCCCCTGCGCGCAGCTGATCTATTGCCGTGACGTCTCGGAATTCGTGCGCTTTGCCGGGCCGATCGGACGCTACCTGGTGCGGCGCGGCCAACCTTTCGTCATCATCGATTCGAACGGCGCCATTCCCGGATTGGTCGGCATGTTCCGCGCCGGCAGGATGGCGAAATTTTTCAAGGGTCCGCAACGGCCGCGGCTCGGCGACCTCGCCTATAGCGAATATGTGGTGTTGGGCGTCTAGTGCATGATCCGGAAAAGTGGAAACCGGGTTTCCGAAAAGATCATGCTCCACTAAAATCCTCAGATCGCCAGCGCCTTGCGCACTGCGACCGGCCAATGCGGCAGGTCGAGGCCGTGGGTCGCGAACAGCGCCAAGGTCAGCCGGTCGATGCCGAAGGCGACGCAGCCGGTATGGGCGACCTCGCCGGATTCGGTGCGCAGATTCCACGTCGTGCCGAAATGATCGCGGTGATAATTGAAGCTCATGCAGGCGGTCGGCTCCTCGGCGGACCGCACCGGAACGAGCAATTCGAACTTCAGTTCCTGCTCGACCTGGCTCGCCGCCATCAGCTTGCCGCCACGGCCGAAGAACGGATCGCTCGCGGAATCGATGCGCCACGGCAGGCCCAGTTGCTTGGCTAAACCCGGCGCCCGCGCCATCCAGGCGCGACGGAATTCATCGACCACTTCCGGCGTGCCAATGCGGACATATTCCCGCATGCGGAACGACTGCAGTCGGTCGAGATTTTGTGACGGCTCGCGGCGGAAGCAATCGCAGGCAACGTCGAAGGTCAATCCGCTGTCCGGCACGTGGCCGCGGCTCGCGACCAGCGGATAAACCGGATAGCAGGCGGCGGGGCTTAGAACGAGATCGGCCGCCGCCAGCGCTCGCGTCCAGTCCTCACCGGCTTCGCTGCGCTCGACCGCGGATCTGACGTCCGCCTCGGCGCCGCCGAGGCAGCTGACGCAGCCGAGGAAATGCGGAAAGCTTTTGAGATAACCGGACTTCTCCACCTGCCGGCGGCTCATCACCGGCGGGAAGCGCAACACTTCGGTATTGGGCTCGCAATAGCGCGAGATCAGCGCGTTCAGCCCGCCGACGACCTGTTCGAATATGGCGGTGCGCGCATAGACGCCGTCGATGCCTGTCGGCAGCAGCAGCGCCTCGGCGATCGAATCGAGCGAGCGCACCAGCCGGGCCGGTTCCTTGAATGCCACATTCATTTTACTCACGCCTCTCGGTATGGTTGTTTTTATAGTTCCAACAAACTCAGTCCCGCAGCGATGCCGGCGTGCCGCTCAACAGCGATGCCGCTCCTATATTCGCCAGGATCCTGTCATTGCTGATCATGACCGGCGACGACAGGATGTCGCGCAGGTGCCGGCCGACGCTGAATTCGCTGTCATTGCGATAGCCTGACAGGCCGCAAGCCTGCATCGCGCTCATGACGGTCGCGACCGCGAGCTCGGACGCGTTCACTTTCAGCATGTTCATGCCGGTCTGGAAGTCGATGGATTCAAGCGCCGCCGGATCGGACGCCACCGCTTCGAAGCGTTGCAGCGCCGCGGCGATCAGGCTGCGCAACGTCCGCAGCGTGGCGTTGGCGCGGGTCAGGTGCTGGGCGCCGGGCGGCATGGTGCCGCCACCGCCGTGCGTGGCCTTGCGCACGAAGGCGCGCGCGCGGTCGACCGCCGACGCGGCAATGCCGGCCCAGGCGCCGCTCCAGGCCAGATGCGCGAACGGCATCATGGTCTGGGCGTGAATCTTGTCGTAACCCACCGGCAGGATCTGCTCGGCGGAACCCGAAGCGGAGAGCGTGAAACCTTCGCTGCAGGTGCCGCGCATGCCGAATGCGTCCCAGCCGTTGAGGCGCTTGAGCGCATAGTCCTCTTTCAGAAAGGCGACCAGAACCTGGTCCGAGCTTGCCGCTTCGGGGGAACGCCGCGCAGTGGTGACGATGCCGTCGGCGGCCTCGGCATAGGAGATGACCGTCGCCTGGCGCTCCAGCGTGATGCGCGAATCGCGCCACTCGATCGGCGCCGAGCTGTTGCGAACGTCGCCGCCGGCGCGGCCTTCGGTGGTCGAGGAGGCGAGCAACAATTGCTCGGCGCAAAGCCGGCGCATCAGCCGCTGATGCCAGGGGCTGCCGCGGCCGTGACGCACCAGGCAAGCGACTTTGGTCTGATGCATGGCATAGATCATCGCCGTCGATGCGCAGTTGCGGCCGAGCATGTAGCAGACGTCGACGATGTCCGCGGTGCTCACGCCCTCGCCGCCCAGTTCCGGGGGCACCGCGGCGCTCAACAGCCGCTCGGCGCGCGCCGCATCGATCGCCTCTTTGGGGAATCGCGACTCGGCGTCGACCGCTGCGGCGTGGGTCGCCGCCACCACGGCGACCTTTTCCGCGCGCGTCATCAGATCAGCGGAACCCTCGGCGTGCAGATTGCTGGCGGCGATGAGAATGCCGCGCATGGCGCTGCGCGCGACGCGGCGGTCTTCATCGGCCTCATGGAGCGTCATGATTCTTCCGGCATTCATTGCTGCGCTCGCGATGACGTTGGCCCCTCCCTCGCCATCGAGCCTCGACAGCGCCTGCCAACCCCGGGGTACCGCAAAACTTCCAATTCATGGTGTTATTCGACGGGGATTAGCGCAGTTCTTTGCCGTCAAGGTTACCAATCGCAAACACATCCCGTGGTAACTATGCTGGTGCGGCTTCCCCGGTAAACGCTGTGGAATGGAACTGCCGCGCCGCTCGGCATTTGGGGAATATTCACCTTGCTCGACCGTACCGACGCCAACTCGACGGAACGCGTGGCGCAACTTGTGCGCCAGCTCATGGCCAAGCGGTCGATCGACCGATCGGTCGGATACGATGACGTTCTCAGCGAATGCGGCCTGTCGTCGCTCGATATGGTCAACCTCATGCTCGCCGTCGAAACCGAATTCGATATCAAAATCCCCGACCGCGACATGACGCCATCGAACTTCCGCTCGATTGCGCAGATCGACAAACTTGTCGGCGCGTTATTGCATAGCGATCAGCAAGTCGGCTGAAATAATCCATTGCTGTTTCCGGGGCGGGCCCCGCGGCCCGAGCTGCTCAGTATCAACGATGTGCCTTCTTGCCGGTTTCATCCGGCTAACCATCTTTTGGTGAGAAATCAGCCATCTGAAGGGGCAAACATCATGTCCATCCGGCCCGTGAAGCAAATCATCACGTCGAAGCCCACGACCGAGGGCGCCGGCGTAAAACTGCGCCGCGCCTTCGGCTTCGGCGAGACCGCAGCGACCGATCCGTTTCTGCTGCTCGACGATTTCCGCAATGACCGACCGGACGATTATCGCGCCGGTTTTCCCTGGCATCCGCATCGCGGCATCGAGACCATTACCTACGTCCTCGCCGGCAATGTCGAGCACGGCGACAGCCTGGGCAATCGCGGCAATCTGGGCGCCGGCGACGTGCAATGGATGACCGCCGGCCGCGGCATCATGCACCAGGAAATGCCGCAAGGCGACGCGCAGGGCCGCATGCACGGCTTCCAGCTCTGGGCCAACCTGCCCTCGTCGTTGAAAATGACGGCACCGCGTTACCAAGACGTCAAGGCCGCGCAGATTCCGGAAGCGATCGACGACGACGGCACCCGCGTGCGCGTCGTCTGCGGCGATTTCTGGGGCAGGCGCGGTCCAATCGAAGGCGTCGCCGCCGATCCGCGTTATCTCGACGTCTGGGTGCCGCCGGGCAAACACAAAGTCCTGCCGGTCGAGCTTGAGCGTCACGCCTTCGCCTATGTGTTCGAAGGCTCGGGAAATTTCCGCGCCGCGTCGCAACCGTTCGGCGTGCTGACCGAGAAGACCGACGGCGGCAACGAGACCCTGGTCCGCGAGCAAACCGGCAACCGCTCGCTGGTGCTGTTCGACAACGGCGACGAGGTCACAGTGCAAGCCGGCGATCAGGGCATTCGCTTCCTCCTGGTCTCCGGCAAGCCGATCGAGGAGCCGGTGGCCTGGTACGGCCCGATCGTGATGAACACCGAAGCCGAGCTGCAGCAGGCCTTTACCGAACTGCGCAACGGCACTTTCATCGGCTAGTATCGAATCTTGGAACCTTACTGCACTCGCCCGGGTGCGATCGGAGGATGCGTGAGCTCGGACCGCCCCAGGACAGTCTACTACGCCAGCATCGGACCCGAACTCTCGCTCTACGACATCGACATCGACGGCGCCGCGCTGATCAAGCGCGGCGCGGTGTCGTTGCCGGCGAACCTCCAATATGTCTGGCCGCATCCGTCGCGGCGCTATCTCTACGCCGTATCGAGCAACGGCGGCCCGCAAGTCGCCGGCGATACCCATCGCGCTAACGCGCTGACCATTGATCGGGCGACGGGTGCATTGCAGCCGCACGGCGCCGCGGCGGCGCTGCCGTCGCGGCCGATCCACTGCAGCGTCGATGCCGGCGGTCGGTATTTGCTTACGGCGTACAACTATCCGAGCAACGTCACCGTGCATCGCCTCAGTGCTGACGGCACGATCGGTACACCGGTCGCGCAGCCGGAAAAACTCGATGCCGGCATTTACGCTCATCAAATCCTCGCCACGCCGTCGAACGACACGGCGCTGCTGGTGACCCGGGGCAACGACGCCAAGCCGGACAAGCCGGAGGATCCCGGCGCGATCAAGGCATTTGGTTTTGAGAATGGCGCGCTGACCGGTCTTGCCTCGATCGCGCCCGGCAGCGGGCTCGGCTTCGGACCGCGCCATCTCGACTTCCATCCGACGAAGCCGTGGGTGTTCGTCTCGATCGAGCGGCAAAACAAGCTTTACCTCTACAAGCTCGATTCCGGCACGAGCCTCGCGCGCGCCCCGATGTTCGTCAAGGACACGCTGGCCGATCCGAAACCTAAGGTGCGCCAGGCCGCCGGAGCGATCCACGTCCATCCGAGCGGCAAATTCGTCTATCTGACCAATCGCGCCTCGGACCTGGTGGATTTAAACGGCACCAAAGCGTTCACGGGGGGCGAAAACAACGTCGCTGTCTTTGCCGTCGATCAGACCAGCGGCGAGCCGACCTTGATCCAGAACGCCGACGGCCACGCCGTCGAGCTGCGCACCTTCGGCATCGAGCCGAGCGGCCGCATGCTGGTCGCCGCCAGCATCAAGCCGGTGCCGGTCCGCGACGCGAGCGGCATCAAAACCGTTCCGGCCAAGCTCTGTGTTTTTCACGTCGGCAGCGACGGCAAGCTCGAGCTCAAGCGCGAGTACGACGTGGACACAGGCGCCTGGCAGCAGTTCTGGAGCGGCATGGTCACGCTCTGAGGGCAAAGCCGCGTGTGCAGCTACCCGCGCAAGCGCGGCGAAAACGCGG
>JBEKKM010000171.1:0-10410 GCA_050010715.1 Xanthobacteraceae bacterium | reverse complement strand
AAAGCTGCTCTTGATCTCGGTTGAGCCGCCCCATCATCGTCCGTCCCCGTCCTGGATGACCTCATCCCCGGTGAATCACGGTTCGGGGCTAACATCAACGGACTTCTGCAACAAAATCGACCCTTAACGTCAGTTTGCCGCGCGACTTCGTTGCAATGCAGTAGGGACGGCTCCGGCCGTGGCAGCAATTGCCGTTCGGCCAGAGCCGGCACTCGTGTGGCGCGAAACTTCGAGGTGCACTAGAGCCAGTTGACCGGGCCGAGGAAATCCCGCTTTCCGATCGGCACGCCGCGATGACGAAGGATGTTGTACGCCGTCGTCACAAAGAAGAAGAAATTCGGCAGGGCGAACTGTTGCAGATAGTCGTTGCCCTTCAATTTCCGGTCGTTGCCGCCGCCGGTCCAGGCGATGACCTTGTCCTCCGCGCCGTCGACCTGTGCGCGAGTCAGGGACTTCACAAAGCCTAGGGCAGTTTCGACGCGGCTCTTGGCGGCGGCGAAGCTGGTGTCGTCTACGGCCGGCAGGGAGGGGGGAGTAACGCCAGCTAGGCGGCCACCAGTGTTCATGCCGAAATCCGCCGACTGACGGATCTGGCGGGCGAGGCAGAACATGTCGGGATATAACCGGTCCTGCAGCAGCGCCGATTCCTCAATCTTGTTGGCGGCACAATGCGCGGCGGCCTTGTCGATAATGCCAGCCAGTGCGCCCAGCTGCTGGACACAGGGAGTTACAGCCGCGTCATACAAGGAATATGCCATTTCAGTTTCTCCTTGGGGTGGGATTTTATGGGAGGGACCATAGGGAAGACCGGTCCTCCTGCCAACGGGCCTGCCTTAGCGAGCCGGCGGCTCGGACGCTATCGGGGTAATAGCCGACATCGCAGGACGTGATTGAAAACGTCGCTCCTGACCCATAGCGACACTTAGCAAATGCCAATTACCGCATTGCGAAAGGTTCAAGGACTCAGCGGGAGTCACTTTCGACGTGCCATTGGCCCTCGATCGAAGACCTTCGACTATTGTCGCCGAAGCTAGCCTACTGATGCCAATGGCCCATGTCCCGTCGCTCCATATCCCTACGATCCCTGTCCGCTCGCTCCCTGTCCGCTCGGTCCCTGTCCGCTCGATCTTTATCGGCTCGGTCTCTGTCGCTTCGCTCCCTGTCCGTCCGGTCCCGATCCGTTCGGCCTCTGTCCTTGTCGCGGTGCTGTCCCCCGAAATGGCTTTCCATATGAAAAGCGCTCGTGCCGACTTCATGAAAGCCTGCACCTCCTCGAGCAACAGCGTCAGGCGGAGGCATCAGGACGCCGGCGAGGCAAACAGCAGCGATGGTGATAATTGTTCTCGAGGACATCAGCTTCACAATTCCAAGCGAGACGAACTCTAGGCGAGCCGCACTCAATCGTCCGGCAGAGCATTATCTCACCCCCAAAGCGCAAATTCGACAGCTTCGCCAATCAAACAGGTGCGATGGTTAAAAACGCGCCCCAACCCTGCCGGTGCTGCCGATGTGCTCGGGTTATGGGCTCTGCAAATATCAAGTCACCAAAATCGCAGGCGAGTAAGCCGGCTGGCTGATGGCGGCGCACAGTTGCGCGGGAGCCTGGATGCGAATGCCAGTAGTCAACGATCGAGCGCCGGATGCGCCGCTGGACGAATGGCTGCGGGCCGTCTCTAAACGCGTCGCAGGGCGTGACCGTACATCCGGGCACACGCCCTGCTTCGCGAAGCCCCGACGCCTCAGGGCACGTCGTGCGCTGCGCAGGCCAACGACCGGTTGAACTGCTACGTCTTGCTCAGCGTCGCGTTGGCTCGCGCTCTCTGAGCCAAATAAATGATCGCTGCTCGACGAGCATCACCTTGGTCGAAGAGTGTCTCTTCGTTTACAACTCCATCGATGCCGACCAAAAACTTGTAGGTCTCGCCGGTTTGGCGCTTTGTTACGAAAACATGCGGAGGCTCGTACCCAGTAACCTCGAACATTTGCTCACCTATCGGTGATTACGATTCTATGAGATTTCGAACCGCAAAGGTTAATGCTGCCTTAACGGTTCAGTTCAGCCACAAAAAGTGATCTGTTTCGGAAGGCGCGGGCGAGGACAGCTGCCGATCACTGCACGGTCGCTGTTCATGGAATCAACAGTGGTTGTCGGCATGATGGCGTCAGTAGGAGACCGGTAATGTCCATCGACCGTGAAAAGATTCTGAAGCAACTCGCGCGCGTCATGAACCAGGTCGCGCAAAGCGAGGAGACAGTTGCCCGGAACCGAAGAGCCGTGGCTGAATTGGAAGGCGATGGTCAGGATGTCAGCTTGGCAACGAAAATGCTGAAATATCTTGAGCATGTGCAATCGATTAATCTCGCCGAACAACAGAGACTGGAGAAGATGTTGAGCGAAAAAACCGATGGACGTGAAAAGTTGGAGGTTTGATCAGGCGTTGCGGCCAGGGAGCGCTTGGGGCGGCTTAACCCTAAACGACGTTTGCAGCGAGACTTCAGCGCAGTGCAGCACTAGCATCGCGCAGTTACGGGAAGCCGCCATAAAGCAGCGCCGCAAAATTCACGACATCGTCCTGGAAGGGATTGAACTCGCGCTGCGCAAGCGGAGCCGACGGCCGCCTGTGACCGCAATTTAGAAATGCAGTCGCTACACCGTAAATTCAGTTACCGTTGCCGAGCGGTCGGGGGTAGTAGTCCGGAAACCTCGCATTGTCGCTGTCCCCAAAGCTATGAAACCCAAATGGTCCCGTCTGGCCACGCTCAATGCTGAAGTGAAAACCCGGACTATTAGAATCTGACTTGTCCGCGCTCTCGCCGAGCTTGGCCTTAGCGTCGGGGTCGCTATAGTTAAAGTTATAGTTGCCGCTAGGAACAAGGGTCTGCTGACTGAACGCCCAAACAGAGGCAGTCGTTAGCACTATTATGGCCCCGGCAATCAAGAGAACAGCCGCGAACCGAAGCTGCTTGAACATGATAATCCCCGATATATTAGCGCCCCCGAGCCCGGTCGGAAGCTACGGCTGTCACCTGCTGTTGGTCAAGCCAATCCCAGCAGTCAAGAATTGCGCACCTAGTGCTGTGCCTTCCCGGCAACTATAGCGCGTTGGATCCCTGAGACAGCAGACAGTTTCGATCAGGGCGAAGGCCACTACGCCATTCGGACACTGACGGGTAACTACTCGTGACTGCTCTGGGTGGCGGCGGCGTCGGCGGGACGGATCGTGGCGGGTCGCCGGCACGGTTGTTATTGGGGGAAGAACGGACATCGGGTTGCGCTGCCGAAAACGACGTTCTTGACCCATGTGAGCCATGGGCGAGTCAATCTTGCTGTGATGCACAACGCTGCTGTCGCTGGCAGGGCTTTGACCTCGGCCTAGGGGAGCGGCCCATGAGGTGTCGGCAATTCATCACGCTTGTTGGCGGCGCGGCGGCGACGTGGCCGCTCGCGGCGCGTGGCCAACGACCTAAGCAACCCACCATCGGGTTCTCGGGCGGAAGCGCCTGACAAAAAACAAGATTCTCTTTGACGCCGCGATGACGCTACATTGACTGTAACTGTGCCATTGGTGCGTGGAATCGAAAGTGCGTTCCGACGCAGAGCCGTAAACGGCGGAGAGTCATGAAAGGTATTTCGATTTTGGCTGCACTGGCGGTTGCTGTCATCGTACAGCCACTGACAATTGTTCCAGTAGATGCGCGCGCCCGGGATCATATCAACTACGGCTATTGCCCTGGTACAATGCGGCTGATGAATGACGTTTCACGTTGTCGCAAACCGGCGCCAGACAGCGGTCAGTGCCCGCCCGGCCAAATAGCGAGGGGTGGTCTGACTTGGGCATATCATGTTCGATGCTGCCACGATCCGAATAAGCCGTCCGCTTGCAAAAGTCCGGGACGCCTCAGTTAGCGCCATTCACCATAGGTTGCACAAGCTAGATTTTTCGAATCTCGTGCGACTTTGACAATCTAAGCTGATCGACAACCTCATCCGTGTCGCGCGGCGTTTGGAGCCTCAGCACCGCAAGATGATTGTATTGCTCGCCATTTAGCAGATGTTCAAATCGTGAGCGCCGCTCTCGCCAAGTACTCCATGCCCATCGTATTGGGTGGCTTGGCCGCAACCAGCGGCGCCAATCTTCTTTGTTTCCAGCCCATAGCTCAGTCTGATCAAACGCTCGCGTAATTGACCGTTTGATAACGCGGTACATGATCAGCGGCCGGCCATAATCGAGCCAGACCAGATGTGTCGCACGGCGCCAAATCAAATCGCGGACCACGGCGTAATTGCCATCGCTCACCCAAGAATTAGCTGATATGGCGGCGCTGACCGTGCGGACAAATTCGTCCGGGTTAGTCTCGGTCAGAGCCTCCCAATTGGGTCCCCAAGGAAGGCGGTCGAGTTCGATACATGGCAGATTAAGCATCGAGGCAATGCTCTTCGCCATAGTCGTCTTGCCAGCACCTGAGGTCCCGACCACCACGATGCGCATGTTGGCTTTTTCGCATGTTTGCGCGAATAAGAATAATCAATCTGGCGCTGAATCTGAATGTCCGTTCCTGGCCCATCGCGTCATTTCGCGGCAACGCAGCATTTGGTCGCTTTCGGGGGGCAAAGCGGACATTGACCAACTGTGGTCGATCGATCTGACACGTCCCAGGCCTCGGTACATTTACCCTGCAGGCGGCGTAGCGCCGCCTTCAGTTTCCCGCCTTCTCCATATGCGCCAGCACCGCCGCGGTTGGCCAGCAGTCGACTTTGAGGCCGTTGCGCTTCTGATAAGCGCCGAGCGCTGAGCGGGTCAGCATGCCGGCCTTGCCGTCGATCTTGTCGTGGTAATAGCCGCGGTCGGTGAGGATGTGCTGCATGCGGTCGAGATCGGCGGTCGGCAGCTGCGCCACCTTGCTCCACGGCGTCTCGAACGGCCGCGGATCGATCATGCGATCGGCGAGATGGCCGACGAACAGCACATAGAGATCGGAGAAATTATATTCCTTGATAGCGAAATAATTCCTGGTGGCGAGGAACGACGGACCGTAGAGCCCGGCCGGCTGCAGCAGCGACGCAGTCTCCGCGCGTTCCGCCGCCGAGAGCGTGCGACCATAGGCCGGCACATAACCGCGCTTGAGCCATTCACCAATGGGAAGCGTGTTGTCCGGCACGCCGATGGTGCAATCGACATTGGCCGGCGGATGCACCTCGTAGGCCCAGCGCAGGCCGCGCTGCCAGCCTTTGCCCTCCAGTTGCTTCGCCGCGGACGCCAGCGCGTCGGGCACCGAGGTCCAGATGTTGGGATGGCCGTCGCCGTCGAAATCGACGGCGTATTTGACGTAGTCCGACGGCATGAACTGGGTGAGCCCCATGGCGCCGGCCCAGGAGCTGGTCATGTCGGCGAGCTTGACTTGTCCCTCGTCCAGGATTTTCAGCGCCTGCAGGAACTCGTCGAGGAACTTTTCCTTGCGCTTGCCGAGATAGGCCTGCGTCGCCAGCACGCGGATGGCGTTGCGCTTGTCGCGGGCTTGGCCGTAATCGGTTTCGCGGCCGAAGATGGCGAGCACCATGGTTGGCGGCACGCCGAATTGCTTTTCGATTGCCGTGAGCGTGTCGTGATACTGATCGAGCAGTTTTCGGCCTTTCGCTGCGAGGCCGTCAAACGTCGGCTCTTTCAGATAGTCCGCCGGCGTCAGCACGAATTCCGCCTGCCCACCCGACGGCCGTTCCGGCCGGCCCGGCAAATCAAGGTCGGGCAACGACAAATCGGGTTCGAGCCCGCGCGTCGCCAGATCGAAGGTGGCGCGCGAGACGCCGAGCGCCTGCGCCTGCGGCCACAGCGATTGCAGCCAGGCCTGGAACGCCGCGTCGGCGAAAGCGGCGTGGGTGTAAATCAAGCCGCCGAGCAGGACCGCGGCAACAAGAGCGGCGGCCCGCCTCATCGCACCGCCAGGATGAACAGGCGCGGGAAGCGCAGCAGCACTTTGCCGTCGTAGCGCGGTTTATAGGCGCCGATGATTTTTTTGGTATAGGCGGCGAGAAATTTTTCGCGGTCGGCGGCGTTGAGCGGCGATAGGAACGGCTGCAGCGACGAACCCTTGAACCATTCGGTGATCGCTTCCGGCGACGCCATGACGTGATTGTAGACGCTGTGCCAAATATCGATGTGGGAGGCGACCGGCTTGAGCAAATCGTAATAGGCTTCCGGCGACGGCAGATCGTCGCGCGCGGCGGCCTTGATCTCCGGATGATCGCGCCACAAGCCTTCCTCGCCGACCTCGCGCTGGAACTTAAGCGCCGGCTCGCGCGTATTGTCGGGCATCTGGATCGCCAGCACGCCGCCTTGCGGCATGCCTTCGAGCAGCCGGCGCATGATCGCCGGATGGTCCGGCAGCCATTGCATCACGGCATTGCCGAAGATGAGATCGGTGCGCGCCTCCGGCTGCCAGGTGGCGATGTCGGCCTCGATGAAGGTGCGTTGCGGCAGCCGCTGGCGCGCCTTCTTGAGCATGTCGGGCGACGAATCCAGCCCGACGATTTCCGATTGCGGAAAGCGCTCGACCAGAAGCTCGGTCGAGTTGCCCGGCCCGCAGCCGAGATCGACGATGAGCCGCGGCCGCTGCAGCGGCACTTGCGCCACCAAGTCGCGCGGCGGCCTAGTCCGGTCATCCTCGAATTTGAGATACTGCGTTGCGCTCCAGTCTTCCATCGCGTGCCTTGGATTTGATTCGAACGGCAATGTACATCAAGTCGAGGCGGGGGCGCTCGGCCCGATTTCGGCTTCGGCGGCAACGGCCGCATGATGATCCGCCGCGAACACCAGATACACCGCCGGCACCACGAACAAGGTGAACAAGGTGCCGATCGAAAGCCCCGAGGCGATCACCACGCCCATCTGGAAGCGCGACACCGCGCCGGCGCCGGTCGCCGTCACCAGCGGGATGACGCCGAGCACCATGGCGGCGGTCGTCATCAGGATCGGGCGCAGCCGGATGCCGGCAGCTTGCTCGATCGCCTCGCGCTTGGAGCGGCCCACTTCCTGCAAATGGTTGGCGAACTGCACGATCAAAATGCCGTGCTTGCTGATCAGGCCCATCAGGGTCACCAGGCCGACCTCGGTATAGATATTGAGCGACATGCCGCCGAAGCCGAGCGAGACGAAGATCAGCGCGCCGGCGATCGACATCGGCACCGAAACGAGAATGATCACCGGATCGCGGAAGCTCTCGAACAAGGCGGCAAGCGCCAGGAAGATGATGATCAGCGCGAAGCCGAAGGTGGCGATAAAGCCCGACGTCTCCTGAACGTATTGCCGGCTCAAACCACCGTAATCGACCGTATAGCCTTCGGGCAGCGTCCGCGCCGCAAGATCCTGCAGAAACTTCAGCGCATCGCCCTGCGCCACGCCGGGCATGGCGACGCCGACGATCGTGGCGCTGTTGAGCTGCTGAAAATGATTGAGCGATTCCGGCACCGTCTTGGTTATGACGGTGGCGATGGTGGATAGCGGCACCAGCGTGCCGTCGGCGGTGCGGATGTAATAGTCGAGCAATTGCTGCGGATTGAGCCGGTAGCGCTGCTGCACCTGCGGGATCACCTTGTAGGAGCGCCCGCTCATGCTGAAATAGTTGACGAAGCCGCCACCGAGGAGCGCCGAGAGCGAACTGCCGACGTCGCTCATCCTCAGGCCGAGTTGCGCGGTCTTGTCGCGGTCTATGATGACGTTGGATTGCGGATTGTCGATCTTGAGATCGCAGTCGAGGAAGATGAACATGCCGCTTGCCAGCGACTGCTGCAAAAATTGCTGCGCCACGGTGTTGAGGCGCTCGAACGGCTCCGTGGTGACGAGGACGAACTGGATCGGCAGGCCGAAACTTCCCGGCAGCGCCGGCGGCTGGAACGCGGCGATCCGCACGCCGGCGACCTTGCCGACTTCCTGCTGGATGATCGGCTGCAATGTATTGGTGGTTTGCGTGCGCTGGTCCCAGGGTTTCGTCACCAGACCGGCGATCGATTGGCCGGGGATGTCGAGCTGAAAAACGTGCTCGGTCTCCGGATGCGAGGCGAAGATATTGTAGACTTGGCGCGAATACATCTGGCGCTGCTGCAAGGTGGCGTTGGGTGCCGCGACCGATTGGGTGATGACAACGCCCTGGTCCTCGGTCGGCGCGAGCTCCGTTTTGGCGCTGGCGAACAGGAAATAGATGCTGAAGAGCACGATGGCGGCGAACACCAGCGTCACCGGCAGCGTGTTCAAGCTGCCGTGCAGCCACCGTTCGTATGACCCGCGCAGCCGGTGAAACTGCCGGTCGATGAACAGCGTCAGCCGCGACTCCCAGCCGCCGCGCTCCGGATCGGGCGCTTTCAATAGCCGCGAGCACAACATCGGCGACAAGGTCAGCGCCACGATGCCCGATATGGTGACGGCGCCGACCAGCGCGAAAGCGAATTCGGCGAACAGTGCGCCGGTGAGCCCGCTCTGGAAGCCGATCGGCACGTACACCGCGGCCAGCACCACGGTCATGGCGATAATCGGGCCGCCGAGCTCGCGCGCCGCCCGGATGGCGGCGTCCATCGGCGCCATGCCTTCTTCGAGATGGCGGCTGACGTTCTCGACGACGATGATGGCGTCATCGACCACGAGACCGATGGCCAGCACCAGCGCCAACAGCGTCAACAGGTTGATCGAATAACCGAGGATCAGAAGAATAATGAGCGTGCCGATCAGCGACAGCGGGATGGCGACTGTCGGAATGATCGATGCGCGCATCGAGCCCAGGAAGATGAACACCACCACGGTCACGATTATCAGCGCCTCGGCCAGGCTGCGGATCACCTCGTTGATGGCGCTGTGCACGAATTCGGTGGAATCGTAGATGATCTCGCCGTTGAGCCCGTGCGGCAGCAGCGCCTGGATTTCCGGGAACACCTTGTGAATGCCGGCGATCACGTCGAGCAGATTGGCCGTCGGCGCCACCAGGATGCCGATATAGACCGCCTGCTTGCCGTCGAACCCGACTTCGGACTCGTAGTCTTCGGCGCCGAGCGTGACATTGGCGACGTCTTTCAGCCGCACGATGGCGCCGCCGCTTTGTTTGATCACCAGATTGCGGAATTCTTCCGCCGAATGCAGGCTGGTGGAGGCGGACAGATTGACCTGCACCATCTGACCTTTGGTATTGCCGATGCCGGATATGTAATCGTTGGCGCTGAGCGCCTGGCTGATATCGGTCGCGGTGAGCCCGAACGCCGCGAGCTTTTGCGGATCGAGCCAGGCGCGCAGCGCAAAGACCTTCTGGCCGAGCAGCTCCGCGGTCTGCACGCCCGGCACCGCTTGCAGTCTCGGCTGCACCACGCGCGTCAAGTAATCGGTGATCTGGTTCGAGGCCAAGGTGTCGCTGTTGAAGCCGATATACATGGCGTCGATGGTCTGGCCGATTTTCACCGTCAAGGTCGGCTGCAGCGTGCCTGGCGGCAGCTGATTGAGCACGGACGCGACCTTGGTGTTGATCTCGGTCAGCGCCTTATCGGCGTCGTAGTTGAGCCGCAGCGTCACCGTGATGGTGCTGACGCTGCTCTGGCTGACCGAGTTCATGTAGTCGATGCCGTTGGCTTGCGCGATGGCATTTTCCAAGGGCGTGGTGATGAAGCCCGCGACCACGTCGGGATCGGCGCCGTAATAGATCGTCGTCACGGTGACGAGCGCGTTTTCGGTGCGCGGGAATTGCAGGATCGGCAGCACCGCATAGGCCCGCAAGCCGAGCACCAATATCAATAGGCTCACGACTGACGCGAGCACCGGCCGGCGGATGAAGATATCGGTGAACTGCATGATCTAAACGCTACCGGTCGAGCGGCACGTTGGGCGACGCGTCCGCCGTCGGCATCACCGAATTGTCGATCAGCACGGTCGAGCCGTTGTGCAGCTTGAGCTGGCCGGAGGTAACGATCAGGTCGCCTTCGCTGACGCCCTTGAGCACCGCGACCTGATCGCCGCGCGTCGAGCCGGTGGTGACGAAACTTTGCCGCGCGATCAGTTGCGGCTTGCCGTCGGCACCGGCGCCTTTGCTGTCGACGATGTAAACGGTGTCGCCATAAGGGCTGAAGGTGATCGCGGTCTGCGGCAGCGTGATCAGGTTTTGCGGCGCGCCGGTCGGGATATCAACCGTGGCATACATGCCGGGAATGAGCTTGCGGTCGGCGTTCTTGAGCTTGGCGCGGACCTGGACGTTGCGGCTCGAAGCATCGACCTTCGGATTGATAGCCGAAATCTCGCCGGTAAAAATTTGATCCGGGTAGGCGTCGACCTTCGCCGCAATCGACTGACCCAGGCGCACCTGATCGACCGCCTGCTGCGGCACGAAGAAGTCGAGAAAGACCGGATCGAGCGCCTGCAAGGTGACGATGACGGTGCCGGCGGC
>JBEKKM010000170.1:0-12275 GCA_050010715.1 Xanthobacteraceae bacterium | reverse complement strand
ATCCTCAAGCAGCGAATCAATTCGGAGCCGGACGGCGGCGCCAAGTAATCGCCGTCGTTGGTGGAGAAAAGATCTTGGACAAGGCGCCTGACGCATTTCGCACCATCAGCGAAGTCGCCGACGAGATCGACGTGCCGCAACACGTGCTCCGCTTCTGGGAAAGCCGATTCACCCAGATCAAGCCGATGAAGCGCGGCGGCGGCCGACGCTATTATCGTCCCGATGACGTCGATCTCTTGCGCGGCGTGCGCCACTTGCTCTACGGCGAGGGCTACACCATTCGCGGCGTGCAACGCATCCTGCGCGACGAGGGCGCAGCCTTCGTGCAGAATGTCTGGCGTCCCGGCGCCGAGCTGCCGCCGCCGCCGGACACCGAGGATGAGCGCGAGGGTTTCGTCGAAGACGTTGCCGAAACGCGCGCGGAGCCGTCGTTGTTCTCGCGCGCTGGCGATCCGGCTCCAGCCGAGCGGCGCGAACCGACGATTGTGCCTGTCGCTTCAATGCGGCCATCCGCTCAATCCGGCAGGGCGGCCGAAGACACGCTGCGGCTCGTGCTGGATGAGCTCGTCGCCTGCCGCCGGCTGATCGATGCTGCATTGGCGGGCAACGATACCGCCGGGCAAAATGGTCGGAGCGCCGAGATTTGAACTCGGGACCCCCAGTCCCCCAGACTGGTGCGCTAACCGGGCTGCGCTACGCTCCGAATATCGGGCCGCACTATAGTCAGCAGGGTCTTGCGCTGCAACACGCGCCGGCTTGGCCGCGCCCCACAGCCGATCGCGCCGCGCCGTGAAGCGAATTTTCAGCGCGACCAAGAACTCGCTGCGCGGGATTGTCGACGGCGTCAAAACCGAGGCCGCGGTCCGCGAGGAAGCGATTGCCTTCGTGCTGGCGGTGCCGATCGGCTTTGTCATCGCGCCGAGTCTGGCTTGGTACCTTGCCATGATCGCGGCGCTCCTTGTCGTGCTTGCCATCGAGTTCTTGAATACCGCAATCGAAAAACTTTCCGATCACGTCACGCCCGAGCAGCATCGCGACATCGGCAGGATCAAGGATTTCGGTTCTTCCGCGGTGTTCTGCGGCCTGGCGCTTGCCGGCTTGGTGTGGCTTGCGGCAATCGCGGTGCGCTGTGGATTGCTCTGAGCATCTTGATCACGGCCGCGACGGCGGCGCTCCATGCGCCACTATAATTTTTTCATAAATCTATCTGCACGCTAAACGTTCGGACGATCCGCATATTCTTCGCGTATTTTTTACTTCAGATTTATGAATTCGCGCTGCGTATTTATGGTTCCAACTCTATATTTCTTCGCTTCGACAAAACTAATTGCAAGCTCCGAGCGACGGCCGCTGCGATGGCCGTCCGAAAACCTCGGTTGGAGGAAAAATCATGAAGAAGCACATCACCATTGGCGTGGCTACGGTGGCATTCGGCGTGGCGCTAGCCTCTGTTCCCGCATCCGCGCAGACGCACTACGGCAGAGCTTTGAACGACGGCGGAATGGCCGACGATTACAATTCGAGCGGGACGCCGGCCAAGCCGCTCTATAACTCTACGACACCTGCCGCTCCGGCTGCGCCGCACTATGGCAAGGCTCTCAACGACGGCGGCTTAAGCGACGAGCCGAGCGTGGCGCAAAAGGCGGCTGCAAAGACGCAGAACAAGACGGTTCAGCAGCAGACCCCGCCGCACTACGGCAAGCCCCTGAACGACGGCGGCTTCTAAGTACGCCATCGGTAGGCTTGGCGCAGAGCTCCATCTTCCTTTGCGTCTTGATCAACGCGCCGCGGCAGGTTCCGCGGCGCGTTTCCATTTCGTCGCGACGTGCGGCGAGGCGGCGAGAATCGGTCCGCGATAAGCGGCGACCGCCAGATAGAGGGCGCCCGCGGTATAGACGGCGGCATAGACGCCGAGAAATCCGACGATGGTCAGTCCGGCAACGACCGCGATCGCGGTTGCAGCCACCATGGCGACCGCGACGCCTAAGCCGATGCGCGATATCTCGCGAAAGAATCCGGCATGCAGCAGCAGCGATTGCGCGACCATTTGCACGAGGTTAGCCAGCAGCATCACGACCAGAATGGGCGTGACCGTCGGCGGCACGGTCGCGGACGATCCGAGCAGGAAAGCGAACAATTGCTTTGACGCGAAGATCAATAGCCCGCAGGCGAAAGCGGCCGGCAGGCAACAAAGCGCCGCCGCGATCAGCGTCGTCCGCACCAACTTTGCAGTGTCGCGCGCCGCCAGTGCCCGGGTTTGCCCCGGAATCGCGAGATCGCACCCCGCCGTGTAGATGACACTGGCGCCGCGGAAGATGCGAAACGTCGCTTCAAGAATGATGATCGGTGCGCCGAGGCCGAACGCCCAAGGCACGACGTAATAGGGGAATGTGTAGATGAAAATATCGCTCAGCGCGAAAGTGCCGCTGCGCGCGATCGATTGCATGTTGCTTCGGAAGAACGCCACGAGCTCGCGGGCAAAGCCGCGCAACCGCGGCGCCATTGCGCCGCGGCTCAGAAGCTTCGTCACCGCGCCAGTCACCAGGACCGCCCAGAGCACGTCCGAGCCGATCAGAAAAGCGGTGAACGGCAGCCCGATCAGCATGGCGAGGATGGTCGCCATATTGCCGACGCGGCGCATGAGCTCGAGCTTTTCGTAGAAAACGTATTCGTCGATGGCGATGCTGAGGCTGCGCAGGCAAACCCAGGTGAGATTGAGCGTGATGTAGAAAAAGAACAGGCCGAAGTCGGCGGCTTCCCGTAACGAGAACGATGGCCGCGCCGCCATGACGCCAACACAGATGAGCGATCCGCCGGCCGCCAGCAAGACATAGAACACGATCACCGCCGTCGCTTGGCTCGCGGCCCGCGTGTCGGTCTTGCCGGCAAGGTGGGCGGCGCGCAATTGTACGAACAGGATCTTGGCGAGGCCAAGATCGCACAGCCAAAGCGAATATCCGATCGCTCCCACCAGGATGAACAGCGAGAACCGGTCCGGCGTCAGCACGCGCGCGAACACCAGCGTCTGCACCAGCCCCATGGCGAAGGCGCCGCCGGCGGTCGAAATGCGCAGCAGCAGGAAGGGGATTGAAATCAGCCGCGCCGCCGGGTTCTCGACCGGCGCGCCGTCGGCCGACAGCGAGGCTGTGTTCGCTTGCATCGATCGATCCTAATCGGGCGGGGCTAACCAAATCGTGAACCGATCGGGCCCAATTGGCGGGGGTCCGCGCCTAAGCCGCGGCCGCGATCAAATCTTCATCGGCATCGAGCGCGTAGGCTTGCCGGCGGCGGAAATTAATCGTCGCCGCACCGAGACCCCAGACGAGGCCGAGCACGAGAAAAAAGTGACGCCAGTGATCGGTGTCGACGATCAGCCCTTCGAAGGCCTCGCCGACGAACACCGCGTAAGCGGTGATCAGATAGTACTGCCACGGCGTCGGTGCCGACACCGTGAGCAATCCGAGCACCAGCGTGATCGCGACCAGCGCCATATAGGCGGCGCCGCCGAGCCAGCCGTAGACCAGAAAACCCTGCATATAGACGTTGTGCTGCTGCAGCCCGAAGATGCGGTCGAATTCGAACGGCCCCAAGCCGTTTGGATTATCGAGAATGGTGCTGAGCGCCAGCTGCTGCTGCCAGAAGCGACCGCCCGGCCCGACGTCATAGGGTTGGATCGCCTTGGCGCGTTCCACGATCATGTCGTGGACCGAGCCGATCGAAGACACCGCGACCAGGAGCAAGGCCACGACGATCATGCCGAAAAGGCCGAGCACGATGATGCGCGCACGCATGCGCGGGTCCGGCGTGACCGCGAGCACGATCACGATGCCGATCACCGTGGAGATGGCAAAATGGGCCCAGGCGCCGCGCGAGAAGCTGAGCAACAGCCCGCCCAAGAGGATCATCAGCACCGCGATATCGAGTAGCCTGATGCCGCGCACCAACAGGCTGACCAGGAGCCAGACGATCGGAAAGATCAGGAACGGTCCATAGACGTTCGGATCCTTGAATGTGGCGCTGACGCGGTCGTTGTCCAGGAAAATGTCGGCGCCGGGCGCGAGATGGAAAAAACCGATATAGCCCGCTGCCGTCGCGATCAGCGCCGCTAAAATGTAGCCGCGCCGCAGGATAGCCAGGCGCACCAGATTGCCGTCGCAGAACAGGCAGGCGAACATGACGGCGGCGATGCCGAGGTAAATCGATGTGCCGGCATATTGAATGTCTTTGGCCTGATCGCCGACCTGGATCAGCGACAAAAGCCCGCCGACCAGCCACAGCACGATCAGCAACAAGAGCGGGATGAGCTTGCGGTCGAAGCCGACGCGGGCGCCGACGCACGTGACCAGAAGCACGATCATCAAGCCGTCATGGGGCGACGGCTCGATGAAGGCGATCGAGCTGGTCAGGACGGTGACGAACAGGGTGAGATTGAGAAGCCGCTGCGCCAGCGCGGCGAGCGGGCCGGCATCGTCCGCGGCGGCAAGCGCCAACGCCGGATTGCGGGCATCCATCAGTAGGCGTTCTGCATGTTGAGGACGGCAAACGGCGTGCGCAGCAGAATGTAAATATCGAGCATCAGCGACCAGTTCTCGATGTAATAGAGATCATGCTCGACGCGGCGCTGGATTTTTTCCTTGCTGTCGGTTTCGCCGCGCCAGCCATGGATTTGCGCCCAGCCGGTGATGCCCGGCTTGACCCGATGGCGCGCGAAATAGCCGTCAACCGCCTCGTCGTAGAGGTGCTCGGCGGCCTTGGCGTGGATGGCATGCGGCCGCGGCCCGACCAGCGACAGGTTGCCGGCGAAAACGACGTTGAAGAGCTGCGGCAGCTCGTCGAGGCTGGTCTTGCGGATGAAGCGGCCGACGCGGGTGACGCGCGGGTCGTTCTTGTTGACCTGCTTGGCCGCGGTCGGGTCGGTATGCTCGGCATAGAGCGAGCGGAACTTGTAGACTTCGATAAGCTCGTTGTTGAAGCCGTGGCGCCGCTGCTTGAAGAAGATCGGCCCCTTGCTGTCGAGCTTGATCGCGAGCGCAACCAGCAGCATGACCGGCGCCAGGCAGATCAGCGCCAGCGATCCGACGATCTTGTCGAGCAGCCATTTCATCACGATGTCCCAATCGGCAATCGGCCGGTCGAAAACATCGAGCACGGGCACGTTGCCGATATAGGAATAGGAGCGCGGCCGGAATCGAAGCTTGTTGCTGTGCGCGGAAAGGCGAATGTCGAGCGGCAGCACCCACAGCTTCTTGAGCATGTGCAGGATGCGGCCTTCGGCGGCGATCGGCAGCGAAAAGATCACGAGATCGACGCGGGTTTTTCGCGCGAATTCGACGACGTCGTCCACCGTGCCGAGATTGGGAACGCCATTGCAGGTAGCGAGGCTGCGGTCGTCGGCGCGATCGTCGAACACGCCGATGACGCGGACGTCGGAATCGCGCTGCGCGGCGAGCGATTTGAGCAGCGTCTCGCCGTTCAAGTCGGCGCCGACCACGATGGTGCGGCGGTCGAGCCGGCCCTGCCGCGTCCAGCGCCGCACCAGGAGGAACAGGCCGCGCCGGAATGCGATCAGCGTCAACAGGCCAAGCACATAGAAGGCGCCGAGCCAGGCGCGAGAGAACTGGTCGCCGGCTTTGGCGAAGAACGACAGGCTGATCGCGATCAGAAAGACCACGGACCAGGCCGAGGCCAGCCGCATATATTGCTTCTCGTGGCCGCGGAACGCCTGCACCTGGTAGATGTCGGCGACCTGGAACGCCAGCATCGCCATGATCGCAATGCCGACGATGGCGCCGACGTAGTACCAGGCAAAGCCGACCGCCGGCACCACGTGCCAGAAATAGACCGCAAGGCCGACCGCGATGACCAGCGCGGCTTCGATCAGCCGCACGGTACCGGCAAGCACGATCGGCGAATAGGCCGGCTTGAATTGCTCGTCGGCAACTTCGATCGCGGCGGGCGAGAGCGGGCGCGGACCTGATGACTTCGCGGCGATCCGCGGCAATGATTTCACCGCCGACGAAACCGCCGCGGCCGCTTCAAAGATCGTGCTGTGTTCGGCGCTGGACATGGTTAACGCAAACTTTCTTGCTCAAGTGTGAGCCCAATACACTTGGTGTCGCCAGCCTTGCGGCAACATAGTGAACAATCTTCAAAAATTGGTTATGTGAATTGAGCAAGTTTTCGCAACGCCAGCGCCTCGCGATAGGCGGCGAGGCCGCCTTCCACCATGGTGCCGAGCGAAAATTCGGCGCGGACCCGCGCCCGCACCTCTCCGGCGACGCGATGCGCTTCGCCGGGATCCATCAACGCCGCGCGCATGGCCTCGACCAGTGCCGCGATATCGTCGGGCGGGATGAGATGCACGGCTTGGGGCCCGAAAATCTCCGGCACGCCGCCGACCTCTGTGGCGATGATCGGCACGCCCGCGGCCGCGGCCTCAAGCACGACATAGGGCAGCGATTCGGCGCGCGAGGGAATGACCAGCATTCGCCCCATGGCGAACGCCTCCCGCGCCGGACGAAAGCCGACGAAACGAACCTCTTCGGCGAGGCCGAGGCGCTCGGCCTGGGCCTTCAGCTTGGAGTCGTCGGGGCCTTCGCCGACGATGGTCGCGGTGACCGGGCGGCCTGAGCTCTTGAGGATGGCAAGCGCCTCGATCAGCACGTCGATCGCCTTGACCGGCCGCAACTCGCCGACGCAGACGATATCGGTCGCATCGGGTTGGATTGCGACCGGCTCGAATTCGGACATGCCGACGCCGTTGCGCACGATGCGCAACATGGCCCGCGGCGTGCCGATCTTGGCGCGGAACAGGTCGGCGACGTAGCTGCTTTCGAACAGGAAGAGATCGGTGCGCCAATTCAGGACCCGCTCGACGGAGCGATAAAAGCTGCCGCTGATGGTGCCGGGGCAATAGACCAGCGAGCCGCCGTGGGGCGTATAGGCGCGGATCGCATGGCCGAAATTCGGCACTAAACGTGCCAGCGCCGCGCCCTTGGCGCCGTGGCCGTGCAGGACGTCGGGTTTAAGCGCCGCAATCCGCCGCGAGACGCGATGCAGCGCGTAGACGTCGCGCGGATTGAGCTGGCGCGGAATGGCGACGCGCTCGAAGCCGAGCGCCAGGCAGGGCGCAAGTCCGGCGAGAATGGTTTCGGCGCGCGCGCCCCCCGTGGTGCTGTCGATAAACAAACCAACTTGATGCCCGCGCTGGGCCTGGCCTTGCACCAGATCGATCACATGCCGGAACAGGCCGCCAAGCGGAGCGCGCAAAATGTGCAGAATTTTCAGGCTCGCCTGGCTCGACGCGGCTTGCGGGTGCATCGTCGTGGCGAATGACTCGTCGGCCGGGGCAAGCGCCGATCGGAGTGGGCGCATCTGGCCCATGAAGAAATTCCTTAAAGCTCGTGGCAAAAAGTTAAGCCCGATTGAGCCCGCCGCCGGTTAATAAAGTCTCACGCAACGGCCGCCGCAGGCGCGCGGCGCTGCCTTAACCGGATCGCAACCTTAATAGTTTCTGATCAAGCGTGGCGTGTGGTTTGTCCGTAGTTCGGTCGCGAGGAGTATCGCAATGAGCGTCGTGTCGCATTCGGCGCGGGGCAGGGGTCAGTTTACCGACCCGGAGTTGGACCTCTCAGCGCTCGGCACGACGCTCTGGCGCAAGCGCTGGAAGATTCTGCGGCCGGCCATCGTGGTCGGATTGGTCACCCTCCTGGTCGTCCAGGTCATCACCCCGAGATATCAATCGGAATCGCGCATCATCGTCGAAGGGCGCGACAATATTTTCCTGCGCCCCGAAGCCGACAAGGATTTGATGGATCGCAACACCGTCGACCCGGAGACGGTGACCAGCCAGGCGCAGCTCATTCTGTCGCGCGACCTTGCCAAGGACGTGATCGCCAAGCTCAAGCTCAACGAACTGCCCGAATTCGATTCGACGCTCGGCGGCGTATCGCCGGTCAAGGCCGTGCTTGGCATGCTCGGCATCATCAGGAATCCGATGAGCATGACGCCGGAAGAGCGCGTGCTCGAAGCCTATTACGACCGCCTCACCGTGTTCCCGGTGGAAAAATCGCGCGTCATCGTCATCGATTTCCTGTCCGAGGATCCGGAGCTTGCGGCGCGCGTCGCCAATACCATCGCCGACGACTATCTGCAGCTGCAGCGCAAGGTCAAACAGGAGCAGGCGCAGACCGCGGGCCAGGTGCTGGCCGGCCAGATCGAGACCTTGCGTAAGAAGGTCGTGGAGGCCGAGTCCAAGGTCGAAGCGTACCGCGCCAAATCCGGCCTTTTTGTCGGCAACAACAACACCACGCTGTCGGCGCAGCAGCTCGGCGACATGAATACGCAGCTGGCGGCGTCGCGCGCGCAAAAAGCCGACGCCGAGGCCAAGGCGCAGCTGATCCGCGAAATGCTCAAATCCGGCCAGCCCATCGAATACTCCGACGTTCTTAACTCGGAACTGATCCGCCGCCTGTCCGAGCAGCGCGTGACTTTGCGCGCCCAGCTTGCCGAGCAATCCTCGACGCTGCTCGACAACCATCCGCGGATCAAGGAATTGAAGGCGCAGATCGCCGATCTCGACGGTCAAATCAAGCAGGAAGCCGCGACCATCGCGCGGTCGTTCGAAAACGACGCCAAGCTCGCGAGCGCACGGCTGGACTCGCAAACGGCGAGCCTTGACCAGCTCAAGAGCCAGGCGGCCACGACAAATGTCGACGATGTGCAACTGCGCGAGCTCGAGCGTGATGCCAAGTCGCAGCGTGACCTGCTGGAAAACTATCTGGCCAAATACCGCGAGGCGACGTCCCGCGACACCGCCAATTCGGCGCCGGCCGATGCACGCGTGATCTCGCAGGCGACAGTGTCGAATGTGCCGGCCTATCCGAAGAAGGTGCCGGCGGTGCTGATCGCGACCTTGACAACGCTGGTGATCGCGATCGGCTTCGTACTGACCAAGGAGCTTTTGGCAGCTCCGATGGGCGGCGTTCCGGTACGGCAGGCGCCGCCGCCGTCGGAAGAGGTGACCTCGCGCGTGACGGCCGCGCTCAACGCCATCCGCCATAAATCCTCGCCGCAACAACCGGCCCCGGTTCCGGTCAGTTCGCTCGACGACGTCACCGATACCTTGCGGCACGACGGCGGTACCGACCGCCGGGTCGCGGTGTTCGGCGCCGCGCAGGGGATGGATTCAAGCTGGACCGCGCTCAAGATCGCCCGCGCGCTGGCCGCGAACGCCCGCGTCGTGCTGGTCGGTCTCGGTTCGGCCGACAACGCGATCAGAGCCACATCGACCGAGCCGTCCGCCAGCGGGCTTGCCGAGCTCGCCGCCAGAACGGCATCATTCCGCGACATCATCACCAAGGACAGGCAATCGAGCCTGCATTTGATTTCGTCGGGCCAGCTGCCGACCGCCCGCGGCGAGATTTTGGTGGCGCCCAACATGGCGATGAGCTTCGATGCGCTGGCGCGCGGCTACGATCGTGTCGTCATCGCGGCAGGGGCGGTGTTCGGACCGGATCTCGAGGCCATTAGCGCCGTTGCCCCGCATGCGATCCTGGTCGCCGGCACGCTGACCGATTCCGGCACGGCCTCGGCGCGCGAGCGCCTGTTGGACGCCGGGTTCGCCGAGGTCACCGTGCTCGGCGGCTCGTTCGCGGACAATGCGACAGAGACGGCCGCGGCCGCGTAAACGCGGGGCGGGTAACCGAACGAGCTCCGTGCCGCGAAGTTGACAAAGAATTGTCAACGAAGGCTTGGAATAGTGCCCCGTTGGACAAGGGTTGGTCCGTGTCAGGCCTTAGACAAACGATCATCCGCGGCGGGTTGGAAGGACTTTACTTCACCGGCGCGCATATGGCGCTCAAGCCGTTCGTCGCGGGCGTCGGCGCCATTCTGACATTGCATCACGTGCGGCCGCCGCGACCGGGGCGCTTCCAGCCCAACCGCCTCCTTGAAGTCACGCCGCGCTTTCTCACCCGCGTCGTCAAATATCTGCGCCGCTCCGGCCTGGATTTGGTCAGCCTCGACGAACTGCATCGCCGCCTGAGCGAGGGCGATTTCGCCCGGCGCTTCGTCTGCCTGACCTTCGACGACGGTTACCGCGACACCATGCAGTGGGCCTATCCAATTCTGAAAGAAGCGGGTGTACCGTTCGCCGTCTATGTACCGACGAGCTTTCCCGACCGGCTCGGCGAATTGTGGTGGCTCGCGCTCGAAGCTGTCATCGCGCGCAACGATCATATCGGCCTGCAGATCGACGGCCGCAACCAGACCTTCGATTGCTCAACCGTTGCGGCGAAGCGCTCGCTTTACGCTGGCCGGAGCTCGCGGAGCTTGCCGCCGATCCGCTGGTCACCATCGGCGCGCACACCGTGAGCCATTCGATGCTGGCGAAATTGCCAGCGGACGCGGTGCGCTCGGAAATGGATTTGAGCCGCTCGATCATCGAGGCGGCGCTCGAAACGCGGCCGGAGCATCTGTCCTACCCGGTCGGCGACAGCACGTCGGCCGGCCCGCGCGAATTCGCCATTGCTGCGGAGCTTGGCTTCAAGACCGCGGTCACGACCCGGCCGGGCGTGCTGTTTCGCTCCCACAGCCGGCACCTGACCGCGCTGCCGCGGATTTCGCTCAACGGCGAGTATCAGCGGCTACGCTACGTTCGCGTCCTGCTGTCCGGTTCCGCGACGGCGATGTGGAACGGCTTTCGGCGGCTCGACGCAGCTTGAACCCTGATTACCGATCCCTGCGGCTCATCCAAGAGACGATCGGCATCGCCGGCAAAACCCAGCCGAGGCCGGCGATCACATAGTACGCGACTGATGTGAATTCATTGTCGTGAATGAGTGGCGCTTGCGCCAGCGCCATGGCGACCAGCGCCCATACGATGACGAGTGCGAACAACAAAACGGTGCCGATGAATTTTCGCAGGCGGATCGGCATGACGGCACCAAGGGCGGCATAAGGTCGGTTGCGGGGGCAGGGGCCAGCACTATATGGTCCGCGCGTCCCAAACAAGCGATCGGCGATGACGGCTGTTCCCTTCAACGAGGCCCATGCGCGAGCGATCCGGCTGTGGCTTTATGCAGTGGCCGCGCTGGTGCTCGCCATGGTGCTGGTCGGCGGCGCGACGCGGCTCACCGAATCCGGCCTCTCGATCACCGAATGGCGGCCGGTGATGGGCACACTCCCGCCGCTCGGCGAGGCGCAGTGGCAGTCCGAGTTCGAGAAATACCAGGCCATTCCGCAATACCACGCGCTCAACCAGGGCATGAGCCTCGACGCGTTCAAGACGATCTATTGGTGGGAGTGGACGCACCGGCTGATCGGCCGGGTGATCGGCGCCGCGTTCCTGCTGCCGTTCCTGTGGTTTCTTTGGCGCGGTTGGGTCGGGCCGGGATTGCGCGGCCGGCTGTGGTTCATCTTCGGTCTTGGCGCTCTGCAAGGCGCCGTTGGCTGGTGGATGGTCGCCTCGGGCCTCGCCGACAGGATCGAAGTCTCGCAATATCGCCTAGCGACGCATCTCGTTCTCGCCTGCGTGATCTACGTCGCGCTGATCTGGACCGCGCAGCGGCTAGGTGAACGGGCGGCAGCGCCGCTGCCGGCGCGTATCCGTGTCACCGCGTTCGGCTTATTGATCCTCGTACTCGTCCAAATCTATCTTGGTGCCCTCGTCGCCGGATTGCGCGCCGGCTACATCTACAACACATGGCCGCTGATCGACGGAGCGCTGCTGCCCGACACCGCGCGGCTTCTTTCCGATACGCCGCTATGGCGTAATTTCTTCGAGAACACGCTCACGGCACAGTTCGACCACCGCATGGTGGCCTACGCGATCTTCATCTGCGCGCTGCTGCATGCGTTCGACGTGGCGCGCACGGTAAAGCAAGGCTGGGTAGTCACTAGCGCCAGCGTCCTTGCGATTGCGGTCACGCTTCAAGCAACGCTCGGCATCGCCACACTGCTGTTGCGCGTGCCGCTGTCGCTCGCGCTCGCGCACCAGGCGATGGCGATGCTGGTGCTGACAGTGGCCACGACTCACGCCGCGCTTGTCGCCGACCGCCGTGCGGTCGCGCACGAAAACATCCCGCTGGCGCCGGCGTAACGACAGATCAGTCCGCCAGCGCCTGCTCCAAGTCCGCGATAATATCTTCCTTGTCCTCGATGCCGATCGACAGCCGCACCACGTCGGGGCCGGCGCCGGCCTCGATCTTCTGTTCGTCCGTGAGCTGCCGGTGCGTGGTCGAGGCCGGGTGAATGATCAGCGAGCGGGTGTCGCC
>JBEKKM010000169.1:0-15277 GCA_050010715.1 Xanthobacteraceae bacterium | reverse complement strand
GCATGGAGGAGGCGAGTTTGGCCGCCTCCTTTTTGTTGTCGAGGAGCTTGCCGCCAATGTCGGCATGAAGCCGGACCAGGTACGCGACGGCGGGATGATCGGGGGTAGCTTTGAAGGCGTGGGGCATCTTGCACCTGTGCTATGAATTTCTGCACAGGTGGTATCGTCAGGGATTCAAATCTTGTGGCGTTTGCGCCATAATACCGAGGCGCCCGACATGCTTTGGTACCAGCAGGTCTGGGATTTCGAAGGCTCGCCAGCTAACATAGCCGGCAATCGCATGCAGGTTCTGCTGAACATGGTGGACAGCAAATATCAAATCGTGTCGTCGCAAGGCAGCGACGGTTCGTTCTTTGTCAAAGATCGCAAGTTCCCGGGCTCCGGCGACGAAAGTCCGTGGCAGTTCAGATGCCCGGCCAAATGAACGCCTGACGCGCCGGGGCGCTTTGGCGAGCCTTCGGAAGGCGCTTAAGCCGCTGCACCGTAGACCTGATCGGCGCGACGCTCGAAGGCTGAGGCGAAACGCCGGAACGCGGCGTCGAAAATGCCGCCCATGAGCAGGCCAAGGGTGCGGCTGCGGAATTCGTAGGCGATGAAGAATTCCACCTCGCAGGTGTCTTCGCCGGTAGCGCGAAAGCTCCAGCGATTGTTCATGCGCTCGAACGGGCCTTCGAGATATTCCACCAGGATCTCGAGTTTTGGCCGGTCGAGCGTGACGCGGCTGGTAAAGGTTTCGCGCACGAACTTATAGGCAACCGTCATGTCGGCGACGATGACCTCCCTGCCCGCGCTGTCCGTTGTGCGCCTGCGCACGGCGAGCGAGCGGCACAGCGGCACGAATTGCGGATAGCGCTCGACGTCGGCGACGAGCGCGAACATATCGGCCGCGGAGTGTTTGACCCGTCGCGTGGTGGAAAATTGCGGCATCAATCAACGCGCTGTCGCCGCCCGCGCCGCCTGCAGCCGGGCAAAATCTTCACCGGCATGATGGGATGAGCGAGTCAGCGGGCTCGCCGACACCATGGCGAATCCTTTAGCATAAGCGATCGTCGCAAGCGCCGCGAACTCCTCCGGCGGCACGAAGCGCAGCACCGGATGATGTTTGCGCGTCGGCTGCAGATATTGCCCGATGGTGAGGAAATCGACGTCTGCTGAACGCAAGTCGTCCATCACCTGCAGCACTTCGTTGCGCTCTTCGCCGAGCCCGACCATGATTCCGGACTTGGTGAACATCTTCGGGTCGAGTTCCTTGACGTGCTGCAACAGCCGGATGGAGGCGAAGTAACGCGCGCCCGGCCGCACGTTGAGATATTTCGACGGCACGGTTTCGAGATTGTGGTTGAACACGTCGGGCCGCGCCGCGACCACGACCTCCGCGGCGCCGTCTTTGCGCAGAAAATCCGGCGTCAAAACTTCGATCGTGGTTTGCGGACAGCGGGCGCGGATTGCCTTGATGACGGCGGCGAAATGCGCCGCCCCGCCGTCGGCAAGATCGTCGCGATCGACCGAGGTGACGACGATATGCGACAGCCCGAGCTTTGCCGTCGCTTCGGCGACGTGCTCCGGCTCGGCGGGGTCGAGCGCGCCGGGCAGCCCGGTCTTGACGTTGCAGAAGGCGCAGGCGCGCGTGCAGGTGTCACCCATGATCATGAAGGTGGCGTGCTTTTTCTCCCAGCACTCGCCGATATTGGGACAGCCGGCCTCCTCGCACACGGTGTGCAGGCCGTTGGCGCGCACGATTCGCGCCGTCGCGACATAGCCGGGCGAGACCGGAGCCTTGACGCGGATCCAGTCGGGCTTGGGCAAGCTCGGCTGATCCGGCCGGTGCGCCTTTTCCGGATGGCGGAGCGCGACGGACTTGCCGAGCAGGGTATCGATGACGACGGCCATAACGGCTCCGGGCGCATAATGCAGCGCATCAGATACTTACGAGCCCCGTTGCGGCGCCGCAAGGCGCCGTTCCATAGGCGCCTCGGCGCCCCGCTCGTGAACAAAATGTAAGGAAACATCGGCGCTTTCGCCATTTCCGAATGTAACTTTTGCCATAAAAGAACCGTCCTATGCGCGGCAGCGATACGTTTCGCCCGGGGAGGAATTGTCGTGACCGCGCGTGGCAGAGAAGCGGCAGCGCTCGCCTTGCACCGGTTCGGCTTCGGGCCGGCGGCCGATTCGATTGCCGCCATTGCCGCCGACCCGCAAGGCGCCCTGCTTGCCGACCTGGAGCGTCCGCAGGCCGGCCTCGTCGCCGCCAATCTGCCGTCGAGCGCCGAGTCCGCGCGCGAGGTCTTTGACTTTCGCGCTGAACAAGCAGCGAAGCAAAAGCTCGCACTGCGGGAGCAGAAGCAAGCCGAAGCCGGGAATGCCGCAGGCGTGGTCGATTGCCGCAAGCCGTCGGGTGCGCCATGCGCGGCGCCGGATGCAAACGACGCCGCAAACCAACAGCCGCCGCCGCAAATAGCGAAACCTGTTCCACCGCCGGCGCCGCCGCTACCGCAACAGCTGTTCCAGAACGAAGCCAAAGCCCGCTTCGATGCCGCCCTCGGTGCCGATATCGGCTTCGTCGAGCGGCTGGTCTGGTTCTGGTCGAACCATTTTTGCATCTCGGCGGACAAGATCCTGGAGATGGCCGGCCCGTTCGAGCGGGAAGCGATCCGGCCCCACGTGCTCGGCCGGTTTGCCGATTTGCTGCTGGCGGTCGAAAGCCATGCCGGCATGCTGTTCTATTTGGACAACGTTCAGTCCATGGGCGCCAATTCGACCGCCGGCATCAACCGCGACAAGGGGCTGAATGAGAATCTCGCCCGCGAGATTCTCGAACTGCACACGCTGGGCGTCCGCAGCGGTTACACCCAGGCCGACGTCACGAGCTTCGCCAACGTGATCACCGGCTGGACCTGGCTTCCTCCCGAGGAGCCGATGCACGGCGGTGAATTCGTCTTCGTGCAACGGCTGCACGAGCCGGGCGCCAAGACCGTCCTGGGCAAAACCTATCCCGACACCGGCGTCGGCCAGGGCCGCGCGGTGCTCGCCGATCTGGCGCGGCATCCGGCGACGGCGCAACACATCGCGCAAAAACTGGCGCGGCACTTCGTTGCTGACGAACCTCCGCCCTCGCTCGTCGCCAAGCTGGCAAAGACCTTCAGCGATACCGACGGCAACCTGAAAGAGGTCGCCAAGAGCCTGGTCATGTCGGAAGAATCGTGGACGCCGCAACGCACCAAGCTCAAATCGCCTGCGGAATGGACGATCGGCATGCTGCGCCTGATGGCGACGCCACAGGCCATTCCCGTCGGCCGTATCTTGGGCACGCAAGCGACGCTCGGCGAGGCGCTGTGGCGGCCGCTGTCGCCGAACGGCTACCCCGACACCGAGGCGGCATGGATCGACGGCGTGCCGCGCCGGTTGGATATCGCGGCCGGATTCGCCGGCCAACTCGCGGCGAACAATGCCGATCCGCGCGCCGTTCTCGATAGCGCGCTCGGTCCGCTCGCTTCGGCCGAAACGCGCGACACCATCGCGCGCGCCGAAAGCCGGCCCCAGGCCTTGGCGCTTCTGGTCATGGCGCCGGAATTTTTGCGGAGATGAACATGCCCCATGCACCCTCGCGGCGGGACGTGATGTTGGCGTCGGGCACGTTGTTCGCCTGGGCCTATTTGCCGAAGCTCGCTTTGGCGGAGGGCCGCGATCCGCGTTTTTTGACCATCGTGTTGCGCGGCGCGCTCGACGGGCTTGCCACCGTCGCGCCGGTCGGCGATCCGGATTGGATCGCGCTGCGCGGCGACAATGCCTTGACGCTGCAGAGCAGGACGCCGGCGCTCAAGCTCGATGCGTTCTTCGCGCTCAATCCGGCGATGCCCAACTTGCATCGCATGTTCGCCGCCAACGAGGCGATCGTCTTCCACGCCTGCGCCACGCCCTATCGCGAGCGTTCCCATTTCGACGGCCAGGATCTTTTGGAAAGCGGCTTGCCCAAGCCGGCGGCGAGCGACAGCGGCTGGCTCAATCGTGCGCTCGCAGGTCTTGCGCCAGGCGGCCGCGTCAGCGTGCAAGGCAACAAGGCGTTTGCCGTCGGTCCGGTGACGCCCCTGGTGGTGCGCGGCGCGGCGCCGGTGCTGTCATGGTCGCCGCAGCGCATCCTGCCGGCGAGCGAGGACACCACCATGCGCCTGCTCGATCTTTACCGGCACGCCGATCCAAAACTCGCCGCCGTGATCGAGGAACATGCCAGGCTTGCGGCGATCGAGCGCTCGGGTGACATGGGCCAATCGCCCGGCCAAAACGTGCCGGGTCCCGCGCAGGTGCGCGCCTATTTCGCCGAAGTCGCCGGCACCGCGGCGAAATTTTTGGCGCAGCCCGACGGTCCGCGGGTCGGCGCGCTGGCGCTCGACGGCTGGGATACCCATTCCAACGAAGGCATCGCCCAGGGCCGGCTGTCGCAATTGCTCGGCGCACTGGACGCGGCGCTGGCCGCGGTCGAGACCAATATGGGAGCGGCGTGGCGCGACACCGTCGTCGCGCTGGTCACCGAGTTCGGCCGCACCGCGCGCATCAACGGCACCGAAGGCACCGACCACGGCACCGCGACGGTGGCGCTTCTGGTCGGCGGCGCGCTCAAGGGCGGCCGGGTGATTGCCGATTGGCCGGGGTTGAGGAGCGCCGACCTTTATGAGAACCGCGATCTAAAGCCGACGACAGATTTGCGCGCGGTACTCAAGGGGCTTTTGAAGAATCACCTGCGCGCCGACGACCGCACACTTGCGCAAAGTGTTTTCCCGGGCAGCGACAGCGTGAAGCCGATGGCGGGATTGGTCTAACGTCATTCCGGGGCGCCGCGAAAGCGGCGAACCCGGAATCCATACCCCCAGTCTAGAAGGTCGATACGAGCCGTCGCAATACACGGCCAACCGGCAGTGGTTATGGATTCCGGGTTCCTCGCTTCGCTCGGCCCCGGAATGACGGCGTTAAATATTCAGCGCCCGCCCGTACGCATCGAGCACCGCTTCCTTCATCATCTCCGACAGCGTCGGATGCGGGAACACGGTGTGCATCAGCTCCTCTTCGGTGGTCTCCAGATTCATCGCCACCACATAGCCCTGGATGAGC
This sequence comes from Xanthobacteraceae bacterium, assembly GCA_050010715.1. GTDB lineage: Bacteria > Pseudomonadota > Alphaproteobacteria > Rhizobiales > Xanthobacteraceae > BOG-931. The sequence continues at coordinate 10,174 of JBEKKM010000169.1, read as the reverse complement.
TCGGTGACTTCGGCGCCGACCATGTGGGCGCCGAGCAGCTGGCCGGTTTTCTTGTCGAAGATCACTTTGACCAGGCCCTGGTCCTCGCCGAGCGCGATCGCCTTGCCGTTGCCGACGAACGGGAAGCGGCCGACGCGAATCTCGATCTTCTGCTCCTTGGCCGCCTGTTCTGTAAGCCCAACAGACGCGATCTGCGGCGTGCAATAGGTGCAGCCGGGAATGAGCCGCTTGTTGATCGGGTGCGGATTGAGCCCCTTGATCGCCTCGACGCAGATGACGCCTTCGTGCTCGGCTTTGTGCGCCAAGAGCGGAGGCCCGGCGACATCGCCGATGGCGTAGATGCCGGGGACATTTGTCTTGCCGACGCCGTCGACGACGATGGCCGCGCGCTCGGTCTTCACGCCGGGCTTTTCCAGGCCGAGATTTTCGATATTGCCGACGACACCGACCGCGGCGATGACGCGATCGACGGTGAGCGTCTGCGTGCCGCCCTTGCCGTCGTCGATGGTCGCGGTGACGGCATCCGATTTTTTGTCGAGCTTGGTCACCTTGGCGCTGGTGAGGATTTTGATGCCCTGCTTCTCGAAACTTTTGCGCGCGAAGGCGGCGATCTCGGCGTCCTCGACGGGGAGGATTTGCGGCAGCACCTCGACCACCGTCACCTCGGCGCCCAGCGTGCGATAGAACGACGCGAATTCGATGCCGATGGCGCCGGAGCCGATGACGAGCAGCGACTTCGGCATACGGTCGGGCACCATGGCCTCGAAATAGGTCCAGACCAGCTTCTTGTCCGGCTCGATGCCGGGCAGCACACGCGGCCGCGCGCCGGTGGCGATGATGATATGCTTGGCCTGATAGGCACCGGCACCGAGCGCGCCTTTCGGCGCTTCGCTCTTGCCCGCTTTCACGGTGATCTTGCCGGGCGCGTCGATCGTAGCCTCGCCCCAGATCACGGAAACCTTGTTCTTCTTCATCAGGAAGCCGACGCCGTCGTTGAGGCGTTTCGACACCGCGCGCGAGCGCTTCACCACGGCGGCCGGATCGTAAGTGACCTCGCCCGCCGATAGGCCGTAGTCCTTGGCATGCTGCATGTAGTGAAAAATCTCCGCCGAGCGTAAGAGCGCTTTGGTCGGAATGCAGCCCCAGTTCAGGCAGATGCCGCCCAGATAGTCGCGCTCGACGATGGCGGTCTTGAAGCCGAGTTGAGCCGCGCGGATGGCGCAGACATAGCCGCCCGGTCCCGAGCCGATGATGATGACGTCGAAATTGGTCTCTGCCATGCAAAACCTCGTGCGCTCCCGGCGCTATATGTAGCCATCGCAGGCGCGCTTGTCGCGGGGCTTGCTCTAGTCCGGGATGGCGTGGAAAGCGCCATCGTCACCGAGGCGTTCGAGGATGCCGGAGCGGATGTCGAAGAAGCAGCCGTGCAGGGTAATATGGCCGGCTTCGAACGCATCCTTGATCCACGGAAACGTCATCAGGTTGTCGAGCGACAGGCGCACCGACTCGTGCTCGCAAATGTCCTGGCGCATCTCGGGCGGCGCCTGCATCGCGCGTTGCCGCGCCGGCTCGGCGATGCGCACCCATTGGCCGACGAAGTCCGAAGCCTCGACCGGCGCGCCGTCCAAGAGCGCTTTGATGCCGCCGCACATGGCGTGGCCCAGCACGACGATCTCGCGGACCTGAAGCGACCGCACCGCGAACTCGATAGCCGAGCTGACCCCATGCGGCTGGTTGTCGGGGCCGTATGGCGGGGCGATGTTGGCGACGTTGCGGACGACGAACAGCTCGCCCGGCCGGGCGTTGAACACCATTTGCGGGTCGGTGCGGCTGTCCGAGCAGGCGATGATCAGCGCGCGCGGACGCTGGCCGAGGCGGCTCAGCGCCTCGAAGCGTTTGCGCTCGGCCTGCCAGGTGCCGGCGCGGAAGCGGCGATAGCCTTCGATCAGATCATCCATCGGGAGCCGGATATTTATTTTTCGCGTGGTTCAATCCCACGCGATATAACGATAAGCAAGAAGGATGCCTCTCCTCATGGCTGAGCTTGTCGTCTTCAGCACCATCGGCGTGCGCAGCGCCGCGGAACGGCTCTTTGCGCAATTCGACAAGGCAAGCGGCCACAAGCTCGCCGTCACCTGGGGCACGGCACCGATGCTGGTCAAGCGCATCGAGGACGGCGACACCGCGGACGTCGTGGTGCTCAGCCGCGCCGGCATCGACGCGTTGCAAAAGCAAGGCAAGATCGCGCCCGGTGGCGACACCACGCTGGCAAGTTCGGGCGTCGGCATCGCCGTCAAAGCTGGCGCGCCAAAGCCCGACATATCCACCCCCGAAGCGCTCAAGCGCACGCTGCTCAGTGCCAAATCGATCGCCTACAGCGAGCCGTCCGCCGGCGGCGCCAGCGGCGTTTATTTCGCCAAGCTGCTCGAACGCATGGGTATCGCGGAACAGATGAAACCCAAGACCAAATATCCGCCGCCCGGCGGCTTTTCCGCGAATTTGCTGATGACCGGCGAAGCCGAGCTTGCCGTGCAGCAGAAGCCGGAATTGTTGCACGTGGCAGGTGCCGAAGTTATCGGACTGTTGCCCGGCGACCTGAACGTGGTCACGGAATTTGCCGTGGCGATGATGGCTGGGAGCAAAAGCGGCGAGGCGGGAAAAGCGCTGATCAAAATGCTGCAGTCGCCGGAAGCGATCGCAGTCTTTCGGTCGAAGGGCCTCGATACGCCCTGAGACCTACACCAGCATCATTACCGGGTTCTCGATCAGCGCCTTGAACGCGCCGATCAGCATGGCGCCGAGCGCGCCATCCACCGCGCGATGATCGCATGACATGGTCACGCTCATGATATGGGCAGCTTCGATCTTGCCGCCGCGCACCACGGCGCGCTCCTCGCCGGTGCCGACGGCGAGGATGGTCGACTGCGGCGGATTGATCACCGCGGTGAAATCCTTGATGCCGTACATGCCGAGGTTCGATATCGACGTGGTGCCGCCCTGGTATTCCTGCGGCTTGAGCTTGCGCGCCCGTCCCCGTGCCGCCAATTCCTTCATCTCGTTGGAAATGGCGGAGAGCGATTTTGTTTCGGCATTGCGGATGATCGGCGTGATGAGGCCGTTCGGCATGGCGACGGCCACGCCGACGTCGGAATGCTTGTGCTTGAGCATGCCGGCATCGGTCCAGCTCACGTTCGCTTCCGGCACGCGCTGCAAAGCGAGCGCTAGCGCCTTGATGACGAAATCGTTGACCGACAGCTTGTAGGCGGGCTTGCCGTCCTTGTCCTTGGGCGCCGCGGTGTTGATCTCCTCGCGGGCCTCGAGCAGCTTGCCGATGTCGCAGTCGATGGTGAGATAGAAATGCGGAATGGTCTGCACCGACGCGATGAGCCGCTGCGCAATGGTGCGGCGCATGCCGTCGTGCGGCACGAATTCGTAGCTGCCGTCGTCGTAGAGCGCGCGGATCTGCTGGTCCGACATCGACGGCGCGATCAGCGGTGCGCCGGCGGGCGCCGCGGCCGGAGCGCGCAAGCCTTGGCCCGATCTTGCCGCCTCGACGTCGCGGGCGATGACACGGCCGTGCGGGCCGGTGCCTTGGATGCGGCCGAGTTCGATGTTCGCGTCTTTCGCGAGGCGTCGGGCGAGCGGCGAGGAGAAGATGCGGTTGGCGCCGGCGCCCGCGCCATGACCATTCGTCCGAACCCCCTCACCCCCACCCTCTCCCCTCTGGGGAGAGGGAGCGCGCGGCGCTTGTGGCGGTGGCGGAGACTTCGCCTCTTTGGCAGCTTGAGGAGATGTCGAAGGCGCGGCCGCTTGCTGTGCGGCTCCTTCTCCCCGAGGGGGAGAAGGTGGGGTTGAGGGGGCTCGGGCAGTGGATGTTGCGCCCTGCCCCGCTCCCGCCGCAGCCGCTTTTACGTCCTCGCCTTCCTGCGCCATCACGGCGATGAGCTGATTGACGGCGACGTCGTTGGTGCCTTCCGGCACCACGATCTTGGCCATGACGCCGTCATCGACGGCTTCGTATTCCATGGTCGCCTTGTCGGTCTCGATCTCGGCGATGACATCGCCGGTCTTGACCGCGTCGCCTTCTTTCTTGAGCCACTTGGAGAGATTGCCCTTCTCCATCGTGGGCGACAGCGCCGGCATGAGGATGTTGATGGGCATGGCGCGACAATTTCACCAAAAATTTCAGCGATAGCTGACGGCTTTCGCCGCCTCGACCACTTCGGCGACGGAAGGCAGCGCGAGTTTTTCCAGGTTGGCGGCGTACGGCATCGGCACGTCCTTGCCGGTGACGCGCGCGACCGGCGCATCGAGATAATCGAATGCCTGCTCCATGACGCGTGCGGCAATCTCGGCGCCGACGCCGGATTGTTTCCAGCCTTCCTCGACGGTGACGAGGCGGCCGGTTTTTTTCACCGACTCGATGATGGTGTCGCTATCCATGGGTTTAAGCGTGCGCAGGTCGATCACTTCGGCGTTGATGTTGTCCTTGGCCAATTCTTCGGCGGCTTTGAGCGCATAGGTCATGCCCATGGACCACGCGACGATTGTGACGTCGCTGCCTGAGCGCACCACCCGGGCGCGGCCGATCGGCAGCACATAGTCGTCGAGTTTCGGCACCGGCGAGGAATGGCCGTAGAGAATTTCGTTTTCCAGAAACATCACCGGATTGGGATCGCGGATCGCGGCTTTGAGCAGACCTTTGGCGTCAGCGGCGGTCGACGGCGCGATCACCTTCAAGCCGGGAACGTGCGAATACCAGGCCGAATAATCCTGGCTGTGCTGGGCGGCGACGCGGGCCGCCGGGCCGTTCGGGCCGCGAAACACGATCGAGACTCGCACCTGGCCGCCCGACATGTAGGGCGTCTTCGCCGCCGAATTGATCAGCTGATCCATCGCCTGCATGGCGAAATTGAAGGTCATGAACTCGACGATAGGTTTCAGCCCGGAGAGCGCCGCGCCGACGCCGAGACCGGCAAAGCCGTGCTCGGTGATCGGCGTGTCGATGACGCGGCGGGCGCCGAACTCGTCAAGCAGGCCCTGCGTGACTTTATAGGCGCCCTGGTATTCGGCGACTTCCTCGCCCATGACGAACACGTCCGGGTCACGCCGCATTTCCTCGGCCATGGCGTCGCGCAACGCTTCGCGCATGGTCATGGTGACCATCTCGGTGCCTTCCGGCACTTCCGGTTCGGGCGCCGCGGGCTCTGGCGTGGACTTTTGCGCCTCTCTCAACTCCTTCAGCGGCACTTGGCCGAGCGCCGCGTCGCCCGCGTCCGCGGACGCCGTTTGAGGAGTCTTCACCGGTTGCGGCGCCGGCGGTATTCACCGCGACGTCATTGGTGCCTTCCGGCACCAGAATTTTGCCGAGCGTGCCTTCGTCGACCGCTTCCACCTCCATGGTGGCTTTGTCGGTCTCGATCTCGGCGATTACGTCGCCGGATTTGACGGTGTCGCCTTCCTTCTTGAGCCACTTGGAGAGGTTGCCCTTCTCCATGGTGGGCGACAGCGCGGGCATGAGGACTTCAGTGGGCATGGCTTGCTCGAGAGACGGAGCGCGCGAAAACCGCGCTCAACGATACATGTCGGTGTAAAGCTCGGAAGGATCGGGCTCGGCGTCCTGGGTGGCGAACTCGGCAGCTTCGTTGACGGTTGCGCGCACCGACGCGTCGAGCTTTTTCAACTCATCTTCGCTGGCCAACTTCTTGTCGAGCAGGCGTTTGCGCACCTGCTCGATCGGGTCGTGCTCGGTGCGCACTTTGTCGACCTCCTCCTTGGTCCGGTATTTGGCCGGATCCGACATGGAGTGGCCGCGATAGCGGTAGGTCATCATTTCCAGGATGGTCGGGCCTTTGCCGGCGCGGCACCAGTTGATGGCGGTTTCGCCGGCCGCCTTCACCGCGCGCACGTCCATGCCGTCGACTTGCGTGCCTGGAATGTTGAACGACAGGCCGCGCTTGGAGAAATCGGTCTGCGCCGCGGAGCGCAATACCGAGGTGCCCATGGCATAGCGGTTGTTCTCGATGACGTAGACCACGGGGAGCTTCCACAGCTCCGCCATGTTGAAGCTCTCGTAGACCTGGCCTTGGTTAGCGGCGCCGTCGCCGAAATAAGTGAGCGAGACGCTGTCGTTGCCGCGATATTTGTTGGCAAAGGCAAGCCCGGTGCCGAGCGGCACTTGGGCGGCGACGATGCCGTGCCCGCCGTAAAAATTCTTGTCCAGCGAGAACATGTGCATGGAGCCGCCCTTGCCCTTGGAATAGCCGCCGCGGCGTCCGGTCAGTTCCGCCATCACGCCTTTGGGGTCCATGCCGCAAGCCAGCATGTGGCCGTGATCGCGATAGCCGGTGATCATCTGATCGCCGTCTTTCTTGGCCATCTCCATGCCGACGACGACCGCTTCCTGGCCGATATAGAGGTGGCAGAAGCCGCCGATCAGGCCCATGCCGTACATTTGGCCGGCCTTCTCCTCGAACCGGCGGATCAAGAGCATCTGGCGTAGCGCCTGGAACTCCTGCTCCTTGCTGAATTCCGGGACGTGGCTGTCATGCATACCCCAATCGATCTCGGGGCGAAGCTCGTGAGCGCCTTCTTCGGCGGGCTTGGTTTTGGCGACGGCCATTCTTGTCCTCAGGGCACCACGGGGGGCTTGCATCCCATAGCGGAAATCGCCCGATTGCGGAAGCGCCCGAGCTGCCGAATGGGATGGGCGGAGCCGGCCAAAGCATTGCCGGAAAAAATTATTTTGGGGATTGGGGCGTCAACTTCAAGGCTTAGGGGTATCTGCCGCCGTGGGCCGCCAGGCGAACATCAAAGTCAGCTCGTTCGACGCCGCATAATCGAGCAGCGCACGGGCCTGCTCGTCGAGCATATCGGGGTCGAGCTTATCGGCCCGCAATAGCGCCACCCGGCGCTCCCACTGGGCGCGATCGAGCTTGAGTCGGTCGAGATCGGCGGACAGCGTCGCAATCTGCTGGTCGAGGTCTTCTTTGGCTTTCAGGCCATGATTGCCGCTATAGGCGTTGACGCCGAAATAGCCGATCAGCAGCGCGGCCATGACATAGAGGCCGAGCGTGGTCAGGATCGAACGCAGGCGTTTACGCGTGACCATCCGCACACCATGTCAGCGCGCGGTTTAAAACGGCCTTAATGCGGGGGCTCAGCGCAGGCGGTTGCGGATTTCGCTGCCGATGAAATTGCCCAGCCGCTTGGCGCGGTTGCGCACGAAGCGCAGCACGCCGGCATCGACGAAATAGGTCAACAGAATGCTGTCGCGGCTCTCGACCTCGGGGCCGACCGGATCGGCCGAATGCCAGGTATCCGTGCCGACGGCGAAGGCGTAGCCGGTGTTCGGCGCAAAGGTCATCTGCTTCGCCTTCGGCCCGCAGCTGCCGTCGGCGCGTTTGTCGTGAAAGATGGTGCCGATATGCGTGATCGAGCTGTCGCGCGGCAAGTACAGCTGCACAGTGATGCCCTTCCAGCGCGTGTCGGTGTGCGGCGTGATCAGGTAGCCGGGAATGTCGCGGGTCAGCACCGGGATCGGATACATGCCGGTCTTGGCGTAGCCCGGGCCGAAGCGGCGCTCGAGCGCCGGCGCGAGGCGCCGGATGAACGCATCGCGCACCGCTGCCGAGCACAGCGCGCGGCCGACGATGTCCCACACTGCGCGCTTTTGCGGCGGCAGGTGGCGGATATATTCCGGAAACACGTCGATCTTCACCCGCGTATGGGTGCCGTCGGTGAGATCGTGGCCCTTGCTGCGGCCGTGCATCGGCCGGTAGTCGGTGGCGTCCGGCATGTTGGCGAGCATCGCCGCATAGACGTCGTCGGGAAATACCCGGTCGAGCACGAGATGATAGAACGGCGTGTCGGAAGCCGTCGCCGCGTCCACCGACGTGACGACGAAATCGCGTAGCCGCTCGGCGGCCAGCCGGCGGTTGCCCGCGTTCAATTCAACCGATTGATCCATCAGCCGATACTCATTTCGTGGGCGCCACGGCCTGGGCGGTTCGCACCAGCGGTATAGCGCCGTTCGGTCTGCCGGGACAAGCGAACGGCGGCGCGCATTAGCGCTGAACCTTGAGCGCGGCGCGGCCGGCATAGGCCGCCTGGGCGCCAAGCTCCTCTTCGATGCGCATGAGCTGATTATACTTGGCGGTACGGTCGGCACGCGCCAGCGAGCCGGTCTTGATCTGCCCGCAATTGGTGGCGACTGCGAGATCGGCGATGGTCGAATCCTCGGTCTCGCCGGAACGGTGCGACATCACCGCGGTGTAGCCCGCCTTGTGCGCGGTTTCGACCGCAGCGAGCGTTTCGCTCAATGTGCCGATCTGATTGACCTTGATCAGGATCGAATTGCCGATGCCGTTCTTGATGCCATCCTTGAGCCGCGCCACGTTGGTAACAAAAATATCGTCGCCGACCAGCTGGCAGCGGTCGCCGATTTTTTGCGTGAGTTTCTTCCAGCCGTCGTAATCGTCCTCGGCCATGCCGTCTTCGATCGACACGATCGGATAGCGCTTGGTGAGCGCGGCGAGATATTCGACCTGTTGGTCGATCGAGCGCGTCTTGCCCTCGCCCTCGTAGCGGTAGGCGCCGTCCTTGAAGAACTCGCTTGCCGCCGGATCGAGCGCGATCGCCACCTCGTCGCCGACGCGGTAGCCGGCCTTTTCGATTGCCGCGAGCACGAAATCGAGCGCGGCCTCGGCCGACGGCAGGTTGGGCGCAAAGCCGCCCTCGTCGCCCACATTGGTGTTGTGGCCGTCGGCTTTGAGCGCCGCGCGCAGCGTGTGAAAGATTTCCGAGCCGGCGCGCACTGCTTCGGCAAGCGAAGGCACGCCGAGCGGCATGATCATGAATTCCTGAAAATCGATCGGATTGTCGGCATGCACGCCGCCATTGACGATGTTCATCATCGGCACCGGCAATAACCTCGCAGACGTGCCGCCGACATAGCGATAGAGCGGCAGCTTGTTGGCCGCAGCCGCCGCCTTGGCGACGGCAAGCGAGACGCCGAGGATGGCGTTGGCGCCGAGCCGGCCTTTGTTCGGCGTGCCGTCGAGCGCGATCATGGTCTCGTCGATCTTAACCTGGGCCTCGGCGTCCATGCCGCTGAGCGCGTCAAAAATCTCGCCGTTGACCGCCTCGACCGCGTTGCGCACGCCTTTGCCTAGATAACGCTTGTTGTCGCCGTCGCGCAGCTCGACCGCCTCGTGGGCCCCGGTCGAGGCGCCCGACGGCACCCCGGCACGGCCGCGCGAGCCGTCTTCGAGCACAACATCGACCTCCACGGTCGGATTGCCGCGGCTATCCAGAATCTCCCGGCCGATGATGTCGACGATAGCGGTCATTATTGATCCCGGCTGGCCCCTGCGCTGCGGCTTCTACAGGATCGGCAAGGCCCTTGTCATGCCCCGATAAAGCGAGGCATGCAGGGGGCAATGGCGAAGAAATCCCTCCAACTCGGCCGCACCGCGCCAATCCCGGCCTCCCCGGACCAGGCGGTGCTCGACCGCGTGCGCAATCCGCATCCGGACACGAATTACGTCGCGCGCTTTACTTTCCCCGAATTCACCGTGATGTGCCCGGTCACCGGCCAGCCCGACTTCGCCACGCTGGTCATCGACTATGTGCCGAAGGCATGGCTCGTGGAGTCGAAATCGCTCAAGCTTTACTTGAACAGTTTCCGCAATCATGGCGCGTTTCATGAGGAATGCACGGTCGCGATCGGCAAGAAACTCGGCGGACTCTTGCAGCCGAGATGGCTGCGCATCGGCGGCTATTTCCATCCGCGCGGCGGCATGCCGATCGACGTGTTCTGGCAGGCGGGAAAGCTGCCGGCCGGAGTGTGGGTTCCCGACCAGGGCGTCAGCACCTACCGGGCGCGCGGATAGACGCCCTGTAGTGTCGCAACCAGCGCGCCGACCTCGCGACCGGGATCGGCCGCGCGCATCACGCCGCCCATCACCGCAACGCCGGCGCAGCCCGCGGCGATCACTTCGGCAACCCGCAGCGTATTGATGCCGCCAATGGCAAGGAGCGGCACCCGCGCCACCCGCGCCATCTCGGCGAGACCCTTGCGGCCGATTTCCGGGCCGTAACCGGGCTTGCTCACGGTTTCGAAGGCCGGCCCGGCCAGCGCGTAATCGACGACGGCCGGATCGATTGCCTCGGC
>JBEKKM010000168.1:0-10568 GCA_050010715.1 Xanthobacteraceae bacterium | reverse complement strand
GTCGCCGGTCACATCCGGGCTTTCGGCGAAGATATCGTGCCGGGCTGCTACGACGATATCGAGGCGGCGGATCTCGTCGTTCTGGTCGGCAGCAATACCGCATGGTGCCATCCGGTGCTCTACCAGCGCCTTGTCGCCGCGCGCGACGTGCGCGGCACCAAGGTCGTGGCGATCGACCCGCGACATACGCCGACCTGCGACATCGCCGATATTCATCTTGCCATCCGCCCTGGAACCGACGTTGCGCTGTTCGCAGGTCTGCTTGTGCAACTCGTGGCCGACGGCGCCTGCGATGCGGTGTGGACGCGCGAGCGGGCGTCCGGATTTGCCGCCGCCGCCGAGATGGCACGAAAGGCGGCGCCGTCGCTTGCCGATGTTGCCGAAATCGCCGACGTGCCGGCCGCCGATCTGGCCCGCTTCTACGACTGGTTCGCCGCCACCGAGCGCACGGTGACGTTCTATTCGCAAGGCACCAACCAATCCTCATCGGGCACCGACAAAGTCAACGCCATCATCAACTGCCATCTGGCGACCGGCCGCATCGGGCGTCCGGGGATGGGGCCGTTCTCGCTGACCGGCCAGCCGAATGCGATGGGCGGCCGCGAGGTCGGCGGCCTCGCCAACCAGCTCGCCGCGCACATGAGTTTCGCCGATCCGGCGGCCATCGATCGCGTGCGCCGCTTCTGGCAGGCGCCGCGCATGGCGACGCGGCCCGGTCTGAAGGCGGTCGAGCTGTTCGAGGCGGCGCTCGATGGCAGGGTCAAGGCGCTGTGGATTCTCAACACCAACCCGGCCGTCAGCATGCCGCGTGCCGAGCGCGTGCGCGCGGCGCTCGGCGGTTGTCCGTTTGTCGTCGTCAGCGATTGCTGGCCGACCGATACGACATGCTTTGCCGACATCGTGCTGCCGGCGGCGGCCTGGGGCGAGAAGGACGGCTCCGTCACCAATTCGGAACGCTGCATTTCGCGCCAGCGCGCGGTGCGGCCGCCGCCCGGCGAAGCCCGGCCGGATTGGTGGATGCTGGCCGAGGTGGCGCGTCGCATGGGCTGGCCATCGGCATTTGCCTATCGCGGCCCGGCCGAGATTTTTCGTGAGCACGCCGCGTTGTCGGGCTTCGAGAACGAACCGCCGAGCCGCCGCCTGTTCGATATCGGGGCGCTTTCCGCTTTAAGCGATGACGACTACGACCGATTGCCGCCGGTCCGCTGGCCGCTGCCGCGCGGCACGTTGCAGCCCTGGTCGGGCGGCAAGCGGTTGTTCGGCGACGGCGGACCATTTCCCACCTCGGATGGCCGTGCGCGCTTCGTGCCCACGCCGTACCGGCCGCCGGCAGTGCCGACCGGCGATCAGTGGCCGCTCCTGCTCAATACCGGACGTCTGCGCGATCAGTGGCACACCATGACGCGCACCGGGAGATTGCCGCGGCTCATGGCGCACCAGCGCGAACCGATGCTCGACATTCATCCCGCCGACGCCGCGCGGCTCGATCTCATCGACGGCGGCCTCGCCCGGGTCGAAAGCCCCCATGGCGCGAGTGTGCTGCCGGTTCGCTTGTCGAACGACCAACGCAAAGGGGAGGTTTTCGCATCGTTTCACTGGACCGACCGCTTCACCTCCGCCGGACCGATCGACGCGATCGTCGGCGCCGCGACCGATCCGATTTCCGGGCAGCCGGAACTCAAGGCGACGCCGGTGCGGGTCGCGCCCGTAACGCCGCGATGGCACGGCTTGCTGCTGCGCGGCTCCGAACAAGTGCCGCCTGGCCCGTATTACTGGGCGCGAGTACCGCTCGAACGAGGACACGCGTTCACGCTGGTCGGCTGGGAAGCGTTGCCGCGCGACCGCGGCACCGAATTATGGATCGCGGCGCTGCTCGACGCGCCGCCGGCGGCGGAGCTCGTGATCTATGCCGATCCGGCCCGCGGCACATTCCGCTATGCCAGCGTCGTCGGCAGTCGTTTGGACGCCTGCCTGTTCATTGCCAGCAAGACGTCTTTGCTGCCGTCGCGCGATGTGCTCGCGGCGCTGCTTGGCACGCGGATCGAATCTGAAATGCGCACGGCGCTGCTCGCCGGCAATCCCGCCGGCGCCGCCGCCGCGAATGCCGCCGGCCGAACCATCTGCGCCTGCTTTGGCGTCGGCTTGACTACCTTGCACAGTACGATTGCCAACCGGCGGCTGACCAGCGTCGCCGAGATCGGCGCCGTTTTGCGTGCCGGAACGAATTGCGGGTCGTGCATTCCGGAACTCAAGGCGATCCTGAGCGGGGTAACGGCCAATCAAGTCAGTGCGGCGCCGGCGCCGTCATCTTGATGCCGGTCAGCGCGGCCAATTCGCCCTGGCGCTTGGTTTCGCGGCGCATGTAGTCGGCGAGGCCTTCGGGCGTGTTCTCCGTGGGCACGGTCATGCCGAGAGCCGCCATGCGGCTCTTGAAGTCTTGCGATTGCACGACGTCGTTGAGCGCTTTGTTGAGGTAGGCGATGATCGGCGCCGGCGTTTTGGCGGGTGCGGCGAGGCCAACGAAGCCGCTATAGTCGAAATTGGGAAATCCCAGTTCCTGCATGGTCGGCACTTCGGGCCAGGTCGCAATCCGCTGTGGCCTCGCGATCGCCAGCGCCCGCACCTTGCCGCTGTCGGCGAGCGGCTTGGCCTGGGCGTAGAATGCGAACGCGCCTTGCACGCCGCTTGCTGTCACGTTGCGCGCCGCCTCGCCGGAGCCGTTGAAGGGCACGCCGGCGATTGCGGTCTTGCCGAGCGAATTGAGCTGCGCCAGCGCCATGGCCGGCGAGGTAGCCGGCCCGGACGTGCCGAAGCTGATCTTGTTCGGATTGGCTCTGGCGTCGGCGAGCAATTCGTCGAGTGTCTTGTAAGGCAGCGCGGCGTCGATGATCAGCACCAGCGGCGGCCCCTCGACGATCATGCCGATCATCGCGAAGTCGTCGATGGCGTTATATGGCACCGGGAGAAAATACAGGTTCTGCGCATCGGCGATCGAATTGGCGAACAGCGTGTAGCCGTCGGGCGCGGCTCGCACCGCATAGGCGCCGCCGAGGGTGCCGGAGCCGCCCGGCTTGTTCTCGACCACGATGTTCTGGCCGATCCGCTCCTGCAGCATCGCGGCAAGGACGCGCGCCGGCACGTCGGTCAAGCCGCCGACCGCGAACGGCACGATCATGGTGATCGGCCGCACCGGATAGTTCTGCGCGGGAGCCTGCGCCGGTGAGAGCGCACCGAGCGCCAGCGTGCCGAGCAAGGTTACGCCAAGTCTGAAAGGATTGATCATCTGTCGCTCCCGCGCGTGACCTTGAGGTGGTCGCGCCGCAATGCCAAAGTCAAAATCCCGCCCGGCACGGGCCAGCATATCAGCATGAGACGGACCCGATGACCAAGAGCGTAGAGCCGCTGCTCCCGGTCGAGCTCGGCGCGGGCAAGATCAAGTTCGCGCAAGGGATGAAAGCCGGGCGCTGGGTGTTCGCCACCGGCCTGATGGCGCAGGATTTCGTCAACGGCATCGCGCCCGACGTGCTGGCCGAACGCGCGCCTCATAGCGGCTTGCCCAAGCGCGAGAAGGAAGCGCTGCGCATCTTCGAAAATCTCGATGCCGTGCTACGCGCCGCCGGCACCGACCGCGGCAACCTGGTGCGCACCGACCAGTACTACACCACTGTGAAGGCGGTGCCGTCCTATCAGCAGGTGCGGCGCGAATTTCTGAGTGGCCGCATTCCGCCCTCGACCTCGATCGCGCAGCAGCGGTTCCTGCTGCCTGGCGCTGACATGAATATCCAGGCCATGGCGGCCATCCCAGAGAAAGACTTCACGGTCGAGCATCTCAAGCACGCGCAATTGGCCGGGCGTCCGACCTCCGGCTATTCGCCGGCGCTCACGGTCGGCGATTTCATCTTCCTGCCGGGCATCACCTCGCTCGCGATTGGTGACGAGCCGCGGCGCAACGGCGTCGCCGCGGCGGCGCTGATGGCCGAGGGCGCGCAATGGGGCGGCCAGCCGATAAAACTCGAAACCGAATTCATCATCACCAAGCGGATGACGGCGTCGCTGGCGCTGGCCGGAGCGACGCTCGCGGACGTCGTGCACGCCCAAGTCTATCTTACCGACCGCGACGACTACTCGGCCTTCAACGCGGTGTGGATCAAGCATTTCGGCACAGCCGGCCCGAGCGTGTCGATCATTCCGTGCATCGAGCACGGGCTTGCGCCCTATGACGGCAAGATCGAAATCAACGTGATCGCGGCGAAGCCGGGTAGTGCGGCGAGCAAGCGGCACATCGACGCCGGCATCGACACCGCATTCCGCCATCAGCCGCAGGCGGTGCAGGCGGGCGATCTACTGTTCATCCCGGCCTTGATGGCGGCCGACCGCGACGGACTTTTGCCCGCGGCCGCCGCCGATCCGCGGCAGCCGTATTTTTCGTCGTCGCCGGAGATGCAGGCGGAAGCGATCATCGACAACATCGCACGGCTCTGCGCGGCCGCCGGAACGTCGCTCGCCAATGTGGTGCGGGTGCTGCTGTTCCTCACCGACATCGGCGAGTTCTACCCGGTCTACAAAGCCTGGGAGCGCCGGCTCGGCGGTCGTCCGCTGCCGTTTGCCGCGGTCGAAGTCCCGGGGCCGCTGCCGGTGCCGGGAGCGACGGTAATGACGGAAGCGTGGGTTTATGCACCGTAAGCTGGCCAAAGGCGCGAAGCGCCTCGCCACGTAGCTTCAGCACCATTCGCGGATACACGTGAGCCACTTAGGTCCAAACGTTCGCATCTTGACGTTTGTCGGGCCGGGCGACGAGCCAAACCGTCGCTCCTACGATCGCTCCCAGGAGTGATGGCGCTAGCGACATTTGGATCAAATTGTCGTGGCCGTTGAAAAGCTTTTGGATTGCGCCGATGAAGGCGCCGATGTCGCCGATGGAAGAGAAAAATATGAGGCCTGTCCAGTACATGACTCCACAGACCGCGCCAATGATGTAACCAGAAACTATCACAATCCAAAGGCGGCTCATGCCGTGAGACCGCAGGAATAGAAACACTGGAAGGCCTAACGCGAGCTCGCCAACATAGGCGGCGAGCGCACTCCAGAGTAGCCCAACCATGGTCCAGAAAATTGGAGCCGAATAGGGATCAGATGATGAGATGAAGGCTACCCCGCACTCGGCGAGAGGCACCCAAAGCGGCGCCACGATAAAAGCAATAATAGTCCGGTTCATGACGTTTGGTATATCACGGCCGTAGATGCCGAGATTCTCGAAATTATCAATTCGGTTTGCAAGATGTGAAACTGAGAAACAAAAGATCTCACATATTCATGCCGGCGCATTCTCGGTCACTGCTTCCCGCCCGGCAATAAATCCCTGGCACACCGCCCGCGGCAGGCCGTGCATGGAGAAGCCACCGGCGGATTCGCCGCCGCAATAGAGGCCGGGGATCACCTCGCCGTTCATATCGATCACCTGGCAGCGCGCATTGATGCGCAAGCCGGCGCGGGTGTCGTGAATGACCGGCGTCGCCCAGGCGGCGTAGAACGGCGGCGTCGCGATCTTATAGAGCGGTTTTGGTTTGTCGAAGTCGGCGTCCTTGCCGGCGTCGACGAAGGAATTGTAGCATGCCACGGTGGCGGCAAGGTTTTGCGGCGGCATCGGCACGCGTTGGTATTTCATTTTGATTTTTGCCGCGAGCGCCTCGACGCTGCCGGCTTCGAAGAAAAACCCGGCGTCGATATCGACGTGCGGCGGCCTCGGCACCCACTTTTCGCGCGCCAAGGCGTCGGCATCGAAAATCGCCCAGATCGGTCCGCCGCCGTTGTGGCCGTCGCCGATGCCGGCCAGCGCCGCGTTGATGAAATTGCTTGGGTTGTATTTTTGGTTCTTGGCATTGAGATACGAGTGCGGCTCGTACGGATCGGTGCTCTGATAGGTGTTGTAATTGAAGTGGCCGCCGGTCTCATCGTAGAAGCGCCGGCCCAGCATGTTGACCAGGATGACGTCCTGCCAGTCCTTGACCGGCAGTCCGATGGCGCGCGCCTTGTCGAACACTTCGCTGCCCGGATGCCAGCGCACATTGACGTAGCCATATTGGCAACCGATGGCGCCCGGCTTGGTGATGCCGGAGCCGAACTCGCCGGTGTAGTTGAACAGCCCCCACAGCGCGGCGCCGGCCGCCATTGCGGCGATTTCACCGCTGGCATCTTGATCCGACCACGGCATGCCGGCGAGCCCACAATATTCCTCGGTGAGGCGCGGATCGAACATGCGGCGGAAGTTGACGTTGCCGGTCGAGCCGCCGGTGGCGACGATCACGGCCTTGCGGGCGCGGATGTTGAGGTTGGCGCCGTTGTGATCGACGCCGATGCCGGTGACGCGGCCATCGCGCAGCGTCTCGCGATGGATGGCGGTCATGCGATGCGCGAGCAAAATCTTGATGCCGGCCGCGAGCGCCGCGGCCTCGAGCGGCCGGATCAATCCGGCGCCGGCTCGGATTTCGTCATCGTCCGGATCGGCCGGCCCGCCGGTATGGACCATCGGCCAGTCCTCGACCGAGATTTGCATGGTGCGCAGCGCCGAGACGCCGATCTCGTGGCCGACCTTGTTGGGCGGTCGATCGATGACTTTGACGCCGTGCGCCAGCAAAAATTCGAACGCCGCCACGCTGTTGTCGGCGAAGGCGCGGATGATCTCGCGGTCGTTGTAGCGATAGGGCGGAAAGCCGTTGGTCTCGACCACCGACCAGTCGGTCAAATCCTGGAAGAACAGATCGGGCGAATCTTCGATGCCGTACTTCTTCTGGTAGCTGGTGCCGCCGCCGAGCGGCAGGTTGCCGCCGGAGGTGATGGCATGGCCGCCGACATGGTTTTCGGCTTCGACCACGACCACCGACGCGCCGGCCTCGCGCGCCACGATCGCGGCCGGCAGGCCGGTCGCGCCCGAGCCGATGACGACCACATCGGCCTCGCGATCCCACTTCACTGCATTTGCCATTTCGGGTTATTCCGTCTCGATTGCGGCCGGGACACTAACAGCATTGCCGATTTTGTGTCATTGGGGATGATTGCTGCGATCGGGGACCGCGCGCCATGACCGATTTCGTACCCACTCACCGGCTCACCCACGAAGCCAGCATGAAAATGATTTATGCCGGCGTTGCCAAGGCGAACGAACTCGGTTGCAAGGTCTCGCTAGCGGTCGTCGATCAAAGTTGCCGGCTCATCGCCTTCCTGATGATGGACGGTGCGCGGCATTTCTCCATCATCACCACGCAACGCAAGGCCATCACTGCCGCCTCGCAGCGGCTGCCGACCGGTTACGCGCCCGAGGAGAATGCACTGAGCATGTCCGTGCGCATGGGCGATTTCACCAATGTGCCGGGCGGCTTCCCGATCGAAGTCGATGGCGAAGTCATCGGCGCGGTTGCCGCCGGCGGGGCGAAGATCGAGCAGGACGTGGAAGTCGCGAAAGCGGCGCTGGCGGCGCTTACGCGGCCGTAACCTTTTCGCCGCGCAGCTGATCGCGCGCCGCGCGCACCGCTTTGATGATGTTCTGATAGCCGGTGCAGCGGCACAGGTTGGAGGCCAGCATGTCGGTCAGCTCGTCGTCGCCGATCTGCGGGTACTTTTCCAGAACGTTGGTGGCGAGCATCAAAAAGCCCGGCGTGCAATAGCCGCATTGCAGGCCGTGATTGTCGATGAAGGCCTGCTGCAGCACGCTGAGCTTGTCGCCGTCGGCGAGGCCCTCGACGGTGCGGATCTTTTTGCCGGCGGCCTGCACCGCGAACATCAGGCATGAGCGCACCGCCTCGTCGTCGACGATGACGGTGCAGGTGCCGCAGACGCCGTGCTCACAGCCGATATGGGTGCCGGTCTGGCCGCAATCATCGCGGATGGCGTCGACCAGCGTCTTGCGCGGCTCGACCCGGATCGGATATTCGCGGCCGTTGATGGTGAGCGTAATGTCGGTTTTTTCGTTCATTGCACTACTTCGGTAGCACGCCCGAGAATTTTCCGCGCACGTGGTCCTCGACTTCTTTACTGGCCCGCATCACGATGGGGAAGGTGTCCCGGCGCTTGAACGGCGTGCAGGCATCGATCACCACGCGGGCGTTGCGCGGGTCGTCGGTGCCATAGACCATCGGATCGAGCACGGTCGACCAGCAGCCGCGCAAGGTCTCCATGCCCTCGCGCGGATCGAACCGCGTGCACATCGCCCACACCACCTTGTCCATGTCGGCCGGGTCGATGTCGTCGTCGACCACGACGACGAAGCGGTTGGCATAGGCGCCGGCATGGCATTGCGAAGCGATCAGGCCGGCCTGCTTGGCGTGCCCGGCATATTGCTGCTTGATGGCGACGGTGAGCCACAGCCGGCTGCCGCCCGCAGCATGGGCCCAAACGCCTTTCACCTCGGGGACGCCAGCGGCTTCCAGCTGATTCCACACCGCTCCGGAGCGATAGGTGCCGCGATAGAACGAATCGTCGTCAGGCGGGATGCCGGGGATGGCGCCGAGCAGGATCGGATCGTCGCGGTGCATGAAGGTCTCGATGCGGATCGCCGGCTCTTTCTTTAGGCCGCCGGCGTAATAGCCGGTCCATTCGCCGAGCGGGCCTTCGTCGAGCAGATCATTCGGATGAATAAAACCTTCGAAGGCGATTTCCGCGTGTGCCGGAATCGGCAGGCCGGTGCGCGGCCCGGCGATGACTTCGACCGGCTCGCCGATCAGGCCGCCGGCGGCATCGTATTCGTTGCGGCCGTAGGGGATTTCGAGGCCCGCGATCATGAACAAAGCCGGATGCATGCCGCAGACCACGGCGATCGGGCAGGGCTCGCCGCGCTCGTGATAGCGGCGCTTGATCAGGTCGCCGTGCTTGCCCTTCGAGCACATCACCGTCGCCACGTTGCGGTCGTGGGCCTGCACCCGATAGGCGCCGTAATTGATCCAGCCGGTGTCCGGATCGCGCATGATCACCATGTCGCCGGTGCCGATGTAATAGCCGCCGTCGTGCTCGTGCCAGCGCGGCACCGGGATTTTGAAAATGTCGATGTCTTTGCCGGTGAGGACGTTCTCCAGCACCGGGCCGGTTTTTACCGTGACCGGCGCATGGACCTTCGCCTCTTTCATATAGCGGCGCCAGTAATGCACCAGATCGATGGCGCTGGCGTCGGGAGGAAGCCCGAGCGTGATGTTGATGCGGGGTATCGAGGTCAGGATATTGGCGAGGATGCGATGGCCGCGCGGATAGCCGGGTACGTCATCGAACAGCACCGCCTTGTTGCCGATCTGGCGCTGATAGATGTCGACGATGCCGCCGATCTCTTTCTCGCGCTCGGCGCCGGCGATGTCTTGCAGCTCGCCTGCGGCGCGTAGCTGCGCGATCCAGGCGCGCAAATCCTGGCGGTCCTTGGCGGCGGGCTTTTGTGTCGTGCGGGTTTTGACGGGTGCGTCCATCGTTTCGTCATCACCGGGCTTGACCCGGTGATCCATGTTGCCAAGCGGCTGCCGAGGCCAACCGCAACGCTCTCAAAGCATTTTACGCAGCATGCATTGCCGGGTCGAGCCCGGCAATGCCGATTCAGGAATTACATGTCCAATACCAGCCGCTCGGTTTTGCAACCGCAGCAGCAGATCATAACCTTTTCGTTGCTGGCCTGCTCATCCTCGCTGAGCACTGAATCGTGGTGCACCGGGATGCCTGAAATCACCCGGGTCTCGCAGGCGCCGCAGATGCCGAGCTCGCAGGAATAATC
The DNA here is from genome assembly GCA_050010715.1 of Xanthobacteraceae bacterium. Taxonomy (GTDB): domain Bacteria; phylum Pseudomonadota; class Alphaproteobacteria; order Rhizobiales; family Xanthobacteraceae; genus BOG-931. The sequence goes on along the minus strand of JBEKKM010000168.1, from coordinate 826 downwards.
GACGTCGACGCCGGCGTCGAACAGCACTTCGAGCACTTTCTTGCCCGGCGGGATGAAATATTCCTCGCCCGACTTGGCGAGCTCGACCCAGAAGCCGCCGAGGCCATCGGCAGCCGCCGCATCTTCCTTCGGCGTGAAATATTCGACGTGAACGTTGGCGCGCGGCCGGCTTGCTGCGGCGGCCTCGAAGGCCTTGAGCATTGGATTGGGGCCGCAGCAGTAGAAATGCGCATCCGCCGGCGCCTCGGCGATTGCGGATGCAAGGTCCATGACCTTGCCGCCGGCCTCGTCGTCGAAATGCAGATGGACGAATTTTTGATCGAGCTTTTTCAGGTCGTTCAGGAACGCCATGTCGGCCTGCGACCGGCAGGCGTAGTGGATCTTCCACGACCGGCCCAGCGCCGCGAGTTCTTGGGCCATGCACCAGATCGGCGTGATGCCGATGCCGCCGGCGAACAGCACGACATGCGCGGCGTTTTCGATGAGCGGAAAATTGTTGCGCGGCGCGCTGATCTTGATCTGGTCGCCGACCTTCGTCTCATCGATGATATAGCGCGAGCCGCCGCGGCTATTCTCGTCGCGCTTGACGCCGACGGTATAGCTGTCGGGATTTTCGGCAGGCACCGTCAGCGAGAACTGGCGGAGCAGACCGTTCGGCAGATGCAGGTCGATATGGGCGCCGGGCTTGTAACCCGGCAGCTTGCCGCCATCGACGCGCTCGAACGTGTACAGCTTGGTGTCGCGGGCGACGTCCTCGATCCTGCTCAGCCGAGCGTCGATCAGGTGGTGGGCGGCGGCCGGCGTTGAGGCGGCGGGTACGGTTGCG
>JBEKKM010000167.1:0-10579 GCA_050010715.1 Xanthobacteraceae bacterium | reverse complement strand
ATCCGAGCGGCATGATCGCCATCATCGACGGGCTGGAGCAATGGTGCGCCAAGCGCGGCTTTGCCCGCGTCGCCGATCTCACCGGCGCCATGATCGACGAGCCGCCGATGGAGACTTTCGCCGCGGCCGCCATGCCGATCGGGTGAGTTGAGATGATGCGGAGAGGCCGGAACCCCCTCACCTCATCCCTCTCCCCTCTGGGGAGAGGGATGAGTCTGCCGCAGGTACCTTCACATCTCGACGCAGCAGAGTTCTATATAGCGAGCGACGCTGCGTCCCCTCTCCCCAGAGGGGAGAGGGGCAGGGTGAGGGGGCTCGGACCCATCGGATCAATTTCATGACCACCCGTATCACCATCCGAAAACCCGACGACTGGCATCTGCACGTCCGCGATGGCGAGATGCTCAAGGCGGTGCTGCCGTACACGGCAAAGCATTTCGGCCGCGCTATCCTGATGCCGAATCTGATCCCGCCGGTACGCACCACGGCCGACTGCGCCGCCTATCGCCAGCGGGTGATGGCGGCGATACCGCAGGGGTCGAAGTTCAAGCCGCTCTTGACCTGCTATCTCACCGACGACACCGATCCCGACGACGTCGAGCGCGGCTTCCGCGACGGCCTGTTCACCGGCGTAAAACTTTATCCGGCCAATGCCACGACCAATTCGGCGGCCGGTGTCACCGACTACAAAAAAGTGATGCCCGTGCTGGAGCGCATGGAAAAGATCGACATGCCGTTCCTGATGCACGGCGAGGACACCGATCCGGACGTCGATATTTTTGATCGCGAGAAGGCGTTCATCGACCGGTACCTGACGAAATGGGTGAAGCAATTTCCCGGCCTGCGCTTCATCCTCGAACATCTGTCGTCGAAGGAGGGCGCCGAATACGTGAAGAGCGCGGCGCCCCAAGTCGGCGGCACCATCACGCCCTATCACATGATGCTGACCCGCAACGACTGGTTCGGCCACGGCTTGAAGCCGTACATGTACGTGATGCCGGTGATCAAAACCGCGCGCGACCGCACCGCGCTGCGGCAGGCCGCGACCTCGGGCGAGGCGTGCTATTTCCTCGGCACCGATTCCGCGCCGCATCCTTATTCCCGGAAAGTCTCGACCAACGGCGTGCCGGGCATGTTCAACGCGCCGGTCGCGATCGAAACCTATGCGCGGGTGTTCGAGGAGGAAGGCGCGCTCGACAAGCTCGAGGCCTTTGCCTCGCTCAACGGCCCGAAGCATTATCGGATGCCGCCGAACGAGGACAAAATCACACTGGAGAAAACGCCTTGGACCGCGCCGGAAGAAGTCAAAGTCGCCGGCCCCGACGAGCGCGTCCTGGTCTATCGCGGCGGCGAGACGATCGAGTGGAAGGTGGTCGGGTAACTCATTATTGTCATGCCCCGCGAAGGCGGGGCACCCAGTAATCGCCAGCGAGCCCGTATTCACACGAACCGCAGCGGCAGCGATTACTGGATCGCCCGGCCAAGCCGGGCGATGACAAGGACAAGGGATCGAGCGATGACAGGCTTCCCCGACAAAGCGGTGATGGCCGAGCTGACGGCGAAGATGCTGCTCGAAGTGGACGCGGTACGCTTCATGACCGACAAGCCGTTCATCTACACCTCGGGCTGGGCGAGCCCGGTTTATACCGATTGCCGCCGGCTGATCTCATTCCCGCGCGTGCGTCAGACCCTGATCGATTTCGGCGTGGCGACGGTGCTGCGCGACGCCGGCTTCGAGCAATTCGACGCGGTGGCCGGCGGCGAGACGGCCGGCATTCCATTCGCCGCCTGGATGGCGGATCGCCTGATGCTGCCGATGCAATATGTGCGCAAGAAGCCGAAAGGCTTTGGCCGCAATGCCCAGATCGAGGGCCATATCGAGGACGGCACTCGCGTACTGCTGGTCGAGGACATGACCACCGACGGCCGCAGCAAGGTAAATTTCTGCAAGGCGTTGCGCGGAGCCGGCGCTACCGTCGAGCATGTCTTCGTATTCTTCTTCTACGACATCTTTCCCGAGAGCAAAAAAATCTTTGGCGATCTCGGCATCACCTTGCACGCGCTCGCCACCTGGTGGGACGTGCTGGATGTGGCCAAGAAGAGCGGCAAGTTCGACAAGGGCAAGCTCAAGGAAGTCGAAAAATTCATGAAAAATCCGGCGGGCTGGTCGAAAGCGCACGGCGGCGTCGCGCAAGCGGCGGAGTAATTAGAGGTAGGAAATGCCAAATCAAGTTGCGGATGTGATCGTGGTCGGCGCCGGCAATGCGGCGTTCTGTGCGGCGCTGGCCGCGCAAGAGCAGGGCGCGAAGGTCGTCATGTGCGAGGCGGCGCCGGAGGATGAATCCGGCGGCAACAGCCGCTTTACCGCCGGCTCGATCCGCGTCGTCTATAACGGCGTCGACGACATCAAGACGCTGGTGCCCGATCTTACCCCGGCCGAAATCGAGACCACGGATTTCGGCACCTATACCGCCGATCAGTTTTTCGACGACATGGCGCGCATCACGCAAAACCGCGCCGATCCCGACCTAGTCGAGCTCTTGGTCACCAAGAGTTTCGACTCGCTCAATTGGATGCGCGAGAAAGGCGTCCGCCTCATCCCGATCTACGGCCGGCAGGCGTTCAAGATCGACGGCAAGTTCAAGTTCTGGGGCGGGCTCACCGTCGAATCCGTCGGCGGCGGCCCCGGCCTGGTCGCCATGCTCACCGCGTCGGCGAAAAAGCGCGGCATCGACATCCACTATTCCACGCGCGGCCTCGATCTGTTGTTCGACGGCAATCGCGTCGAGGGCGTCCGCGTGCGCCAGAACGGCGAGGTGCGCGAATTGCGGGCGAAAACGGTGGTGCTGGCCTGCGGGGGCTTCGAGGCCAATCCGGAATGGCGCACGCGCTATCTCGGCCCGGGCTGGGATTTGGCCAAGGTGCGCGGCTCTCGCTACAACACCGGCGACGGCATCCGCATGGCGATCGATATCGGAGCTGCGCCGCGCGGCAACTGGTCGGGCTGCCACGCCGTGCAATGGGAAATGAACGCGCCGGAATTCGGCGACCTCGCCGTCGGCGATCAGTTTCAGAAACACTCCTATCCGTTCTGCATCCTGGTCAACGCCACCGGCAAGCGCTTCGTCGACGAAGGCGCCGATTTCCGCAACTACACTTACGCCAAATATGGCCGCGTGGTGCTGGAGCAGCCGGGCCAGTTCGCCTGGCAGATCTTCGATCAGAAGGTGAAGCACCTGCAGCGCGACGAATACAAGATTCGTCAAATCACCAAGGTGACGGCGAATACCATCGAGGAATTTGCGCAAAAACTTGAAGGCGTCAACGCGGCGGAGTTCGTCAAGACCATCAAGGAGTGGAACGCCGCGGTGAAGACCGACGTACCGTTCAATCCGAACGTCAAAGACGGCCGCTGCACCACGGGCCTCGCCATCAACAAGAGCAATTGGGCGAACACGTTCGACGCGCCGCCCTATGAAGGCTACGCCGTGACCTGCGGCGTCACCTTCACCTTCGGCGGCTTGCGCATCAATACCGACGGCGAAGTGCTCAACACCGACTATCAGCCGATCCGCGGCCTCTATGCCGCCGGAGAACTGGTCGGCGGCCTGTTCTACTTCAACTATCCGGGCGGCTCCGGCCTGATGTCCGGCACGGTGTTCGGAAAGATCGCCGGCACCTCGGCCGGCCGCGCCGGCAAGAACTGACTGTCATGCCCCGCGAAGGCCGGGCACCCAGTAGCCTCAAAGCAAGAAGATGATCCTCAGTGCAGGAAGCCTAGTTCGGTGTTTACTGGATCGTCCGCCTTCGCGGACGATGACAATGTGGGATGATTTGTCGTGGCGGTAACCTTCGCCAAAACTGCGGGCGGCACTTCCGGACTGCTTAACCAACTCGGCGCCGCCGAGATCGTGCAGAAGATCGCGCGCGGCGAGACGACGTGCGAAGCGGTGACGCGCGACTGCGTGGTGCGGATCGCAGCGCGCGACGGCGTCGTCAAGGCGTGGGTGAATTTCGAGCCGGAATTGGCGCTCGCCCAGGCGCGCGCGCTCGACCGCGGGCCAAACCGCGGGCCGCTGCACGGCGTGCCGATCGGCGTCAAGGATATCATCGATACCTTCGACATGCCGACCGAATTCGGCTCGCCGATCTACAAGGGCCATCGGCCGCCGTCGGACGCCGCTTGCGTCGCGCTCCTGCGCCGCGCCGGCGCGGTGATGCTGGGCAAGACCGCGACCTGCGAATTCGCCGGCATGGCGCCGGCCGAAACCACCAACCCGCACAATCCGGCGCATACGCCGGGCGGTTCGTCGAGCGGTTCCGCGGCGGCGGTCGCCGACGGCATGGTGCCGGCGGCGCTCGGTACGCAGACCGGCGGCTCGGTACTGCGCCCGAGCTCCTATTGCGGCCTTTTCGGCTTCAAGCCGACCTACAACAGCTTCAACAAAGCCGGCGTGAAGCCGGCTGCGGAAAGCATCGACACCATCGGCTGGCTCGCCCGCTCGCTCGACGACATCGAGCTGCTCACCGCCGTGCTGCGCATGCAGGTGCCGCAGCCGCCGTGCACCATGAATTCCGCGCCGCGGATCGGATTGTGCCGCACCGAAATGTGGGACACCGCGCAGCCGGAAACCAAGGGCGCGGTGGAAGGCGCCGCTGCTGCGCTCGCCAAGGCCGGCGCCACGGTGCGCGAAGTAAAGCTTCCCGATCCGTTCATAGGGCTGCGCTCGATCGCGCGCGAGACCATCAATTTCCACGAGCGCGCCGCATGCATGGCCTACGAATGGGATCATCATCGCGAGAAACTGTCGCCGCAGATGGTCCGCTACATCGAGAACGGGCAAAAGATTTCGCGGCAGGACTACATTGCCGGCTGGCGCCGCATCGATGAGTGCCGCGCGCTGTTGCCTTCGGTGTTCGAGGGGCTCGACGTGCTGCTGGCGCCGTGCGTGCAAGGCGAAGCGCCGAAAGGGCTCGCCTCGACCGGCGACGGCACCATGCAGGCGATCTGGACCGCGCTGCATACGCCAAGCATGACGCTGCCGACCCATCGCGGCCCCAACAATCTGCCGGTCGGCATCCAGCTGGTCGGCCAGCGCTACGACGACGATCGTCTTTTTGCATGTGCGCGATGGGTTTGGGAAAAAATCGGCGCGCCGGAGATGATCGGCTGCAGACACGCGTAGATTAGAGCGAGCGTATGGAATTCGATAATTCGTTCGACGTTCCGTTGTCGCCGGCGCAAGCCTGGGCGGTGCTGATGGATATCCGGCGCATCGCGCCGTGCATGCCGGGCGCCGCGCTGACCGAAGTGGTCGATGCGCAAAATTTTCGCGGCAAGATTGCCGTGCGGCTCGGCCCGGTGGCTTTGGCGTTTGCCGGCCGCGTGCAATTCGAAGATGTCGACGAGGCCAATCACAGCGCGCGGGTGAAGGCGCAAGGCTCAGACGACAAGGGCCGCGGCTCCGCCAATGCGACCGCAACGTTTCGCATCGAGCCAGCCGATATCGGCTCGCGCGTTTTCATCCACACCGACCTGATGCTGTCCGGCGCCGTGGCACAATACGGCCGCGGTGTCGGCATGATCCAGGCGACGGCGGCGCAAATCATCGGCCAATTCGCCGGCAATTTGCGCGCGCAGCTCGAGCGGCAGCCCGCGCCGGCAACGCCTGATGTGCCGTCGCCGCCGATCGTGCCGGAGCGGACGGACGCGCCGCTGCGCTCAGCCCCACAATCGGCGAACGTTCGGCCATCGCCACCACCGGAAATGCCGCCGCCGGCCGCAAAGCCGATCTCTGGCCTCACGCTGCTCGCCCGCGTCATCTGGCAACAGGTGCGCGCTCTGTTCAGCGGCCGAAAAGATTAGGTATCATTCGGTGTCATCAGCGAGGGTCCATGGCACCTAGCAAAACGATCGGCAGCGCCGCCGCACTCCTCGTTGTCGCCGGTCTTGCCTATGCCGCCGGCGTCGAAGATTTCTACAAAGGCCGCAACGTCACGCTGGTGATCGGCTATAGCGTCGGCGGCGGCTACGACGCCTATGCGCGCCTCCTCGGCCGCTATTTCGGCAAGCACATTCCCGGCAATCCCGCGATTGTGCCCGAGCAGATGACCGGCGCTGGCAGCCTGCGCTCGGCCAATTTCATCTATTCAGTGGCGGCGAAAGACGGCTCCGTGTTCGGCACCTTTTCACGCAGCATGGGAATTTCGCCGCTGGTCGACAAAGCCGAGTTCGACAGCCGCAAATTCACCTGGCTCGGCAGCGTCACCGACGACAACACGATCTGCGTCACCTGGAATACGTCGCCGATCAAGACCTGGGACGACTTTCTGACCAAGCCGTCGAAATTCGGCGGCGAAGGCGCCGGCTCCGATCCGGACATCTGGACATTGCTCTATAAGAATGTATTTGGCGTCAAGGCGCAGTTGGTCAGCGGCTATCCCGGCACCAACGACATCGTGCTGGCGATGGAGCGCGGCGAGGTCGATGGCCTGTGCGGCATATCGTGGAGCACCATAAAATCGCGCCATCCGGAATGGCTGACCAGCCATTCGGTCAACATCATCGTCCAGGCGGCACTGAAGAAGGAGCCGGAGATTTCCTCGGTGCCGCTCGCGACCGATCTGACAAAGACGCCCGAGCAGCTGCAAATCGTCAAATTGCTGCTGGTCAGTCAGGCCATGGCGCGGCCGTTCGCGGCGCCGCCCGACATTCCCGCCGACCGCAAGGCGGCGCTGATATCGGCGTTCGATGCCACCATGAAGGACGCCGATTTTCTCGCCGAAGCGCAAAAGCTCAGCTTCGACGTGCGTCCGGTCGACGCCACGACGATCGATGCGATGCTGGCGGAGGTCTATCAAACGCCGAAGGACGTCATCGCCCGCGCCACCAAGGCGATCTCAAGCGAGGGCCAGTGAGCGAGCAGATCGGAGCGCGCGTCCCGCGGCTTGAGGATTTTTCGCTGCTGACCGGCGGCGCGCGTTTCGTCGATGACATTCCGGCTCCCGGCGCGTTGCACGCCGCTTTCGTGCGCAGCCCGCATCCGCACGCGCTGATCCGCGGCATCGATGCCGGCGCGGCACGCGCCATGCCGGGCGTCGTCGCCGTGCTCGCGCTCGACGACCTCGCCCCGGTGCTGCGGCAGCGGCGCATGATGCGCGTTTCGAATTCCGGTACAAAACTCGACCAGAGCTGGCCGTTTGCCCTGGCCGACGGTGAGGTGTCGTTCGTCGGCGAGCCGGTCGCCATCGTCGTGGCGAGCGACCGTTATATCGCTGAGGATGCCACAGCTCTTGTCGCGGTCGATTACGACGTACTGCCGGCGGCGACCGATTGCCGGGTCGAGCGTGCGCCGCCGGTGCGCCGCGAACTGGCGACGAACCGGGTTATCGCCTACAAGGTCGCTTACGGCGACAGCGACGCGGCGTTCGCCAAGGCCGCCCATGTCGTGCACGAGGACCTTTGGGTCCATCGCGGCGCCGCGCATTCCATGGAAGGCCGCGGCATTCTGGCGCAAATCTCCGACCGCGAGACCCAAGTGTGGGCCTCGACGCAAAAGGCCCATGATCTGAAGAACGCGCTGGCCGATTACATCGATCTCGACGAAAGCCGGCTGCGCGTCGCCACGCCCGACGTCGGCGGCGGGTTCGGCCCAAAACTGTGCGTCTATCCCGAAGACGTCGCCACGGTCGCCGCCGCGACCTTGCTGCGCCGCTCGGTCAAATGGATCGAGGATCGCCGCGAGCATTTCACCAATGCGGCGCAGGAGCGCGATCAGTACTGGGGAATCGAGATCGCCGCCGACGCCGACGGCCGCATCCGCGGCGTGCGCGGCCGGCTGATCCACGACATCGGCGCTTACGCGCTGCAAGACGTCAACATCCCGTACAATTCCGCGACCACGCTGAGCGGCCCCTATATGGTGCCGGCGCTGGCGATGGACGTGGTCGCGACCCATACCAACAAGGCGCCGGTCTCGTCGGTTCGCGGCGCCGGCTATCCGCAAGCGGCCTTCGCCATGGAACGGCTGATGGACAGCCTCGCGCGCGCGATGGGCATCGAGCGCGCCGAATTGCGCCGTCGCAATCTGATCCCGGCGGACAAGATGCCTTATTTGAAGCCGCTTAAAGCGCGCTCCGGCGAACAGGTGCAATACGACAGCGGCGATTATCCCGGCTGCCAGGCGGACATTCTGCGCGCCACGGCGTGGGACGATTTCCCGCGCCGCCAGGCTGCTGCGCGCGCACAAGGCCGCTACATCGGCATCGGGCTCGCCCACGGCATCAAAGGCACCGGCCGCGGTCCGTTCGAATTCGGCGGCGTGAAAATTTCGCCGACCGGACGCATCACGGTTTCCACCGGCGCCGCGGCGATGGGGCAAGGGCTTGCCACAGCGCTGGCGCAGATTTGCGCCGAAGCGTTTGGCGTGCGCGCGGACGAGATCACGGTCGTTGCCGGCGATACCTCCGCCGCGCCGCTCGGCCTCGGCGGCTTCGCCAGCCGGCAAACCGTCACTGCGGGCTCATCAGTGCAGATTGCGTCGCAAGCCGTCGCCGCCAAGGCGCGCAAGCTCGCGAGCCACATGCTCGAAGCGGCGGAAGAGGATCTCGAAATCGTCGACGGCGAAGTACGCGTCGTCGGCGCGCCGCAGCTTGCGGTCAAACTCGGCGAATTGGCGCGCGTGCTCAAAGGCGCGCCAGGCTATGCGTTTCCGAAAGACATCGAGCCCGGGCTGGCGGCGGAATCGACTTTTCGTGTCGATCAGCTCGCCTATTCAAATGCCTGCCATGTCGTCGAGGTCGAGGTCGATATCGAGACCGGCGGCGTCACCATCCTGCGCTATGTCGCGATCCAGGATTCCGGCCGCAGGGTCAATCCGCAGATCGTCGAGGGCCAGGTCCATGGCGGCATCGCCCACGGCATCGGCAATGCCATGTTCGAATGGATGGGCTACGACGATGCCGGCCAGCCGGTCACCACCACGTTTGCGGATTATCTTTTGCCGACCGCGACCGAAGTGCCGGCCTTCGAGACGCTCTACAAGGAATCGCCATCGCCGCATAATCCGCTCGGCGTCAAAGGCGTCGGCGAGGTCGGCGTCATTCCCGCTGCCGCGGCGATCATCTCGGCCATCGAGGATGCGCTGTCGCCATTCAACGTGCGCATCGCGCAGATGCCAGTCACGCCGCCGAAACTTGTCGAACTGATCGCTCAAGGTGCGCGACCATAAGGCTTTTGACCTGCCGCTGCAGCCGGAGCAAAGTGGCGCCCGAAAATGGAGAACCGAATGAACCGCCCGATAGCTCGCGTCCTGGTCTGGTCGATGCTCGCGCTTGCCGCAAGCCTGCCGGCGCATGCGCAGAATTTCCCCGACCGGCCCGTGCACCTGATCATTCCCTATGGGCCGGGCGGCATCGTCGATTTTGCCGGCCGCGTCCTGGCGCAGAAGATCGGCGACGCGCTCGGCCAGACCGTCGTGCCCGAGAACAAGCCTGGTGCCGGCGGCATTGTCGGCGTCGACTACGTCGCCCACGCGGCGCCCGACGGCTACAGCATGGCGCTGATGGATCCGGGCATCGTCGCCAATCCGACGCTGCAAAAATCCATGCCCTACGACATCTTCAAGGATCTGGTGACGCTCTCGGTGGTCAGCTCCTCGCCCGAGGTTTTGGTGGTCGCGCCGCAGCTCGGCATCAAGACCTATGCCGAGCTCGTCGCCTACGGCAAAGCCAATCCCGGCAAGCTCAACTATGCCAGCGCCGGCGTCGGCACCACGCCGCATCTCGCCGCCGAAATGTGGAAATTGCGCACCGGCATCGACGCCGTGCATGTGCCCTATAAAGGTATCGGCGGCTCGTTCACCGACATGATGAGCAACAAAGTGCAGATGGCGTTTTCCAGTATCGCCGGCGCGCTGCCGTTCACCAGCGATAACCGCATCGTCCCGCTCGCCACGACCGGCACGACGCGCTCCGCGGTCTATCCCGATCTGCCGACGGTGGCCGAGGCCGGCTTGCCCGGATACTCGGTCGATCTTTGGCTGAGCCTTTACGGCACCGCCGGCACGCCGCCAGACGTGCGGGCCAAGCTCAATAGCGCCATCAACAAGGCGCTGCAGGACGGCGAGCTCAAAACGTCCTTCGCCAAGTTCGGCTTGACGCCGCGCGGCACCAGCCTCGCCGAAGGCGCCGCCTTCACCAAGGACGAATATTTGAAATGGAAAAAGGTCATCGAGGACGGCCACATCACGCTCGATTGACGTTGCCATGAATAGCAGGTGGCTATGACAAACCCCTGGCCGACGGAATTGCGGCTGCACAAGGATCGCAAGGCGCTGACCGTCGCCTTCGATAGCGGCGAGAGTTTCGATCTCGCCGCCGAATATCTGCGCGTGCGTAGCCCGAGCGCCGAGGTTCAGGGCCATTCGCCGAGCGAGCGGCGCACCGTCGGCGGCAAGGAGGCGGTGCAGATCCTCGAAGTGCATCCGGTCGGCAATTACGCGGTGCGGCTGACGTTCGACGACATGCACTCGACCGGAATCTTTAGTTGGGAATATCTTTTCGAACTCGGTCAAAATCG
>JBEKKM010000166.1:0-10609 GCA_050010715.1 Xanthobacteraceae bacterium | reverse complement strand
ACGCCGTCGTATTTGCCCTCGCCGCGCAGTTCGGCCTGCTGCGAGCCCCAGACCGCGGTGGCGGCAAGGTCCTCGTTGATGCCGCCCTGGAAGCGGACGTCGCTTTTTTCCAGGAACGATTTGGCGCGGAGGAATTGGCTGTCGAGGCCGCCGAGCGGGGAGCCACGATAACCGGTGACGAATCCCGCGGTATTGAGCCCGTTGCGGCGGTCGAGCTCTTTCTGCATCAGGCACAGCCGGACCAGGGCCTGGAAGCCGGTCACGAATACGCGGCGCTGGCCGAGGTCGTATTTATCGTCGAGCTTGACGTCGCGCAGCGCCATTAGCCTCTCCAAAGCGGCAGTTTGCCCTCGCGGGGCCGATATTGCCAGAGGGCATGAGAATACAATGACATATAGGGCGCGGCGGCTGCGCGGCAATGCTAGTGGGTTGATGCGTCACGCATTTCCCAAGTGCCGGTCACCCCGCAGTGGCCGCGAGCGAGCACCTCAGGACGACGGAACCGGATTTTGTGGAAACGCCGCCTAGGCCGCGCGGATGCGCGGCCGCAGCTCGCGCAGCATGGCCGGGATTTCCTTGAGCGGCTTCGGCCGGCTGAACAGATAGCCCTGCACCTGGACGCAGCCTTCGGCGCGCAGGATCTCAAGCTGCTGCTCGGTCTCGACACCCTCGGCCGTGGTGGTCATGCCCAGACTCGAGCCGAGCCGCGTCACCGCGCGGATGATGGCGACGCAATCGTTTTCCTTGCCGAGCTCGCTGACGAACGAGCGGTCGATCTTGATTTTGTCGAACGGGAAGCTGCGCAGATAACTCAGCGACGAATAGCCGGTGCCGAAATCGTCCATGCAGATGCGCACGCCGAGATCGCGGATTTGATGCAAGGTGTCGAGCACCGCGCGGTCGTCCTGCAACAGCACGGTCTCGGTGAACTCCAGTTAGAGCCGCGACGCCGACAGACCCGTCTGGCCGAGCGCGGACACCACCGACAACGCCAGCATCGGATTGCGGAATTGCGCCGCGGAAAGATTGACCGCGACCGACAGCTTGCTCGGCCACGCCGCGGCATCCATGCAGGCTTTTCGCAGCACCCATTCGCCGAGCGGCACGATCAGGCCGATTTCTTCGGCAACCGGAATGAACGCACCGGGCATGACGAGGCCGCGTTCCGGATGATTCCAGCGGATCAGCGCCTCGAAGCCGCCGACCTCGCCGCTCGCGACCTCGACGAGCGGCTGGTAGTAGAGCTCGAACTGGTTGGCGAGCAGCGCCTTGTGCAGATCGAGCTCGAGCCTGCGACGCTCCTGCATCTGCGCGTCCATTTCCGGCTGGAAGAAGTGATAGGTGCCGCGGCCTTCCGCCTTGGCGCGATAGAGCGCCATGTCGGCGTTGCGCAACAGCTGATCCGGCTCGTTGCCGTCGGCCGGCGCCATGGCGATGCCGATGCTGGTGCCGATGACCACCTGGTGGCCGTGGACTTCGAACGGCTCGGAGAAGGTCTCGATCAGTTCAGCGGCAAGCTCGCTGGCGTCGGTCGGCCGGGCGCTGCTTTGCACGATGGCGAATTCATCGCCGCCGAGGCGGGCCACCGTATCGATGCCGCGCACCACGCGTTGCAGGCGTTCGGTCACCGCGCAGAGCAGCGCGTCGCCGACCGGATGGCCGAGCGAATCGTTGACGCCCTTGAAGCGGTCGAGGTCGAGGAACATGACCGCGAGCTTTTCGCCGCGGTCGAGCGCCTGCTCCATCTTGTCGCGGAACAGCACGCGGTTCGGCAGATTGGTGAGCGCGTCGTGGCGCGCCATGTGCATGATCTTGGCCTCGGCCTGGCGGCGCTCGGTGACGTCTTCATAGGTCACGACCATGCGGCCGTCGGAGGTCGGGCTGGAGAGGCATGACACCACGCGGCCGTCGCCGAACTCGATCATGTGCGGTCCGACGCTGCTCTCGCTGAAAAGCGGTGCGCGCTCCACCAACAGCTGATCGACGGTCTTGTCCGGATGATTGTTGCAGGCGACGCCGATCTCCAGCACCTCCTTGAAAGTGATGCCGGGCTTGATGCGGTCGGGCGGCAGCCCGAAGATTTCCAGATAGCGCCGGTTGAAGACTTCGAGTCGGTTCTGCGCGTCGTAGAGGCACAGGCCCTGGGTCATATTCTCGAGCGCGGCGTCGAGCAGCAGGTTGGTCTCGCGCAGCGACGATTCTTGCGTCTTCAGGCGGCTGATGTCGCTGCACAGCACGATGAAGCCCTGGTCGCGGGTCGGGCTGCGGCTGATGCGCAGCCAGCGTCCGTCCGGCATCGCGACTTCGGTGGTGGCGCTGCGATTGCCGTGGCGCGCCATCAGGATGTGGCCGGCGTCGCCGGTCGCCTGCAAGGCCGGTTGCAGCCGCATGAGCGGCGTACCGGGCTTGAGCAGGCTCGGCGATACGCCGAGGAAATCCGCGGCCTGGGCGTTGGCGAGCACGATGCCGTCGTTGGCATCCACCACCACGACGCCCTCCTGGGAGTTTTCCAGCGCGTCGGCGAGCCGTGCCTGCGCGGAACGGCGCTGCGCCACCTCGCGGTCCATCATCGCCTTGATGTTGTCGCGCATCACCCCCATGGCGGTGAGCAGCGCGCCGAGTTCGTCGCCGCTTCCCTTGGGTATTGCAACGTCGAGCTTGCCGGCGGCGATGCGCTCGGCGACGTTGGAGGCGACCGCGACCGGCCCGACGATGCGCCGCGCCAGGGCCCAGGCGACCAGCGCGGACAGCAACAGCGCCAGCGCGATGCCGGCGATGTTGAGCTGAATGTCGTGGGCGACGGCGGCGCGGGCGCTTTGCCGGTACAGAAAGCCGTCGCCGGCGGTGTAGTTCACCAACAGATCGATCTGGTCGTCGACCTTGACGGTGTATTGGTCGAGCGTCGCCCAGTTGACGTCGAGCTTGGTGCCGTCAAGGAGCCGGTCGCAAATGCCTTTCCAGGCGTCCACCGCGCGCTTGACGCTCTCGGCGGCGCGGGTGGCACGCGCCGATTGCGAGCGTTGCGCGGCGATCGCGAGGTCTTCCGACAGCGAGGTGCCGAGCTTGTCGAGTTCGTCGTCGAGCGCCGCGCGCGTGTCGGAATCGGTGGCGATCCAGCGCCGCGCGAATGCCGCGCGCATGGCGGCGAAATCGGTCGCCGCGGCGCGGGCGTAATTGATCGACATCAGCGATTCGTCGAAGGTCTTGTCGACCAATAGGCCGGCATTGCGCACGCCCATGGTGGCGTAGGCGCCGAGCGCCGCGGTGATCACGCTCATGACCAGGAACGCGACCAGGATCCGGCCGCGGATGGTCATGCAAAGCGCCGCCGCTCGCGACAGGCTTTGACGCCAAGGCGATCCCAAACGGTCGATCAGACGAGCGATCCGGCCACGCATCATGAGGGTACGATTACTGACTTCGAGCCCTACAGACCTATACCGGTGGCCGTTAAGGGCGATGGAGCGCCCACTCCAATCTTCGCGGCTTCCTTAACGGCGTCTTAACTGCCAGCCGTCACGCTGTCGGAAGGCGGCAATATGCGAGGATTGCGCCGCTGCTGGACGTTGAACCAGGCCACGAGGCAACCATGAGTTTAGGAAACGCTTTACGGCACGCGCGCCGCCCGATCGCGGTCACGGTCGCGGCGCTGGCGCTGACCGCGATCGGAACGCTGGTGGGAGCGGCGCCGCAATATTCGATATCGCAGAAGGGGCGCGAATTCCATCCCGGCGAAGTCAGCATCAAGCGCGGCGAATCCATCCAGATCGTCAACGACGATGCCGATCTCTTGCACCACGCCTATGTCGATTCCGATAAATTCTCATTCGACTCCGGCGACCAGAAGCCCGGCAGCATCACGCCGATCACCTTCCCGGTGGCCGGCGATTTCGACGTGCTATGCGCCATCCATCCGAAGATGCGGCTCGTGGTGCACGTGCAGTAGCGCTGGCGAGCAAGCGTTGGCGATCAGAGGATCGCGGTGCCGAACAGCTCGGCGTGGCCGACGTAGTAGACCGCCAGGAACAGCGCCAGCGCCGCCGCATAGCTGACCGGCAATATCCAGGAATCGCGCAACCGCGCCTGCCTGCCGCCGTCGTCGGCCAGGATGCCGAACAACGCCACCACGATCAGCGTGTGGCCGATCAGATCGATCTTGCCGAATTCGAACACCGCGCTGATGAACATCGCCGCCAGCATCGCGGCCCCGACGCGCCGCACCAGCGGCGTCCAGATCAGCGCGAACGCCAAGGCAAATTCGACCGCGCCGGCCGCCCGCATGAAGAAGTCCGGCGTGAAGCCCATCGACATTTCCGGCTTGGCGATGAACAGCGGGTACGACCATTCCGGATAGGCCCATTTTTCGATCGACGCCCACATCAAGGTAATGCCGGCGGCCCAACGCAACACGTCGATCGGACGGGCGCCGAAGAAATTTTTCTGCAGGCCGGTCAGAGCGAGATAAGCGGCGACGCCGAGGAACACCGGATAATCGGCGAGATGAAACACGCCGTAATTCCAGACGGCGACACCGTACAGCGTGAAAATTCCCAGCGCCGATAACGGCATGGTGCGGCGCGACACCATGCCGGCGGCGATGCCGAGCTGAATGGCGCCGATCAAAGGCGAGCTGGTCTTGAGCTCGGGTGTCAGCAGCACGCCGCCGAGGCCCCAGATGGCGATGAAGAAGAACGCGACGCTACAGCGGAAAATGGTCTCGAGATTGTTGCGGATGAGCGCGGTCGCGCGGTCGATCGCGTGCAGCATCGCCATGCCGACCGGTGTGCCTTCCAACAGCGATCCCGCCATCAAAGCGAGGATCGACAGTCCGGTGAGAAATTCGAAATCGAGACAGAGGACGTTTTCGAGACCGTCTGGTTGGCCGGCCACGTTATAGGCGCAGAACCATTTGACGTGCGCGCTTGCCGTTCCACACAAGGAAGCATAGATCGCAAATGATACGGGTATCGCGGTTGCGAACGGCAACCGTCTCGCCAGCCGTGACATATCACCCTCACCGCCACGTATTCTCACATGCCAGTTTCGCTGCCGCCCGCAGCACCCTGGCACGACTGAGCTTTTAACACATTCTTAAGAGCTTTTGAAGCCCTGGTTGCACAAATTAAGTTGTTGTTAACCTTAAGGTTGCGGCTGGTCCCGATGCCTAAAATTGATTCGTTTCGCCTAGCCCGCCCGTAGGCATTGGCCGCTAGGGATAGCTGATCCGGCCCCGCATGGGTCTACGGGAGAGTGCCGTGATCGGGATTCTGGGCTTGCTGAGCGTCATGTCGGGCACCACGATTGCCTATCTGGCCAAGCGTTTCCCGGCTCACATTGAGCTTCTGGAGACCGGCGCCGGAGCCCTGCTGCTCGGTGGCCTCGCCCTCGCAAGCTGCGGGCTGCCCGTTATTCTCTAAAGAAACCAGCAACTTATAGGGACTTCAGCGCGGCAGCGCCGGCAGCGACACCGGCTCGGGCGTGCCGTTGAGCGTCGCCAGGAAGGCGACGAGGTCGGTTTTCTCGGCCCCGGTCAGTCCGAGCCGATGGATTTCCTCGGCCCGGCTCGGCCGCTCGATGCCGCCGCGGTCATAGAGGTCGAGCACGGCGTCCAAGGTCGGCACCGAGCCGTCGTGCATGTAGGGGCCCCGGCGGGCGACATCGCGCAAAGTCGGGGTCTTGAACGCGTAACGCAGCGCCACCGATGTCGGGAATAGCCGGCCGCGGCCCCAATCGTCGCCGCGGGCGCTGCCGATATCGTGAAACGAGGCGTCGGTGAAGGCCCAGCCGCTGTGACAGGCCGCGCAATTGGCTTTGCCGTTGAACAGGTCAAAGCCGCGCTTGGCCGGCTCGCTGATCGCCGTCTCGGCGCCGTCGATCCAGCGGTCGAAGGCCGAGTCCTTCGCTACGATCGTGCGCTCGAAGGTCGCGAGCGCAAATTCGATCTTCCGCTCCGAGACCTCGCCTTCACCGAAGGCTACGTCGAACGCATCGACATAGCCCGGGATCGCCGCAAGCCGCTCGACCAAAGCCTTTTCCGACAGGTTCATGTTTCCGGTCGCGGTGATTGGACTCATGGCGACCTCTTCGAGGTTGCGGAAGTGTCCGTCCCAGCCGAGTTTTGGAATCCAGGCGACATTGAGCAATGTCGGCGTGCGCAACGGCAGCGGCAGTTGCTTTTCGCCGATCGCGCGCGCCTGACCGTCGGCCCACGACAGACCGGGATTGTGACAGGTGGAGCAGGAGCGGACCTCGGATCCGGACAGGATCGGATCGAAGAACAGCGCCCGGCCGAGCTTGAACTTGGCGTCCGAGTAAGGATTGCTCTTCGGGAACGGAATTTCCGCCGGCCGGCGGTATTGCTGCTGCCAGGCGTGCCGCGCGTCCGCCGTCGTGCTGGACCGCGACGCGTTGGTGCAAAGCGCCAGCACCAGCGCCGCCATGACGCCCGCAGCCTTGCAAACTGTCACAATTGGACGGGTCGCTCCCATGACAGCAGAGTCGCCGCCAGCCATTGAGGATGAGTTAATAATGGCCGCAACTACCGCTTGTCTCGGCGCCGCAGGAGGGGGCTGCGCGGCGGCGGCGCGGGATGCTAGATTGCCGCTCCCACGCGGAGCCCAAGCCATGAACACCCACGTCAAGATCGCGCCCGTCATCCAAGCGGATATCGCGCCCGCCGAATGGCAGGCCCGCGTCGACCTCGCCTCCGCCTACCGGCTGATCGCCCATTACGGCTGGGGCGACGTCATCTACAATCACTCGTCCATGCGCGTGCCCGGCGAAGAGCGCAAATTCCTCATCAAGCAGCACGAGCTGCTCTACACCGAGGTGACGGCGTCGAACCTGGTCAAGGTCTCGATGGACGATGACCTCGACGAATCTTCAGGCGTCAACCGGCCCGGCTTCACCTTGCACGGCGGCGTGCTTGCGGCGCGGCCGGACGTCAATTGCGCCGTGCACGTGCACACCGAAACCGGCATGGCGCTTGCCGGGCTGAAAGCTGGCCTGCGCATGGTGTCGCAGCCGGCGGTGCGCTTCCACAACCGCATCGGCTATCACGCCTACGAAGGCATCACCGAAGATTTCGGCGAGCGCGCCCGCATCAACAAGGCGCTCGGCAAGAACCGCGCCCTGATCATGCACAATCACGGCCTGCTCACGGTCGGCAAGACCGTGCGCGAGGCCTTCGTGCTGATGAAGTCGCTGCTCGAGGCGGCCGACATCCAGCTCAAGATGGAAGCGACCGGCGGCGCGCTGATCGAGATTCCCGCCGAGATTTGCGAAAAAACCGCGCACCAATACGAGCATCACGATTCCGGCCGCGGCTCGGCCGATTGGCCGGCTTATTTGCGCATGCTCGACACCATCGACCGCGGCTGGCGGGATTGACGCTCCACGGATTTGTTTCTTTCGCGCACGCCTGCGTGACGAATTGAATTGAGCCTGAAAGCCGCGGACGCGTTGAAAGAGGGGGCTGTCATGGCGATGCGGCGTCTCTTTGGTACGGCACTGATAGCGGCCGTGATTTCGGTCGTCGCGGTTTCGACCGCCTCGTCGCGCATGTGGAAAGCGACGCCCGATGCGATCGCCCGCGACTATGCGATCATCAATGACACCAGGGGCGGCGGCGAAGTGGTTGTACTGATGTGGTTTGTGCCGACAATGGTGCGGTCCGACATGAGCGGCGCAGCTAATCTCGCCGCCACGCTGCAGAAATACGTTGTCGTCATGGTCGTGCATGGCCGTTTGGACAAGGCAAGCGGTACATTATTTTTTGAAGACATCGATACGTTGGAAGCAAGAGATCAGGCCGGCAGAGAGCTCAACCTTTTGGCACGGAACGACATGCCTCCGGCGCCGACCGCCGTTCTCGCCGCGGTCGAAACCTTGTTTCGTCAGTCGCTCGGCGCTTTGGGCAAAGGCGCGAAGATGTTCGTCTTTGACGCCGGCGACGTGGATTCTTGTAAAAAGGGCGGGATGTCCATTTCTTACGCGGGAGAGAACTACACCTGGGACACGCCGTTTCCGAGCTGCCCGAAATAGTGACGGCGGCGGCGCATTTCGATCGTGAACCGGATCGGCCGGTTTGGCACGGCGATTGCTTCACCGATGCCATGACCGACGACAGGTATCTGGCGCTGCTGTTGTGGACGATCTGCGTGCTGACGTTCGCCTGCAGCGTCGTGGCACTGACCGAGCACCCGGAGTGGTTCGGGGCCTGACAAAGCGGCGCCGCGGCGCGGATTGACGCGCCGACGCCGCCGCTCTGTCACCGCGGATGACGGCGCGCGAACTATTTCGCGTATTTGCCGCCGGTCTGCTTGGTGTGCACGCCTTCGGCGCCGCTCTGCTTATGATGCAGGCGGGTGATGCGCGCCCAGGTGCGCTTGAGCGGGTCGCGCACCTTGATGTGAAGCGTGCCGCAGCCCTCGCAGGTCAGCTCGATCTTGTCGCCGTCCATGAACGGATTGAGCCCGCGATGGTTGGTGCCGGTGGCCAGGATGTCGCCGGGCAATAGCGTGTGAATCGACGTCACCCATTCGATGCAGCGCGGAATCTTGTGCGCCATGTCGTCGGTGTTGAAGTTCTGGTACACGGTGCCGTTGTTGGTGAGCTTGATCTGCAGCTTTTGCGGATCCTTGATCTCGTCGGCGGTGACGATATAGGGCCCGATCGGCGCAAAGGTGTCGCGCGACTTCATCTGATAGAACACGTTGGTCGGCGGCACCACGCCGCGCGCCGAGCCGTCGATGAAATTGGTATAGCCGAATACGTATTTCATCGCGTCGGCCGCTTTGACGTGGGAAGCGCGCTTGCCGATCACCACCGCGATCTCGGCTTCACCCTCGAAAATGCTCGCCGCCATATCGGGCAGCACCATGGTGTCGCCGTCGCCGATCACCGCGCTCGGCGATTTCATGAAGGCGTTGATCGGGGCGGGCTCCGGCAAGGTGCCGTCTTCCATGTAGTTCACCGCCATGCAGATGATGTTTTCGGGCTTCGGCAGCGGCGGCCGCAGCTTGACCTTGGAAAGCGGCTTGCCTTTGCCCTTCTTGGCGGCGGCGGCGAGCTTGCCCTTATAGCTGCTCCACTTCTCGATCACGCCGCGGATCACGTCCTGCGGGCCGAGCGCCTTGATGCCTTTGGTCACGGCGGAGACGTCGACGATCTTGTCGCCGACCACGACGCCGAGCTTATAATTGTCGAAAAATGCGAGTTTCATGTCTGCTCCTTGGAGTTTCTTGATGGGTCAATGAAAGCGATATGCCAGGCCGTTGGCTGGCTCGATTGCGATTTATGCGGAAGAAGACGGCTTGAAGCAAGCAACTCACGCTCTATTGCGGCAGCGTCCGCACCTGCATTCGCCGTCAGGCGGCGCGCCTAAGCCCTGGCATCCACCATCACATCACCGGGAGGTCTGGCTTCGCAGCTCGGCCACGTCCTTGTCGGTGATGCTCGATCGCGCGCTGCCGAACCGCGCCGTCACGTAGTTGCTCACCGCGGCGATCTCGGTGTCGGAATGCGTGCTGCCGAAGGCTGGCATCGACACGACACCCGGCGGCGTATGCCGCACCGTGCCGGAAATCACGATCTGGGCGACATTGGTGGCGGTGCGATCGTTGACCGCGCGGGCGCCGGCCACTGTCGCGAAGGGGGTGATCACGCTCACGCCGGTCCAGTCGTGGCAGCTCACGCAAGATTCTTCGAAGATCCTTTTGCCGAGCGCATCCTCCGCCGCCCCGCCGTCCTTTGGCGAAGCCGGCGCCGGCGGCGCCAGCGTTGCCGCCAGATCGGACGAGGCGATCGGCGGAACGCTGCGCAGATAGCTGACCAGCGCGTGAATGTCGGACGGCGCCAGCTGGCTGAAACTTTGATCGACGGCTTCGCCCATCGGACCCGCCGCCGTGCCGCGGCCCCGCGTGTGTCCGGTGGCCAGATAAGCGAACACTTCGTCGTCACTCCAGGCGCCGATGCCGGAGCCCTGGTCTGACGTGATATTGAAGGCGCGCCAGCCCGCCGTCACCGCGCCGGCAAATTTTTTGCCGTTGTCCAAGGCGAGGCCGAGATTTCGCGGTGTGTGGCATTCGCCGCAATGGACCAGCGCTTCGGCGATGTAGGCGCCCCTGTTCCATTCCGCGCTGCGATCAGTATTGGGCGCGAAGCGGGCGTCGGCGTTGAACAGCGTCGTCCAGAACACCATCGACCAACGCTGGTTGAACGGAAATGCAAACGTGTTGTCCGGCGCCGTTTGATGCACGGCGGGCAAGCTGAAAAGATAGGCCTTGATCGCCAGGCCGTCGGCGTCGGTCATGTAGGTATAGGACGTGAACGGCATCGCCGGATAAAGACGTGCGCCATCGCGCCGTTTACCGCGGCGCAAGGCGTCGAGAAAATCCTGATCGCTGTAATTGCCGATGCCGGTGTCTTTGTCGGGCGTGATGTTCGTCGTGTAGAGCGTGCCGAACGGCAACGGAATCGCCAGGCCGCCGGCATAGGCGGCGCCGCCCGGCGCGGTGTGGCAGACCATGCAATCGGCGGCGCGGGCGAGATATTCGCCGCGCTTGACCTGATCGGCAGTGGCGAGATCAGCGGGAACGCCGGTCGGATC
>JBEKKM010000165.1:0-10661 GCA_050010715.1 Xanthobacteraceae bacterium | reverse complement strand
GCTCGCCACCGAGGTCACCGCGATCGATAGCAAAGAGCGCCAGGTCCGCTGCGCCAATGGCACGAGCCTCGATTACGACCGGCTGTTGCTGGCGACCGGCGCCGAGCCGGTGCGGCTGCCGGTTCCCAGCGCCGATCGGCCCCGCGTCCATACGCTGCGCTCGCTCGCCGATTGCCGCGCCATTATCGCCGACGCGACGGGCGCCAAGCGGGCGCTGGTCATCGGCGCGAGCTTCATCGGGCTCGAAGCGGCGGCGGCGCTGCGCACCCGCGATCTCGAGGTCCATGTCGTGGCGCCGGAAGCGCGGCCGATGGAGCGCGTGCTCGGGCCGCAGCTCGGCGATTTCATTCGCGCGCTGCACGAGGAGCACGGCGTCGTGTTTCATCTCGGCGAGACGGTCACGGCGTTCGACGGCCGCCGCGCCACGCTCAAGGGCGGCAGCACGCTCGAACCTGACGTCGTGGTCGTCGGCGTCGGCGTGCGGCCGCGCCTGGCGCTCGCCGAACAAGCTGGTCTCAAAATGGATCGCGGTGTGACGGTCGATGCTTATTTGCGCACCAGCGCGCCCGATATCTATGCCGCGGGCGACATCGCGCGCTGGCCCGATCCGCATTCAGGCGGCGCCATCCGTGTCGAGCACTGGGTCGTGGCCGAACGGCAAGGCCAGACCGCGGCGCGCAACATGCTCGGTGCGCAGGAGCGCTTCGACGCCGTGCCGTTTTTCTGGAGCCAGCATTATGACGTGCCGATCAACTATGTCGGCCACGCCGAGCAATGGGATGAGATCGCGATCGACGGTGATGTCGCGGCCAAGGACTGCATGCTGCGTTACAAGTCCAAGGGGCGCGTGCTCGCGGTCGCCTCGATCTACCGCGACCTCGACAGTCTCAAAGCCGAGCTCGCCATGGAGCAGGGCGCCGTGCCGTAGCTCGCTCCAAAGCCACAATCATGCATTGCGCGCCGGGCATTTCCATTCCCCGCTGAAACCGGCGTATCCTGATTGGCAACGCATTATACGGCTCCAGTCTGAGCTAATGTCGGGCCGGCAGGGATGGGATCGCGCGATGGATGAGCGGGTGACCGCGAGGAAGATGGGCCGGTTGATCGAAGCAACCGAGCATCTCCAGACTCAGGCGCTCGACGGTGTGATCGCCGCGAGCAACGGTCTCAATAATTTTTTGGAGTCCAATGCCGTCTATGTTTTCAGTGGTGTGCGCCCGATCGGCGAAAGTGCCGTCGTGCTCGACCGTGACGGCAGATCGACTTTGATCGTGACGCCGGCCTGGGACGAGACGCGTGCCACGGCGATCTCGTCGACCGATCGCACAATCGGCACCGACGATCTTGCCGCCACGCTCAAGAGCGTGGCCGGGACACATCGCTTGGATCTGTCGCGGACGATTTCAGTCGGGCTGTCGCTGCTCGGCGCGGCGCTGGTCGAGCGCATCACATCGGCGCTCGGCGCCTTGCCGAAAGCCGCCGATGAATTGGCGCGCGATCTTGCACGTCTGCGCACGCCTGACGAACTTGCAGCGGCCGAGCGCGCCACCTGGATCGCCGAGCGCGGTTACGAGCGGCTCCTCGAATACGCGCGGCCCGGCCTCCGCGAGTTCGAGCTGGCGGCCGAGCTCCATTGCTTCACGAAAAAACTCGGCGCCGAGGACAATTTCCTGCTGATGAGCGCCTCGCAGCACAATCTCGCCGTCCGTGCCGCCGGCGAGCGCGTGCTCGACGTCGGCGACATTATTCTCTCCGAGATCACGCCGTGTTATCGCGGCCAGTTCGCGCAGATCTGCCGGACCACCGTGATTGGCGAACCAAGGCCGGTGATCCGAGAGAAATTCACTATATTGCAGGACGCCATGATCGAAGGCCTCGCCGCCGGCCGCGCCGGCGCCACGGTCGCCGACGTCACGCGCGCCATCAACGGCGTCATCGCCAAAGCGGGCTACGGAGACTATTGCCGGCCGCCCTATATGCGGGTGCGCGGTCACGGCCTCGGCATCACCTCGGACCGGCCCGGCGACATCGTCGACACCAACGCGCGCGTGCTGGAAAATGGCATGGTGTTCGTCATGCATCCCAACCAGTACATTCCGGAGAGCGGCTACCTGATGTGCGGCGAGCCGGTCGTGGTCACGGATACCGGCTCGCGAGCGCTGTCGGTGCGGCCGGCTGAGCTTGACGTCATCGCGGTTTGAGGCAAGCACCATGCAGACCGTGCAACCTTGCGTGACGATCGGCTCCTATATCTGGGCGCAGGATTGCCTGCCGTATGACGAGTTTACGCTGCGGCTCGAAGAGTTGCGCGCCGCCATGGATCGCAACGGCTGGCCGGCGGTTCTGGTTTACGGCGATGTGCGTGAACACGCAGCGCTCGCTTTTCTCACGAGCTTCATTCCGCGGGTGCGTTGGGGCATGGCGCTGTTGCCGCGCACCGGCGACGCGCGGCTGCTATGCGCCATGAGCACGCGCGATCTGCCGGCGATGCGGACGCTGACCTGGATTGCCGACGTGCGGTCCGGCATGGGCCCGGAATGGATCAACGCATTCGATCCCTGGCTCGAGTGCTTCACGGACAATCAGGCGCAAAAACTCGGCACCATCGGCTTCGACGTCATGGCGCCGGTCTTGCAGGCGGCGGTGCGCCGCAGCCTCGGCGAGCGATTTGTATTGCAACGCGCCGACGATGTTGTCGCCATACCAGCGCGCCGCAAGCGGCCGCGCGAGCTGACGATGATCCGGGCGTCGTGCAAATTGCTCGAAACCGCGGAAAAAACCTTCGTCGAAAGCTGGCGCGGCAGCCATGCGCCGGAGACAGCGGCGCTCGATGCCGAAAGAGTCGCGCGTTCGCTCGCCGCGCAGGATGTGCGTACGCTGGTCAGTCTCGACGGCGGCCGCACGCTTGTGCCGTACCAGGGCCGGTTCGAAAAATGTGAAGGCCCGCTGGTCGGCTATCTCGCCGTCAAGGTTTTGGGCTATTGGGCCGACATGTTCGTCACCGTCGATGACGGTTCCGCCACGGCCGCCGCACGGCACGCCGAGGCTGCGCTCGAGGCGATCATCGCAAATATGCGGCCGGGCACGCGGATCGACGCGCTCCACGCCAAAGCCGTCGGCGCGCTGGCGCCGTACAAGCTTCATCCGGTGCTCGGCGGCAGCATCGGCCACGGCATCGGCTTGTCGCTGCACGAAGGAGCCGAGTTCCAGGCGTCATCAGATGCAACATTGGTGGAAGACGGCGTCTATGCGTTGCAGGCCGGTGCCGCCGACGCCAAAGCGTGCAACGTTTTAATATCCGCGATCGTGCGCGTCGCCGCCACGGCGGCGGAAGTTCTGGTCCGCTCGAGACCGCGGACGAGGTGAGTGATGCGAGCGTTCGCCGCATTGCTGTTTGCGGTGGTGGTTTGCGCGGCATCCGCCGCGGCCGCCGCCGACAAAGTGCGCGTCGGCAAATCGGTCAGCCAGCCGTTTGCCTTCGCGCCAATTGAAATTGGCACCGCCGAAGGCATTTGGGCGAAGCATGATCTGGACGTCGAAACCGTCATCTTCGCCGGCGACGCTAAATTGCAGCAAGGGATGGTGGCGAATTCCGTCGACTTCGGCCTCGGCTCGGGGCCGGCCATGGGATTTTTGGCGAAAGGCGTGCCGGCCAAGGCGGTCGGCGCGCTCGCCAACGAGCCGCTGAGCATGGGCTTGATCGTCGGGCCGGCGCCGGACATCCAAAAGCCGGACGATCTCAAAGGCAAGAAGATCGGCGTCACCACCAACGGCTCGCTGAGCTATTGGCTGGCGCGGGAATTGTCGCGGCAAATGGGCTGGGGCTCGAACGGCATCGAGACGGTCGCGCTCGGCGCCATGTCGGCGATGGTGGCGGCGCTCAAGCGCGGCCAGATCGACGGCGTCGTGCTGTCGGCGTCGCAAGGCTATGGACTGGAAAAAACCGGCGACGGGCGCCTGTTGCTCAAGTTCGGCACCTATATCAAAAATTTCCACACCCACGTCATCTTCGCCACTGATGACATGATCAAGAACAAGCCGGATCAGGTGCGGCGCTTCCTCGCCGGCTGGAAGGACGTCATCGCCTTCATGGCGGCGAACAAGGCCGAGACCGTGCGCGTCGCCCGGCAGGTGACCGGACTCGACGAAGCGATCGAGAGCCGCGAATACGACGACGTCATGCCGATGATGTCGCGCGACCTGCGCTTTCACGCCAAGGCGCTCGACGTGATCGGCGATTCGTTTCCAGAAATGGACATCCTGCCGGCCAAGCCCGACATGCGCACGCTATATACGGAGGAGTTTTTGGATTAGGCGAAGCGGGGAAGAATTTTTGCGCCTACTGGAAGCCTGTATCCCGGGCGCAGCGCAGCACGAAGTGGTGCGCTGCAGACCCGGGATCGTAACAGACTCGGAGTGTGGAACGATCCCGGATCAGCGGTGCACCGCCATAGCGTGTCGAAGACGCGCGTGAACGCGCTAATGGCGCTGCACCGCATCCGGGAAACGCCAGCGTCACGCCGGCTTGAAATTCATCGCCACGCCGTTGATGCAATAGCGCAGGTGGGTGGGCGGCGGACCGTCGTCGAAGACGTGGCCAAGATGGCTGCCGCAGCGGCTGCAGTTCACCTCGGTGCGCTCCATGCCCCAGCTGCGGTCGGTGATGGTATCGATCGAGCCCGGCTCCGGATCGTTGAAGCTCGGCCAGCCGGTGCCGCTCTCGAATTTCTTCTTCGAGGAGAACAGCGCCTGGCCGCAGCCGGCGCAATAGAACGTGCCGGCGCGCTTCTCGTAATTGAGCGCGCAGCTGCCCGGCCGTTCGGTGCCGTGCTCGCGCATGATGTGATACTGCTCGGGCGTGAGCAGCTTCTTCCATTCGGCTTCGGTGTGCGTCACGGGATAGTGCTTGGTGTCGGCCTGCGTGCTCATGGTTCGCCCGTTCGTTAAGGTGGGATGACCTAAAGGTAGTCGATGCGCGGCAAAGCGCAACCGCGCCGGGCGCCAGCTACGAAGCTGTGATGGCCATTTGATCGTGCGGCATCGACTGCCGCTGCTATTTCTCGGTGACGCGGTTGGTGTAGGTGATGAGAAAGTCCTTGATCGAACGCGGCACCTTGCCGAGATCGGCCAGAATGCTCTGGCCGTCGGCGCCCGAGACCATGATCGGCTTGGTCGCCAGCACCTTGGCATAGCCGGCGAGAAAATCCTGGTCCTGCCACAGTTCGTCGAACGATGCCCGCATCGCGGCCACCACGTCGGCGGGCACCTTCGGTGGCATCGCGGCGACGCGGAACATCGCCAGCTGCGGGTCGGCCGCGGCGCGCATGGCCTGATAGCGAAAATCGCTGGCGAGCGATTTGCCGCCGGTGACGCCGGCATAAAACTCCTCGAAGGTCGGCATGTTGGGCAGCGAGCGGCTGCGCGGATAGTCGCCATCCTTGCCGCGCGGCGCCAATTGCCACAGCGGGATGACGATGTCCCGCATCGACGGCTCGGCCGAGCCGAGCCAGCCCGACAGCGAGGTGTTGGCCATCTGCCCGGTGTTTTGCAGGATGGCGGTTTCGACCTCCTTGAGGCCGCGATAGGCGGGGATCGGCTGATATTGGATACCGAGCAGGTCGAGCGACATCTCCATGTTGATGCTGTTGATGTTCTGGGCGTTCAGCGACAGCGCCTTGAAATCCTTCGCCTTCATCAGGTCGGCTGGCACAGCGATGCCGGGCGGCGTGTCTTTGCGCATATAGACGACCAGCGGGCTTTCCACGCCGGCGAGCAGGACGAAATCGGAAAAGTGGGTGCGAACCGAAGGATTGTCGGTGAGCTCGGCCATCACATCGAGGGTGAAGAAGCCGATGGTTAGGCCGTCAGGCGTGGCGTCGCCGAGCTCGTTGCTGCCGAGCAGCCCCGAGCCGCCGCCGATGTTCTTGACCACGACGGTCGGATGGCCGGGAATGTGCGCCGGCAGATATTGCGCGACGATGCGGCCTTCGATGTCGGTCGGGCCGCCGGGCGGATAATTGACAATCATGGTGATCGTCTTGCCCTTGTAGTATTGGGCGTCCGCGTTTCCCGGCAGGACGACGCCAAGCACGGCCAGCGCCATCAGCATTGTCCGTATCATGGACGGCCCTCCCTCGCAGCGGAAATTCGGACCAGCATATGGGTTATCGTGCCGGCTCGCGACCCCAAACGGCGCATGGACGGAATGAGGAGCGATCATGTTTGAGAAACCCGGTATCGCGGATTTGCGCCAGGCGGCGATTGAGCTCGGCATGAATCCGAGCGACGATTATCTGCGCGCGGTCGAGGAGATCGTTGGCCCGCTTTCGCAAGCTTATGCCGCGCTCGACGCCATGCCGGACGAAGTGCCGGCGGTGAAATATCCGCGCGGGCCCGGATACCGCCCGCACGCCGACGAGAACCGCTACGGCGCCTGGTATGTGAAGACGTCAATCAAGGGCGCAGCGAGCGGCAAGCTCGCCGGCCGGCGCATCGCGCTCAAGGACAATATCTGCCTCGCCGGCGTACCGATGATGATCGGCGCCGATATTCTCGAAGGCTATGTCCCGGACGTCGACGCCACCATCGTCGAGCGCATTCTCGATGCCGGCGGCGAAATCGCCGGCAAGGCGGTGTGCGAATATTACTGCGTGTCCGGCGGCAGCCATACCGCGTCGACCGGGTCGGTGCAGAATCCGCGCAAGCTCGGCTACACCACCGGCGGCTCGTCGTCGGGCAGCGGCGCGCTGGTCGCGGCCGGCGACGTCGATATGGCGATCGGTGGCGATCAGGCCGGCTCGATCCGCATTCCGGCGAGCTTTTGCGGCATCGTCGGCCTGAAGCCGACCTTCGGCCTGGTGCCTTATACCGGCATCGCCCCACTCGAAATGACGCTCGATGTGTGCGGGCCGATGACCGCCAATGTGCGCGACAATGCGCTGCTGCTCGAAGTCATCGCCGGGCCGGACGGCATCGACTCGCGGCAACGCGGCGTTGCCGCCGGCCGTTACACGCAAGCGCTCGACGGCGGCGTCAAAGGCTTGCGCATCGGCGTGCTCAAGGAAGGTTTTGGCCTACGCAATTCAGAGCCCGACGTCGATGCCCGCGTGCGCGACGCAGCGCGGCGTTTTGCGAGCCTCGGCGCGATGGTCGAGGACGTCTCCGTGCCGGAGCACAGCCAGGGTTTTCCGGTATGGGCGGCGATCCGCGGCGATGCCGCCTGCGTGACGCTTCTCGAAATGAACGGCGCCGGCATCAATCACGAGGGTCTTTACGTCCTCAGCCTCATGGAGGCAGCCATGGCCTGGCGCAAGCGTGCCGACGATTTCGCCGACACCATCAAGATCGCGTCGATCTTCAGCAAATACACGGTGCAGCGCTATGGCGGCCGCTATTACGGCAAGGCGCAGAACATCAGGCGGCGGTTGCGCGCGGCCTATGACGCGGCGCTCAAAGCGCACGATCTTTTGCTGCTGCCGACAACACCGATGAAGGCGACGCCGATACCGAAAAAGGGCGCAACCCCGCAGGAGATCACGCGGCGCAGTTGGGAGGCGACCGGCAATACCTGTCCGTTCAACGTCACCGGCCATCCCGCCATCAGCTTGCCCTGCGGCATGGAGGATGAGCGGCCGATCGGCATGATGCTGGTCGGGCGCGCCTACGACGAGGCCACGATTTTTCGCGCCGCCGCGGCGTTCGAACGCTCAGGTGACTGGACCAAGTTCTAACCCAGCCTGATATTCGCGAACTTGACTACCTTGGCCCATTTCGCCGCTTCGTCGGCGAGGAACTTGCCGAATTCGGCCGAGGTCATCGGCATCGGCGCTGCGCCGAGATCGGCGAGGCTTGCTTGCACCTTGGCATCGGCGAGGCCGGCGCCGATGGCGCGGTTCAACGTCTCGACGATGTCGGCCGGCGTATTTGTGGGTGCGCCGACGCCGGCCCAGCCGCTCGACTCGTAGCCCGGCACGGTGTCGGCAACCGTCGGCACGTCGGGCAATGCCGCGGAGCGTGCCGCCGTGGTTACCGCGAGCGCACGCACCTCGCCGGCGCGGATATGGGCGATCGACGAGGTCAGCACGTCGAACATCAACTGCACCCGGCCGCTGATCAGGTCGGTCAAGGCCTGCGCCGGGCCGCGATACGGCACGTGAACGATGTCGACGCCGGTCATGAACTTGAACAGCTCGGCCGCGACATGGGATCCGGTGCCGTTGCCCGACGACGCGAAGTTGAGCTTGCCCGGATTGGCCTTGGCATAGGCGATGAACTCGGCGACGGTTTTGATGGGCAGCGCCGCGTTCACCTCCATCACCATGGGCGTGCGCATGATGCTCGCGACCGGGGCGATATCGCGGAGAAAATTGAAATTGAGATTGTCATAGAGCGACATGTTGATCACGTTCGGCGGCGTGACCAAGAGCAGCGTGTAGCCGTCGGCCGGCGCGTGGGCGGCGGCTTCGGTGCCAACATTGCTGCCGGCGCCCGGTCGGTTGTCGATGATGAATTGCTCCTTGAGCCGGCCCGACAGCCAGTCGCCGATCAGACGGGCATTGATGTCGGACGCGGCTCCTGGCGGAAAGCCGACGATGATATGCACCGGGCGCGCCGGATAGGTCTCGGCGCTCGCCGTTCCCGGCACGGCCGAAGACGCGACGGTACCTGCCGCAAGCTGCAAAAAAATTCGCCGCGGAAACCGCATGACGCACCGCTCCGTTGCTTCGGCCAGCATGCCTATTCCGCAATCCCGGCGCAACCTCGCGCGTCGAAGGCACGCAGCGCCTGGACAACTGGACAAAATATGTGGTCGATGCGACGACAATCGACGCCTGCCGCAAGAGGTTCCCTGCCTTGACAGTCACTGCAGTCCATCGGCAGCGCGGCAACTTTGTCGCGCTGGCGATCGTCGCCGTCGCGCTCGCGGTGATGTTCGTCGGCGCCATCATGCCGACGCCGCTTTATCCGCTCTATCAGCGGGCGTTCGGATTCTCCCGCATCACGCTGACCCTGATCTACGCGGTCTACGTGCTGGGCAATCTGGTCGCGCTGTTGCTGTTCGGCCGGCTCGCCGACCAGGTCGGCCGCCGCAGCGCGAGCCTGCCGGCGATCGGCATCGGCATCGCCAGCGCCGTTGTGTTCGCCGCGGCGACGGATACCGCGTGGCTGTTCGCGGCGCGGGCGCTGAGCGGCTTCTCCACTGGCCTCGCCGCGGGCGCCGCGACCGCGTGGATCGCCGAGCTCTATACCGGACACCGCAAAGGCGCCGCCGCGCGGATTGCGGCATCGGCGAATTTTTTCGGCTGCGCCGCCGGTCCGCTTTTTGGTGGCGTGCTGGCTCAATTCGCGCCGTGGCCGCTGCGGCTGCCTTTTTTGTTCTATCTGGTTTTGCTTTGCGCCGCCGCGGCGGCCGTCCTGTTCGTACCCGAAACGGTCACGAACCCGAAACGTTTCGGCGAAGCGTCATTGCGGCCGCGGCTCGGTGTGCCGCGGTCCATTTGGCTGCAGTTCGTGTCGCCCGCGGTGAGCGGTTTCGCCACGTTTTCGCTGATCGGCTTTTACGCCGCCTTGATCCCGAACCTGCTCGGCGAAAGCCTGTACCAATCCGCGCCAACGGTGGCCGGCGCCGTTGTGTGCGAGGTGTTCGGCATTGCCGCCATCACAATTCTTTCGACCGCTTGGCTCGGCAGCCAGGCCGCCATGTTCGGCGCGCTGGCGCTGCTGGTGCCGGCGGTGTGGCTTCTGGTCGGCGCCGAGCTTGCCCGATCCATGCCGCTGTTGCTCTGCGCCGCCGCGCTCTGCGGCGTCGCCGGCGGGCTCGGCTATCGCGGCAGCCTCGAAGTGATCAACCGCATCGCTCCCGCCGACCGGCGCAGCGAAGTGGTGTCGAGCTATCTGATCGCGCTGTTTGCCGGCAATTCCATCCCAGTGATTGGCATCGGCGTGCTGTCGGCGACGACCAGCGCACTTTTCGCGCACGTCGTCTTTGCCGCTGTGATCACCGCGCTTGCGGGGATCGCGGCTTTGACCGGCGCCAAATACGCGCCGGCTACTTGATCGCCAGTGGATTGGTTGGCGAGCCCACAGCTCCGGTAATGGGTATAGCCGGCGCGACGAACATGCATTCGTAAACGCCGTCGGCGGCGCAATCCTCGGCGAGGTCTTTCAGATAAAAGATCTCGCCCATGGTCATGCCCATGATCGGGATGGTGATCCAGTGCCAGGGCTGGTTGATGCCGCCTTCGGTATTGTTCGGCCGCACCTCGCAGCCCCAGGTGTCGCTGGCCAGCGCCGCGAGCTCGGTCTTGGCGACGAACTCAAGCGTCTCGAAAGCAAAGCCCGGCGCGTCGCCGCCCGGATAGCCGTCCCAGCTGCCGGCCTTGAGGCAGCGCTCCATCTGCCCGGTGCGCACGATGATATAGTCGCCGCGCTTGAAGGCGATGTCCTGCTTCTTCGCCGTGAGATCGAGATCTTCACAAGTGACGCCGTAGCCGTCGTCCAAAAAATCCTTGCCCAGGGCGCGGGCGACGTCGAGGAACACGCCGCGGCCGACCATCTTGGCCTTGGTTTTTTCGATGCCGCATTTCGCCGCGCCGAATGACGACACTTCGCGGCAATCGTAACCGTTCCACATATTGTCTTCGTAGAACACGTGGCCGAGC
>JBEKKM010000164.1:0-14876 GCA_050010715.1 Xanthobacteraceae bacterium | reverse complement strand
GCGCAATCCGGCTTCGATCCGCTGTCGCGCACCTGCCGCTTCATGCTGACCGAAGAGGCGCACCACATGTTCGTCGGCGAGACCGGCGTCGGCCGCACCATCCAGCGCACCTGCGAGGCGATGAAGGCGGCCGGCATCGAGGATCCGTTCGATATCGGCAAGGTGCGCGACCTCGGCGTCATCGACCTGCCGACCATCCAGAAAAAGCTCAATCTGCATTACACATTGTCGCTCGACCTGTTCGGCTCGGAAATGTCGACCAACGCCGCCAACACGTTTACGGCGGGACTGAAGGGCCGCTTCCAGGAAACCAAGATCGACGACGATCACCAGCTCGAACACGCGACCTATCCGGTGCTGAAATTCGTCGACGGCGAGATCAAGCGGGTCGACGAGCCGGCGCTCACCGCGATCAACATGCGGCTGCGCGACGACTACACCGCCGATTGCCAGCGCGGCCTCGATCGCTGGAACAAGATCATCGACAAGACCGGCGTCGCGTTCAAACTCGAACTGCCGCATGTCGGGTTCCACCGCCTGATCGGCGAGTTCAAGGACGTGAAAGTGTCGCCGGCCGGCATGCTGATCGACGACGCGACCTGGAAACGCGACTCCGGCCAGTGGCTGCCATCGAAGGACGACGGCGATTTCATCTCAAGCCTGATGCAGCGCGTGGTCGAGCCCGGCCAATTCGCCAGCTGGATCGCCCCGCCGCGCATCGGCATCGACAACAAGCCGGGCGATTTCGAATACGTGAAGATCGCGGCGTGATCGTCATTCCGGGGCCGGCCGAAGGCCGGAACCCGGAATCCATAATCACAGAACGGGCAGAACTGGCGCTGCGCGTCTGCCGCAGCGGTGGTGGTTATGGATTCCGGGCTCGCGCTTCGCGCGCCCCGGAATGACGGACTCAAAGCCCCTTCGGCTCCGCCAGCGGGCCTTCGCGTAAACGAGAAAGATCGAAGCGGTCGATCTCGCGCAGCAGCTCGACGAACGCGCGCGCGCCTTGCATCAGCGAGGCCTCGCCTTTTTCCGCCGTCGCCAGCGTGGCGTCGCCGAGCGCGCCGCTTGGATGCAGATCCTGGGTCATCCAGGCAAAGCCGGCGGGCCGGTAGGCGCCGAGCCACTTGAACTCGCGCGCCATGGCGATGGTCGCAGGCATTGCGTTCGCGGCCTTGTCCATGCGCACGGTGTCGGGCTGCGCCGCCAGCATCAGCGAGGTCTCGACGTCGCCGGCGTGGATGCCGTGCCGCTTCTCCTCAGCCCCGAACGCGCCGTCCGGATAGCCGAAGCGATGCCAGCCGACGGTCACCGCCAGCATGCCGAGCCGGGTGCGCAGGTCGCGCGCCACGATTTCCATGGCCGCGACATTGCCGCCGTGGCTGGTGATCAGCACGAGCTTGCGCACGCCCGCGCGCGCCAGGCTCTCGCCGAGCTCGGTCCAGGCCGCGATCGCGGTGGTCGCGGAATGCGTCAGCGTGCCGGGATAAGACAAATGCTCGGCCGAAACGCCGATGCGCTGCACCGGCAGGAACGACACCGGCAGCTCCTCGGGCAGGATTTTTTCGACCCACGCCAGATAGGCTTCGGCGATGTAGGTATCGACGCCGAGCGGCAGATGCGGCCCGTGCTGCTCGACCGCGGCGAGCGGCAGCACGGTGATCCAGCGCGCGGTGTCGGCGCCGGCGCCGGCGACGTCCTGCCAGGTCATGTCCATCCAATTGCGCTTCGGCCGGGTCATCCGTGTCTACTCGCCATTTCTTCCAGAGCCTTCTATTCTCGCGTCGCCAACGCGGGGGAGCAACCGGATTTACGTTCTATGATACTGGACGCCGGCGGCGCGCTCAGTGCGGCGGAAAGTTCGCGCTAGCGTCCGGTCCCAGCCATGCAGGATCGATTTTCATGACTTGCCAGATCTGTGGCGGCGCTCCACGCACAATCTTTCTGAAAGAGCGCAATGTGTCGTGCGGCGACTATTTTGAGGGCCGCAGGCTATATGAAAGGAACCTCGGCGATTTTGCGCTGCTTGAATGCACGGTCTGCGGCTTCGGCTATTTCCCCGAGATGCAGTCGTGGCCCGAAGAAAAGTACCGAACAGAAATCTATAACGACGATTATCATCTTTGCGATCCGCCGTTCGAGGATTCGCGTCCGAGGAAGCTGGCCGCCTGGCTGAGCGACAATCTGCAACCCTGCGATCTGATCGATTTCGGCGGCGGTGAGGGCAAGCTCGCGGACCTATTGGCTGAAAAGGGCTTTGCTGCCCGTTCCTACGATCCGTTCTACGGAGACCCTAACTTCCCGGACGGCAATGCCGATGTGGTTACCGCGTTCGAGGTCGTCGAGCACGTACCCGATCAACGCCAGCTTTTCACATCGCTGAACTCGCTGTGTCGCCCGGGCGGCATCATTGTTTTTTCGACGTCGCTGAAGCGGCCAGTGATGACCGATGATTGGTGGTACGCGTCGGCCCGTAATGGCCATGTGTCGTTTCATACGGCCGAGAGTCTGGCCCGGCTCATGGCGCATTTCGGCCTGGCAAGCGTCTCGTTGTCGCAAGAGTTGCATATTGCCGCCCCGCAGCCGGCGACGCTCGCCGCGATTGCCGGTTGGCGGGCCATTGCGGTGAGTGATACGCCTGGGTTTGCGTTCAGCGAAAGATGGTTACGCATGGTGCCGTCCGCCGCTTGGCAGCATTAAAAGCTGGTGCTCGCAGAAAGGACTCCCGGATGCCGCTGGCAAGGATGGTCTCCGTCGCGCTCATCGGCTGTATCGCCGCGATGGGACCGGCGGCCGCTCAGGCGCTCGACAAAGTCACATTCGGCACCAATTGGGTGGCCGAGGGCGAGCATGGCGGTTTCTACCAGGCGCTGGCCGACGGTACGTACAGGAAATATGGCCTCGACGTCACCATCCTGCCCGGCGGCCCGAACGCCAATAACCGCATTCTCTTGCCGGCCGGCAAGATCGATTTTTTTCTCGACGGCAACTCGCTGCAGGGCTTTGACGCCGTCGCGCAGAATGCGCCGACAATCGAAGTCGCCGCCTTGTTTCAAAAAGATCCTCAGGTTCTCATCGCCCATCCGGACCAGAACATCGAAAAGTTCGAGGACCTGAAGAATTTGACGATTTTCATCTCGAAGGACGCGATGCCGAACTATTTCCTGTGGCTGAAGTCCGATTACGGCTTCAAGGATTCTCAGGTCAAGCCGTACACCTTCAATCCGCAACCCTTCCTCGCCGACAAAAAAAGCGCGATGCAAGGCTATCTGACGTCGGAGCCGTTTGCGATCGAGAAACAGACGAAAGCAGCGCCCAAGGTCTTCCTGCTCGCCGACCGGGGTTTCAGCGCCTACTCGACGTTGATTGAGACGCGCCGCGACCTCGTCGACAACAAGCCCGACCTGGTGCAGCGCTTCGTCGATGCCTCGATCGTCGGCTGGTACAATTACATCTATCACGACAATTCCGCCGCCAATGCGCTGATCAAGAAACAGAACCCGGAGATGACCGACGATCTGCTGGCCTATTGCGTCGCCAAGCTGAAGGAGTATGGCATCGTCGATTCCGGCGACGCCACGACGCTCGGCGTCGGCGTCATGACCGACGCGCGCATGAAGGATTTTTTCGACAAGATGGTGCACGCCGGCGTCACCAAGGCCGATCTCGATTACCGCAAATCCTACACGCTGCAGTTCGTCGGCAAGAAGGTCGGACTCGATCTGCGGCCGAAATGACGAAGACTTCACATCGTTCCGGCGCTCCCATCGTCGCGCTACACGGCGTCGGCAAGACGTTTCCAAGCGGCACGGTGGCGCTGACCGGCCTCGATCTCGACGTGCGCGAAGGCGAATTCCTGTCGCTGCTCGGCCCGTCGGGTTGCGGCAAATCGACGGCGTTGCGGATCATCGCCGGGCTGACCGAGCCGACCCAGGGCGCGGTGGAATGGACAGAAGCGGCCAAGACCGAGAACGAGAACCGATTGGGCTTTGTGTTCCAAGAGCCGACATTGATGCCGTGGGCGAACGTGTCCAACAACGTGCTGTTGCCACTCAAGCTCAAGAGCGTCGCATCGGAGCGGGCATCCGAGCGCGTCGCCGCGGCGCTCGATCGCGTGGGCTTGCAAAAATTCGGCACCGCCTATCCGCGCGAATTGTCGGGCGGGATCACCCGCTTCAAGCTCAACAACGATCTCTTGCAGGTCTGGCAGGCGCTGCGCACCACGGTGGTCTTCGTCACCCATTCGGTATTCGAGTCGGTTTATCTGTCGAGCCGCATCGTGGTGATGGCGGCCCGGCCGGGCCGCGTCTTCACCGAACTCGCGATCGACGCGCCCTACCCGCGCGACCAGACGTTCCGCACCTCGGCCGAATATGCCGCGCTGTGCCGCCGCACCTCGGACGCGCTGGCGCGCGCCATGGCGGCGGGAGGCGAGCCATGACCCAGCGCAGCTTTGCGCAGGAGTATCGCGACCGCGTGCTGCGCGTCGTGCTGCCGGTCATCGTGCTGGCGCTCAGCCTTGCGGCCTGGGAATTGGTGGTGCGGCTGGCGCAGATTCCGCCCTACGTGCTGCCGGCGCCGAGCCTTATCCTGCAAACATTTGTCGTCGACAGAGCGCTGCTGACGCAATCGCTCCTGGTCACGCTCAGTACCACGCTGCAGGGTTTTTTGCTAGCGGCGGTCGGCGGCGTCGGACTTGCCGTGCTTTTCAACCTGTCGCGGCTGGTCGAGTATTCGTTTTATCCCTTCGCGGTGATCCTGCAGGTGACGCCGATCGTCGCCGTCGCGCCGCTATTGTTGATCTACCTGCCGCAGCCTGTGGCGGTTCTGACCTGCGCCTGGATCGTGGCGTTCTTTCCGGTGCTGGCCAACACCACGCTCGGGCTCAACTCGATCGACCGCAATCTCGCCGACCTGTTCGCGCTCTATGGCGCGTCGCGCGGCCAAGTGTTGTGGAACCTGAAGCTGCCGTCGGCGCTGCCCTACATCCTCGGCGGCTTGCGCATTGCCGGCGGGCTGTCGCTGATCGGCGCCGTGGTCGCCGAAATCGCCGCCGGCTCGGCCGGCGCCGGTTCCGGCCTCGCCTATCGCATCGTTGAATCGGGCTATCGCCTCAATATTCCACGCATGTTCGCAGCCCTGGTGCTGCTATCCATCGCCGGCATCGTGATTTTCTACGCGTTGGCATTCGTTAATCATATTGCGCTGCGCCGCTGGCACGAAAGCGCGCTGGAAGCCGAGAGTTAAGGGTAGGCGGTGTATTGACCATAATTCCGGGGCGAACTTGCCCGGATCGTTGGACCCAATATATCCGAACGTGCAAAATGTTCGCGATGCGTCTGCCCAGTCCGTGAGCCCGCCACGAAGCCGCGCGAAAAAATGCAAGATTCTCCGCTGAAAAGTTCCTTGCTGGCGTCGACCGCCGAAGCCCGCGCCGTGGTGTGGAACGGAATCCTCGGCGCCGCCAAGCACCTCGGCAAGCGCGCGCCGCTGCCGCTGCGGCAGCGTCCCACGGTGGTTCAGCTGCGGCAGGGCACGTCCGAGACGCCGGTCTATTTCATCGGCGCCGGACTCTACGAGCTCAATACCGCGCAAATGATGCCGCCGCGGCATTCGATCTTTGCGGCCGAGATCGCCTGGCCGGCGGCATGGCATGACGCCGCGGCCAGAAACGACACCGACGCCACGCCGGTCCTGGAAGACATGGTGGTGCCCTATGTGACGGCTTTGCGGGCGCACGCCGGCTCGACGCCATGCGTGCTCGTCGGATATTCGTTCCACGCCTCGATGGCGTTCGAGATCGCGCATCAACTGCAAGCAAATGGCTGCCAGGTCGAACTGGTTATGGTCTTGGATGCGCCGGCCGAGTATCCACTCCCGCACAAGATTGCCTGGAAGAATCTGCGGGATACCTGGATGCCGGGCGCGAGCGAACCTGCCGCATCGATCGCGGCCCGTCTCGAGATCTCGCTGTCGATTATGCGCTGGACGCTCACAGTAGCCGGGAGATTCCTCAAGCGCCGCTTCGTCGAGAGCGCGTTGGGCAATCGGGGCGAGCTGACCACGAAGCTCGATACGTTGGGCCGGCCGATGTATTGGCCGCTGATCAATCGGCTCTACGACAATTCGCTGCGCTCATACAAGCTGCGCCGCCTGGATTGCCGCGGCGTGCTGTTCCGGGCGGACCGGATGGAAGATTGCCCATCGGCGAAGGTGGATTACAGCTTGGGCTGGACCGGTCTGTTCGGCAAAGGGCTCGAAATCATCCAAGTGACCGGCGATCATTACACGATGATGCGGGAGCATCCGCATGATCAAAATCTCGCCCGGGAAATGAGCGATGCGCTCGATCGCCATTGCGCAAAGCCGCAACGCGCGACCGAAAGCCCGGCCATTGCAATTTCGTAACTCCGTGAGACTTATCCGAGACTCATCGCCAGCACGCGCGCGACATGCATGGCCTCGCGCCCCGCGCCATCCTTGATCTGATGCCGGCACGACGTGCCGTCGGCGACGATGATGGCGTCCGCGGGCGCTTTGCGCACCGCGGGCAACAGCGACAGCTCGCCCATGGCGCGCGAGACGTCGATCGTGTCGGCATGATAGCCGAATGCGCCGGCCATGCCGCAGCAGCTCGACTCGATGGGCTCGACTTCGAGCTCGGGAATGAGCTTCAGCGTCGCCGT
Organism: Xanthobacteraceae bacterium; assembly: GCA_050010715.1. Classification (GTDB taxonomy): domain Bacteria; phylum Pseudomonadota; class Alphaproteobacteria; order Rhizobiales; family Xanthobacteraceae; genus BOG-931. Next base: position 8,190 of record JBEKKM010000164.1, on the reverse strand, counting down.
CACCGTGGCCATGGTGTCGAACGATTTTTGATGGCAATGGCCGTGCAACAGCGCCCGTTTCTTCGTCGGCATAAGCGGCAGGCTGAGCTTGCCCGCGGCGGCCTCGCGCGCCAAAAATTCCTCGAACAGCAGCGCGCGGCTTGCGACTTGGCGCGCCGCATCGCTCTTTATCAGCGATGGTATTTCGTCGCGGAAGCTGAACACGCAGCTCGGCTCCAATCCGACGATTGGCGTATCGGCCGCGGCAAACGGCGCCAGCGCGGCGAGCGTCCTCTCCATTTCCTGGCGCGCTTCGCTCACCTTGCCGACAGAAAGAAAAGTACGGCCGCAGCAGAGCGGACGCGCACCGTCAAGGGGCGCCGCGACCGTGACGCGATAGCCGGCGGCGGCGAGCACCGCCAGCGCGGCGTCGATATTTTCGCGCTCGAAATAGCGATTGAAGGTATCGGCGAACACGACGACTTGACGACCGGTCCCCTTGCCGTTTGCAGAAGACCTGATTTCGCTGAACCAATCCGAGCGCCACTTCGGCAGGCTGCGCTGCGCGCTGAAGCCGGCGATGGCTTCCGACATTTTGCCCGCGCCGGGAATCACGTCGCGCAAATTCAATAGCCAAGAGAATTTTGACGCCGTAGGCGCGTAGCGCGGCAGATAGCCGACCAGATGGTCGTGCAGCGACAAGCCGAATTTTTCACTCCGCGTGCGTAAAACCTCGATCTTCATGCGCGCCATGTCGACGCCGGTCGGGCATTCGCGCCGGCAGGCTTTGCAGGAGACGCAAAGTTGCAGCGTCGCCGCCATGGCGTCGGACGTGAGCGCATCCGGCCCGAGTTGCCCGGTGATGGCCAGCCGCAGCGTGTTGGCGCGGCCGCGGGTGACGTCGCGCTCGTCGCGGGTGACGCGGTAGCTCGGGCACATGACGCCGCCCGAGAGCGCGCGGCAGGCGCCATTGTTGTTGCACATCTCGACCGCGCCCTGGAAGCCGCCGCCGGCGCCGGAATAGGCTGACCAGTCGAGCGCGCTAGTCATTTCCTCGGCGCGATAATCCGGCCCGTAACGGAAATTGCCGCGGTCGTCGAATTTCGGCGCCCGCACGATCTTGCCGGGATTGTACAGGCCGCGCGGATCGAAACGGTCCTTCACCTCCTCAAAGGCGTGCACCAGCTCGGTGCCGAACATCGCCTCGTGGAATTCCGAGCGCACGATGCCGTCGCCGTGCTCGCCGGAATGCGAGCCCTTGTATTCGCGCACCATGGCGAAGGCGTCTTCGGCAATGGCGCGCATGGCGCGCACGTCCTTGTCGAGCCGAAGATTGAGCACCGGGCGCACATGCAGGCAGCCGACGGCGGCGTGCGCATACCAAGTACCGCGCGTGCCGTTCCTTTCAAAAACCTCCGTGAGCCGCGCCGTATAATCGGCGAGGTGCTCCAGCGGCACGGCGCAATCTTCGACGAACGAGACCGGTTTGCCCGCCTCCTTCATCGACATCATGATGTTCAGGCCTGCGGTGCGCACTTCGGTGATGCCGGCTTGCAGCTTTGGATCGAGCACTTCGACGACACCGCCCCACTTGGCGCCGCTATGATCCCAGGCGATGCCGAGATCGCCGAGCATTTCGCGGAGCCGTTTCAAGCGCCGCAGATTTTCGTCCCAATCGTCCTCGGCGAATTCGACGAACAGGATCGCTTCCGGGTCGCCGCGCAGAAATGCGGTGACCGTCGGCTTGAACATGGCGATGTCGGCCGCCAGCCCCAGCATGGTGCGGTCGATCAACTCGACCGCGATGGGCCCAAGCGTGACGATGTGCTGCGCCGCCTTCATCGCTTCGTGAAAACTGCCGAAGTGGCAGGCGCCCACGGCGCGGCGGCCGAGCAGCGGCGCGAGCTTCAGCTCGATCTTTGTCGAGAACGCCAGCGTGCCTTCGGAGCCGACGAGGAGATGCGCCAGATTGATGTCGTTCCTGCCCGGCACCAGCGCATCGAGATTATAGCCGCCGACGCGGCGCTGCACCTTTGGAAAGCGCCGCTCGATCTCGCCGGCCTCGCGCGCGGCGATGGCGAGCAGGTCGCGCACCAGATCCTCTGGCACGTTGACGCCGGAATCGCCGATGCGCCCGAAATGCGCGCGCGTGCCGTCGGCCAGCATGGCGTCGATCGACAGCACGTTCTCACGCGTATTGCCGTAACGCAGCGAGCGCGCGCCGCAGGAATTGTTGCCGACCATACCGCCGATGGTGGCGCGCGAGGCGGTCGAGATGTCGACCGGGAACCACAGGCCGGAGGACTTCAGCTTGCGATTGAGCTCGTCGAGCACGATGCCCGGCTCGACCGTGCAGCGGCGGCCGGCAACATCGAGATCGAGTACACGGTCGAGATTGCGCGAGCAGTCGATCACCAGCCCATGGTTGACCGCCTGACCCGCCTGCGAGGTGCCGCCGCCGCGCGGCGTCACCGGCACCCCTTCCGCGCGGCAAATCCCAATGGCGCGTTCGGCTTCCTCTATGGTGCGCGGCGTCACCACGCCGAGCGGCATGATCTGGTAGTGCGAGGCATCGGTGGCATAGCGCCCACGGGTAAAGGCGTCGAAACGCACCTCGCCCACCTCTCCGGCCTTCAGGCGGCGTTCCAAGCCGGGCAACAGCCGTATTGGCAAATTATCCTCCGCAATCCCACTTCCCTGTCATCATTCGCGCATGCGGATGATCCGGCATTCACCGCCGCTTATGCCTGAATTTGGCGGCTGGCGCGTACTGGATGCCCCGCTTTCGCGGGGCATGACAACCGTAGGGCTTGACCCGAATGTCGCATTCGCTATTCAACCCCACAAGGCGCGCGCGCCCTCGGACTGCGCCGCCGGGAATTTGATCGTCCGAAGGAGTGCCGATAATGCCGCAGAATACTTCGCGCGCCGCCGGGCGTCATTTCCTGCAGATTCCGGGCCCGACGCCGCTGCCCGACCGCGTGCTCCGCGCGATGGACACCCCGATCATCGACCACCGCGGGCCGGAATTTGCCAAGCTCGCCAAGCGCTGCCTCGACGGCGTCAAAACGATTTTCAAGACCACCAATCCGGTCATCATCTACACCGCGACCGGCACCGGCGCGTGGGAAGCCGCTTTGGTCAACACGCTGTCGCCCGGCGACCGCGTGCTGATGGTCGAGACCGGCCAGTTCGCCACGCAGTGGAAGACCATGGCGGAAAAACTCGGGCTCAAGCCCGAATTCATCAAAGGCGACTGGCGCACCGGCGCCGATCCCGCCGTGATCGAGGAGCATCTGCGCAAGGACAAGGGCCATGAGATCAAGGCGGTCTGCGTGTTGCACAACGAGACCGCGACCGGCTGCCTCTCTCCGATCGCCGCGATCCGCAAGGCGATCAATGCCGCCGGCCATCCGGCGTTGTTGTTGGTCGACACTATCTCCTCGCTCGCATCCGCCGATTACCGCCATGATGAGTGGGGCGTCGACGTCACCGTCGGCGGCGCGCAGAAGGGCTTGATGCTGCCGCCCGGCATGTCGTTCAACGCCATCAGCGACAAGGCGCTGGCCGCGGCGAAGACGTCGAAGCTGACGAAGTCGTTCTGGGCGTGGGATGACATGCTGACCATGAACAAGGTCGGCTTCTTCCCGTACACACCGGCGACGCAGATGCTGCAAGGCCTCGCCGTATCGATCGACATGCTGCACGAGGAAGGCCTCGACAACGTGTTCGCGCGCCATGCCCGGTTCGGCGAAGCGACGCGGCGCGCGGTGCGCGCCTGGGGCCTCGAAATTTTGTGCCGCGATGCGAAATATTATTCGCCGACCATCACCGCGGTGCTGCTGCCGGAGGGCCACGACGCCGACGCGTTCCGCAACCTCGCGCTCGACACCTTCAACATTTCCTACGGCGCCAGCTTCGGCCCCTACGCCAAGCGCTACTTCCGCATCGGCCATCTCGGCGACATTAACGACGGCTGGCTGATCGGCGTGCTGGGGATGACCGAAATGGCGCTCGGCCTCGCCGGCATCCCGCACAAGAAAGGCGGCGTGCAGGCGGCGATGGATTACATCGCCTCGGCGCATTCGGGCGGTGCGCGGGCGGCGGCGGAATAACGTCATGCCCGCCAACGGGTCCGGCCCGAAGTGGCCGGCCCGATGACAAGCTCCGGCGGGCATCCAGTAATCGGCGGCGGTGGGTACTGGATCATCCGCATTCGCGGATGATGACAAGTGTCACGTCAGCGGCACCGCGCCGACCTGATCCTTGAACGCCTGCCGCGACGAGATCGCGGCGTACCAGCGCTCGAAATTCTTCAGCGGCGGGCGTTCCGGCACCAGCTGCCGGTAGCGGTAGGCCATAATGCCGACCGGAATGTCGCCGTAGGAAAACGCTTCGCCTGCGAGATAGGCGGTCTTCGCCAGCTGCTCGTCCACCATGACCATGGCGGCCGTGGTGTTCTTCTTCCCGGCCTCGATCGCCGCGTGATCGCGCTTTTCCGGCGGCGTGCGGATCAGTCCCCAGAACACCGGCGTGATCGCGGGCCCGCACACAGACAATTGCCAATCCATCCATTGGCTGGCGCGCCCCCGAGTGCGCAGGTCGGCCGGCTCCAGCACCGTCGCCTTATGCTTGGCGGCGAGATAGCGCACGATCGAGTTCGATTCCCAGAGCAGGAAGCCGTCTTCTTCTTCGAGCGTCGGCACCAGTCCGTTCGGGTTCATCGCCAGGTAGGCCGCCTCGCGATTCTTGCCGAACGGTCCGCCGATATCGATGCGCTCGTGCGGCAAGCCGATTTCGCCGACCGCCCACATCACCTTCTGCACGTTCGACGAGGTGTTCCGGCCCCAGATTTTGATCACGTTTTTCCTCCCGCCCGCTGTCATGCCCCGCGAAAGCGGGGCACCCAGTAAACACGGCGATCAGGACGAAATGCAACGTCCGTGTTTACTGGATCGTCCGCATTCGCGGACGATGACACCGAGATCAATCCAGCCGCCGCGCTTCCTCGGGCAGCATGATCGGGATGCCGTCGCGGATCGGATAAGCGAGCTTGGCCGCGCGCGAGATCAGCTCCTGCTTCTCGGCGTCGTATTCCAGCGGACACTTGGTCAGCGGACAGACCAGGATTTCGAGCAGCTTTGGATCGACGGAATCGGCGGGCGGCGTGGACATCAAAAGACTCCGGTTGAGCTTTTCACTGCAGCGGCGTCTCGCCGGAAGTCTTACTTTTGGCGAGCTCGATCTCGGTGACGGCGACCAGAATTTCGGCACGGGTTTTCAAATCCGGCGCTTCCAGCATGGCCTGCTTCTCGGCGGCATCATAGGGCGACATCATCGCCAGCGCATTGACCAGCGCCTCGTTCGGCGCATTCTCGATGCCGTCCCAATCGGCCTTGAGATTGTTGGCTTTGAGAAACGCGGTGAGCGCGCGCAGCAGCGCCTTGCGGTCGACCTCGTCCTCGCCCATGCGCGGGGTGAAATCGTCGACGAAGGGCTGATAGGTCACTTTGCACTGCCGGTACGGCGTGGTGACGGAGAGCTCTTCCTCGATGCGGAAGCGCGCGACGCCGGTGAGCTGGATCAGGTAGCGGCCGTCGCCGCTCTCCGCAATTTGCGTCATGCGGCCGACGCAGCCGACGTGAAACAGATTCGGCTTGTTCGGATCCGTGCCGGGATGGGCGGGATCGGGCTGGATCATGCCGATCAGCCGATGCCCGGACCGCAACGCGTCATCGACCATCGCCAGATAACGCGGCTCGAAAATATTGAGCGGCATCTGCCCGCGCGGCAACAGCAAGGCGCCCGGCAACGGAAATACCGGGATCACATCGGGGACGGCCTCAGGCCCCCTGTAAGCCGTATTCATCGGCATGCCGCACTCCACTCCGCGACGGCGCCGAAGCGCAATGAGCGAGTTGCGCTAGAGCGAAATCGCTTCAGATTGAAGCGATATGCACTCTAGCATTTTAGTGGAGCATGATCTTTTCGGAAAACCGGCTTCCACTTTTCCGGATCATGCTCTAGGCAAACAGGATCGAGGACAGCCGCCTGCGCCCATCGATGGTGGCTTCGTCGGTCGGACCCCATGCATCGAAAAACTGGACGAGCTGCTTGCGGGCGCCGTCGTCGTTCCATTTGCGGTCGCGTTTGACGATGGCGATCAGGTGTTCGAGCGCGTCGGCGCGGCGGCCCTTGCCGTTGAGCGCGAGCGCCAGATCGAAGCGCGCCTGATGGTCGAGCGGATTGGCGGCGACCTTCTGCTCGAGCTCGCTGATCGGCCCGAGCGTCTTGGCCTGCTCGGCAAGCTCCAGCGCGGCGCGCGCCGCGGCGACCGCGGAATCATTCTGCTTGGCCTCCGGCACCATGGCCAGCGTCTGCCGCGCCTGTTCGAGCGCGCCGGTCTCGACATAGGCGCGCGCCAAGCCGCCGAGCGCCTGCACGTTGGCATTATCCTCGGCGAGGAGGTGGGCATACATCTCCGCCGCGCCGGCCGCATCGCCTTCGGCGAGCGCCGCGTCGGCCGCTTTCAAGAGATCCTTGGCCTCGCCACCGATGCGATCCTTGGTCAGCCGCTCCAAGAAGGCGACGACCTGGCTTTCCGGCAGCGCGCCCATGAAGCCGTCGGCCGGCTGGCCGTTGACGAAGGCGATCACGGCGGGGATCGACTGGATGCCCATCTGGCCGGGGATCGCCGGATGGTCGTCGATGTTCATCTTGACGAGCTTAACCTTGCCCTTGGCCGCCTTCACGGCCTTCTCCAGGATCGGGGTGAGCTGCTTGCACGGCCCGCACCAGGGCGCCCAGAAATCCACCAGCACCGGCTGGCGCTTGGATTCCTCGATGACGTCTTTGACGAAGGCTTGCGTCGTCGTGTCCTTGACGACGGCGTCCGCCGTGATGGTTCCAGCTTCCTGCAGCATGTTTCCTTGCCCTAAAACCCTGTTCACCCGATTAAATGGTAAGATTGCGGGCGAATGCAATCAGGGTTCCCCGCCCGCCGTGCCCGAAACCGCCTCGATCCGCGGGTGATGCCCGGTCGCTTCGAGGAACTTGACCAGCCCCTCCCGCGAAATCGTCGTCGTCCCGGTATTCACCAGGGGATGAAAGTTGAGCACGTCATGCGCCATCATGGCGGCGTCGAGCACCACCGTCACGCGGCCGGTCGTGTCGTTGATGGCGGCGAACGGGGTCACCGAGCCGGGCTCGACGCCGAGCAGTTCGCCCATCAGCTCGGCCGAGCCGAACGAGAACCGGCCGGACGCGCCCAGGAGCCGGTGCAGCGACTTCAATTCGATCGCCGCATTTTCGAGCGTCACCACCAGGAAGGCAGTGCCCTTTTTGTCGCGCAGGAACAGGTTCTTGGTGTGCCCGCCGGCAATCGTGCCGCGCAATTCACGCCCCTCATCGACGGTGAAGACCGCCGGATGGGTGACGGTCTTGTGGGCGATGCCGAGCGTATCCAAGTAGGCGAAAAGGTCGTCCGGCGAGGCAGGCATTAACGGTTTCATAGGCCGGCCCGGCGATGGTTGCCAAGCCGATCGCTCTTTGGCATAGCAAGGCTGCGGTCCGGGGTTATCCTCGGGTTGCCGCCTTACCCTTCTCGGATGCGGGTGTAGCTCAGGGGTAGAGCACAACCTTGCCAAGGTTGGGGTCGAGGGTTCGAATCCCTTCGCCCGCTCCAAGATTTCCGGCCTTTCAAAAGTCTGCCGTCGTTTCCGTGAGACGATCATCAGCCCGCGCCTGATCCCCCTCCTCCTGCTCTGGCTGTCCGGCGCGTGTCTGCGGCTCACCGTGTTGGCGACGCCGCCGGTCATTCCGCTGTTGCACGCCGACCTGCATCTGTCGGAGACGCAGATCGGCTGGCTGTCGAGCCTGCCGCCGATGCTGTTTGCCATCGCGGCGGTGCCGGGCTCGATGTTGATCGCGCGGTTTGGCCTCATTCCGGCTTTGCTGGTCGGCTTGCTGCTCAACGCGCTCGGCGGTGCGGCGCGCGGGGCGATGGCGGACGTGACGTCTCTCTTTGCGGCAACCGTCGTCATGGCGGCCGGCGTCGCGATCATGCAGCCGATATTGCCGCCGCTGGTGCGGGCTTGGTTTCCCGCGCGCATCGGCTTCGCGACGGCGGTCTACACCACCGGACTTCTCGTCGGCGAAATTTTGCCCGCTGGGCTGACCATTCCAGTGGTGCTGCCCCTGGTCGACGGCAGT
>JBEKKM010000163.1:0-10858 GCA_050010715.1 Xanthobacteraceae bacterium | reverse complement strand
GGCCGGCGCGCCATTTCCCGACCGCGATCTCATTCTCTTCGTCACCTTCGGCGTCATCGTCGTCACGCTGATCGGTCAGGGATCGCTGCTGCCGCGCGTGGTCGGCTGGCTCGGCCTGGCCCGCCACGCCGCCGACGAGCGGCAACGCGAGCACGAGGCGGAGCTTGCCGCGCGGTCGGGAGCCCTCGACGTGGCGCAAAATCGTTTGGGACAAATCGCTGCCGACCGCCAGGCTTCACCCGAGGCGCTGGCGATCCTGCGCGCCCGTCACGATTATCGGACCGGGCGGCTGTCGGAACATACGTCGGACCGCGGCGATGCCGCGACGGTGGCCGCGGAGCTGCGCATGGAGCTGATCGCGGCCGAGCGCGAATACATCTACCGGCTGTTGCAGGCAGGCCAAATCACCGACGAAGCGCGCCGGCGCATCGAACGCGAGCTCGATCTTGAAGAAGCGAGCATCGCCTGCAAGAAAGAAGGCGGCGTCGAGCCGCCGTTGTAGCGGCCGCCTCAGACCATCTTGAGCGGGATCGCGCCGAGGAAGTCGCGCTTGCCGACGTCCACGCCGCAATGACGCAGGATCGCGTAGGCGGCGGTGCAATGGAAATAGAAGTTCGGCAGCATAAAGTGGTTGAGGTAATCGTCGCCCTTCATCTGGCCCTTGTTGGTGCCGCCGAGCGGAAACGTGATCTCGCGATCGGCCGCCGCATCGATCTGCTTGCGGTCGAGCGTCTTGAGAAAAGCGACCGTCTTCGCGATGCGCTCCTTGAGCTGCACAATCGTCGTCTCGTTGTCTTCGTAGCTTGGCGGCTCGACGCCGGCGAGACGCGCCGTACCGCGCCGCGCCCCGTCCGTCGCGACCTGGATTTGCCGGGTGAGATCGAACATGTCCGGCGAGAGGCGAGAATGCAGCAGCACGGCGGGGTCGATTTTCTTCGCCGTAGCGAAGGCTTCCGCCTTGTCGAGAATGGCCGACAGCGCGTTGAGATTGATTTCGAAAACCGGCAGGGCGGCTTGGGACATTGAAAACGGCATGGGCAGTTCCTTTGGGTTGGGTGCCGGGACTTAACGGCAAAGGAAATTTAAAAACGAAGATGGCCGGGACATAGGCGTGCGAAGCACGCCGTTCTTCGAACGGCTATGCCCGGCCATGACGATATTGCAAGCGTAACCTCGACTAACGCAGCGACGGTATCAGCCCATCACTTGTTCTGCGGTCAGAAGCGCACCGGGCGCGGTGCGCGCGGCGGGCCGCCTCGTCCGGGGGCGCCGCCGGGGCCGGCGCCGGGAACCGGCCGGGGCTTCATCGGTAACAGGCCCTCGCGCTGCAGCTTCTTGCGGGCGAGCTTGCGGGCGCGGCGGATGGCTTCGGCCTTCTCGCGGACGCGTTTCTCGGAAGGCTTTTCGTAATGGCCGCGCAGCTTCATCTCGCGGAACACGCCCTCGCGCTGCATCTTCTTCTTCAGCACCCTTAGCGCCTGGTCGACATTGTTGTCACGGACGAGAACCTGCACGCGGCGTTCCTCTTCGATCGAGCGGTGGACAGGGCCGATGGCCAGGGCGCTCGGGCCGCTGGCGCATGGTTAGGCAAGATTCGCGTGGCACTATTCGGGTACGGCGGCGCCCGCGGTAACAATCCAAGTCGATGTTCGAAGTCGCGCGCCTGCCGATTAGGCACCGTGCCGCCGACGGAAAGAAACGGAGACTTCGGTAGGTCGCCGTTATTTGGGCAGCTTTTCGAACGAGACAGTGTTTGGTTTTATAGATATCGGCAGACTTGTCAAAGGCTTCCTGCCGCCGCTGGGTCAGCCGGGGTAGTCGCTCAGGAGCGACCTTAACGCCGCCTTTCCGGCGCGATTGGCTTCGGTCATCGACTCGAAAAAAACCTCGGAATGCTCGATCGGGCTGGTTCGGCCGGCGCGATAGATTTCCCATCGCCACGGCTTCGGCAACGGGGCGCGGTTCTTCACAACAACCGAAAAGTCTTCATGATCGATCATTGACGTAGACATTATCACATATTACTGCAAAATTGGCCGGTAAATCGGTTGCTTTGAAAATAAAAGCGCACCCGCACTTGTTTAACAATCGCAAGGCCAATACCTATACACTGTGACATAAAAGTACTCAAAATCTTTTTTTTGAAAGGAATATTATGTCAAATCCTCAGCAGGGCACCAACGAGGCCCAGAAGCCGTCCAATCCGGTCGATCCGCAGCAGCAGGTCCAGAACCCAGGTAGCCCGAAGCCGCAGACCCAGAATCCGGCCAACCCGCAGCAGCAAAGTCAAAATCCGGGCACTCCGAAGCCCGCCGACAAACAGCCGAGCGGACAGCAAAAGTAAGCCGTTCGCTTCCGCAAGATCAGGGCCCGGCAAAGTGCCGGGCCTTTTGCCAACTTGCTCGAAGAATCCCGACGGCAATCCAGCCATCGGAACTGCACTTGGAAAATGACTTGCACTTGGAAAAGACTTTGGACAACGCACCAAGACGGGGAGGGCGGACCATGAGAAACGACTACAGCACTGCCGGCTTTGCGACCAGGGCGATCTATTTTTCCATAGCGGCCGTCGTACTCGTCTTCGTCTCTATGCTGGTGCTGACGGTTCTCCACCCTTAAGCCGTCATCCTTGCGGTTTCGATCGGGAGTAAAACCCGTTCGCGCCGTCAGGATTGCCGGTGTGAAGATTTATTTCGACGTGACACGCCATGGCGATGCGATCGATCGACTATTCGCGTAACAATCGACCACGATCGAGGATGCGCTCGTGACCGTTCTCAATGTGCGGCACACCACGATCTACCGCTACATCCGCCCGGTCGCGCTTGGCGATCACCGGCTGATGCTGCGGCCGCGCGACAGTCACGATCTTCGCCTGATCAAAACCAATTTGACCTGCTCGCCGCCGGCGTCGCTGCGCTGGATGCACGATGTCTTCGGCAATTCAATCGCCATCGCGTCGTTCCGCGAACCGGCGGCGGAACTGCGGATCGAGAGCAGCCTTCTGCTTGAGACCTATGCCGTCGAGCGGCCGCCATTCCAGATTACGCCGGAAGCGCGAAGCTACCCGTTCGTTTATTCCGCGGACGATCGCATCGACCTCGGCCGCATGCTCGAGCGCCAATACCCCGATCCCAACGACCGGCTCGGATCGTGGGCGCGCAGCTTCGTGCGCAGCAATCCGACCGATACGTCGGCGCTGTTGGCCGATCTGAACAATGGCGTGGCGGCCCAGATTTCGTACCAAAGCCGGGAAACCGAGGGCACGCAGACTCCCGTGGAGACGCTCAATCGCGGCTGGGGCTCATGCCGCGATCTCGCGGTTCTCTTGATCGAAGCCGCCCGCAGCCTGGGCTTCGGCGCCCGCGTGGTGACGGGATATCTCTATCGCGCTAGCGCCGATGGGCCGGCCGCGATCGGCGCCGGGACAACGCACGCCTGGGCCGACATCTATGTTCCCGGTTCCGGCTGGATCGCCTACGACCCAACCAACGGCACCATCGGCGGCCTCGATTTGATCCGGGTCGCCGTGACGCGCGACATCAGCCAAGCGGTGCCGATTTCCGGCAGTTTTGTCGGCTCAGCCGGCAGCTATCTCGGTATGACGGTGGATGTGACCGTGATGTCGGAATCAGCAGGCTTGCGCGAACGGCGCTCCGCCTGATCGGTCGAGCAGGAAAACGAGGGAAGAGCGCTCGTCACGACGCCTTGGCGGGCGCTTCCACCAGCGTGTGGGTGTATTCGACGCTATCGTAGACCGATACTTGAACGATCGGATAGCCCTTCTTGATTACCAGCGCCGCCGATTGCGCGGCTTCCGCTGTCTGGTAGGAGCCCTTGGTCTGGCGGTCGACCTGGAGCCAATACCGGCCGCTTTCCGGCCGCTTGCGCTGTGACGGCGCTTTGTCGACATCTTTGTCGGGATCGTCCTTTACAGGCATCTTGATTTGGCGCGAGGCCATTCGCTGCTCCTTTTTGGGGGGACGGCCTTCATATAGAGGCTTGTGGCCGCAGCCGCCAGTGGTTTTAGGTCTGATAGACTCGGGCGTCGGACCGGGCGCGAAGGCCATCGTGAGGGAGTGAATTGCAGCGATGCACAGATTGGTTTTGGCAATGATCGCCGTTGCGGCAACTTCGGGATTTGCCGGCAGCGCCGAGGCGCAATCTTTTCCGTCCCGGCCGGTCACCATGATCGTGCCGTTCGCCGCCGGCGGCCCGACCGACGTGATCGCGCGCGTCATAGGCGAGAGGATGGGCCAGTCGCTCGGGCAACCGGTCGTCATCGAGAACGTCACCGGCGCCGGCGGAACTATCGCGGCGGGGCGCGTCGCCCGCGCGGCGCCGGACGGCTATACGCTCGACCTCGCCACCTGGTCGACGCATGTGGTGACGCCGGTGCTCTATCAATTGCAATACGATGTCTTTCGCGATTTCGAGCCGGTGATATGGCTGACGCAGACGCCGTTGCTGCTGGTGTCCAGGAAAGATATTCCGGCGAACGACCTCAAGGAACTTGTGGGGTGGTTGAAGAGCAACCCCGTTCTCCTAGGCAGCGCCGGTGGCACCGATCAGGTGGCCGGCTATTTGCTCCAGCAACAGACCGGCGCGAATATTCAGATCGTGCCGTATCGCGGGCTGGCGCCGGCGATGCAGGATCTGTTGGCGGGACGCATCGATTTGTTGTTCGACCAGCCGTCGGACGCGATGCCGCAAATCCGCAGCGGCACGATCAAGGGCTATGCCGTCACCGCGAGCAGCCGCGCGGCGATTGCGGCCGATATTCCGACGGTCGATGAGGCGGGATTGCCGGGCCTGCACATTTCGCCCTGGCATTCGCTGTGGGTGCCGAAAGCTACGCTGCCGGCGGTCATCGCCAAGCTCAATGCCGCGGCCATCGACGCGCTCGCCGATCCCGCCGTGCGCAAGCGGCTCGGTGACGTCGGTCAAGAGATCGTGCCGCGCCAGCAGCAGACGCCGCAAGCGCTCGCGGCTTATTACAAATCCGAAACCGATAAATGGTGGCCGATCATCAAGGCCGCCGGCATCAAGGCGGAGTAGAGCATGATCCCGAAAAGTGGATACCGGTTTTCGGATAAGATCATGCTCAAACAAAGATTCTAGATCATGATCCGATTCAATGGAATTGGATCATGATCTAGGGCGTTGGCTTGACCGATCCGGCCGTTACGCAAATCGCTCCTTCGCTCTCTCGCGCGCTTTCGCTGCCTCCAACTCGCGGTTCTTTGCCGGACTCGCCGTTTCTAGCGATTGCAGGAGGCGGCGGGCCGCGTCCGTGACCTCATCGACGGCGCGGGCGAACGCCGCTTCGTTGGCGCGGGACGGCTGCGTAAATCCGCTCAGCTTGCGGACGAACTGCAGCGCCGACGCGCGAATTTCCTCGTCCGTAGCCGGCGGTTCGAAATTAAAGAGTGTGCGTATGTTCCGGCACATGATCCCTCCGTTCCCTGCCGCTCGCTAGAGCATGATCCCGAAAAGTGGACACCGGTTTTCGGATAAGATCATGCTCAAACTAAAATTCTAGACCATGATCCGATTCAATTGAATTGGATCATGGTCTAGTTTCATTGCGGCAGCATCCGATCTTCCGCCTTAAAATACTTTCGCGCATGGGCGACGAGCTGCCCATCGCTGGGATGATCGACGGTCTCCACACCGACAATTTTCTTCATCAGTTGGGGATCGTATTGGCCGATGTGCTTGACGAGTTCGGTCTTGGCGTTGGCCGGCCCGGTAACGAGAACCGCACCGGCGTCCGCAATTGATTGCGCCACGGCCTGGAGGAAGTTGTGATCTTCCGCCGCATGGCCGCTGCCCATGGAGTTGGCCTTGTGATGGATGTGTCGGGTTGGATGATCCGGGTGCAGCACCAGCCGCTCGACGTCGGTCGGGCTGAAATGGAACACGCGCGCTTCATGGTGGTCGATCCACACGACGGCGTGGAAGTGATGGCTGTTCATGGCGAAACTCCTTATCTGCCGCACAGGGGCTATTCAATCAAGCATCGACGATCATTTTGCCGATCGGCCACAGTGCGATGCCGGCGAGTTTCAAATGCGCCCAGGCGAACGGGATGCCGATGACGGTCACGGCCAGCAGTATAGCCGTGAGCAGATGGCCGAGCGCCAGCCACCAGCCGGCCAGCACCAGCCAGACGATGTTGCCGATGAGCCCGAACGGACCGGTGCCGATATCGTGGCTGCCCAGTTGCTCGGCCCGCGACACCGCCTTCCGGCCGAACGGCAACAGCGTATAGGACGCGATGTTGAACGCCGCCCGCGCCCAGGGCAGGCCGATGATGGTGATCGCCTTGATCACGGCTGCGACGATCCATCCCACCGCCATCCAGAGGCCGCCGAACACTATCCACAGCAGATTGATCAATAAGGACAACGGGGACATGACGATTCCGGCGCTTGATTGGGGTAATGTGTGCGGTGATTCGTTTGAGTGGTGATTTAGCTATGGGGGTGGGCGTCCGCTAGACCGTGGGAGACGATCTATGGCCGTGAGTCAGCTGTTCACCAACCCGACAGCGGATTTCTCGCAGCCCGCGCAGACCGCTTCGATCCATCGCCTGGGTGCGCAACAAACCACGCCGGTGCGGCGCACCGACCAACTGGCTCTGCCGCAAATCATGACGGCGGCGCGAATCAATCAGCTGGGCCCGCCGCAGATCATCGCGCTGGAACGAGTCGATGTACCGGAGCCGCAGGAGCTGCAGGTTCTGGTGCGGGTGTGCGCCGCCGGCGTCGGGCCTTGGGATGCCCTGGTGCGCACCGGCAAGAGCGGCCTGCCGCTGACGCCGCCGCTGACGCTGGGTGCCGAAATCTCCGGCATCGTCGAAAAGGTCGGCCCTAATACAAGCGGCTTCGCGCCGGGTGACGAGGTGTTCGGCGCCACCAATCCGCTTTTCATCATGGGTTACGCCGAATACGCCGTGGTATCGGCGCGCATGATCGCGAAAAAATCGGCGGGGCTGTCGCACATCGAAGCCGCGGCGCTGCCGGTGGTCGGCGTGATGGCCTGGCAAATGCTGTTCGATCACGCCGCGCTGCGCGAAGGCCAGACCGCCGTCATCCACGGTGGCGCCGGCAATGTCGGCGCCTATGCGGTGCAGCTGGCGCGGGCGAAAAAACTCCACGTCATCGCCACCGTCCGCAATGGCGACGCCGATTATGTGCGCGGTCTCGGCGCCCACGAAGTAGTCAACACCGCGACCGACAATTTGACGAATTTTGCACGGCGCGCCGACGCGGTGATCGATACGGTCGGCGGGCCGGCGCAGGATCAATTGCTCGGCTTCGTCAAACCCGGCGGCATCATCGTCTCCTCGGTGTCGCGGCCGAACGTGCAGCTGGCGCAAAAACGGCGCGTCCGCGCCGACTATTTCATCGTCGACGTCAATACCGCGCAACTGGCGCGGCTCGCCGACATGCATGACAACAACGAGCTGGTCGTTCCGGTCGGCAGCGTGCTGCCGCTCAGCGAGGCGCGCGCCGCCCACGAGATGCTCGCCGGTACGCGAGCGCACAAGCGCGGCAAGATCGTTCTCCAGGTCGCCGGATAATCGCGAACGGCGTCGATCAGAAGAACGCCTGGATGCCCGTCTGCGCGCGGCCGAGGATCAGCGCGTGGATGTCGTGGGTGCCCTCGTAGGTGTTGACGGTCTCGAGATTGCACAACACGCGCATGACGTGGAATTCCTCGGCAATGCCGTTGCCGCCGTGCATGTCGCGGGCGAGGCGGGCGATGTCCAACGCCTTGCCGCAATTGTTGCGCTTGAGCAGCGAGATCGCCGGCGGCGACGCCTTGCCCTGATCGATCAGTCGCGACAGGCGGAGCGCCGCGTGCAGGCCGAGCGTGATCTCGGTCTGCATGTCGGCGAGCTTTTTCTGCACCAGCTGGTTGGCGGCGAGCGGCCGGCCGAACTGCTTGCGGGTGAGCACGTAATCGCGGGCACGGTGCCAGCAGAACTCGGCGGCGCCCATGGCGCCCCAGGCGATGCCGGCGCGCGCCACGTTGAGGCAGCCGAACGGGCCGGCGAGGCCGGACACGTTCGGCAGCAAATTGTCTTCGGGCACGACCGCGCCTTCGAGCACGACCTCGCCGGTGATCGAGGCGCGCAACGACAGCTTGCCTTCGATCTTCGGCGTGGAAAATCCCTTGGTGCCGCGCTCGATGAGGAAGCCGCGGATCCTGCCGTCGAGTTTTGCCCAGATGATGCCGACGTCGGCGACCGGCGCATTGGTGATCCAGGTTTTGGCGCCGGTCAGGCTGAAACCGCCCGGCACTTTCTCGGCGCGCGTCACCATGGAGCCGGGATCGGAGCCGTGGTCCGGCTCGGTCAGGCCGAAGCAGCCGAGCAATTCGCCGGTGGCCATCTTCGGCAGATATTTGCGGCGCTGCGCCTCGGAGCCATAAGCATAGATCGCCTGCATGGCGAGCGAGGATTGCACCGACATCGCCGAGCGGAAGCCGGAATCGACGCGCTCGAGCTCGCGCGCGATCAGCCCGTAGCAGACATAGCCGAGGCCGGCGCCGCCGTATTCTTCGGGGATGGTGGAACCCAGAAGCCCGAGCTCGCCCATCTCTCGGAAGATCGCGGGATCGGTCTTGCCGTCGCGATTGGCGGCGATGACGCGGGGGAAGAGTTTCTCCTGGGCATAGTCGCGCGCGGTGTCGCGCACCATGCGCTCTTCCTCGGTCAGCTCGCTTTCGAGGTCGAGCGGATCGTCCCATTTGAACGCGGCGTCCTTGATCTGGGCGCTTTTCGGCTGGCTTTTTTGCGTCTTCTCCGCCACTTGGGTCATCGCGCGTCTCCTCGGGTTCCCGCCACGGCCAAGCTTAGGAGTCCCTCTCGCCAGCGGCAAGCGGCGGGACGATATCATTGATCAGATGCGGCCTTGATCGCATGGATGCTGGTTGTTCGCGTTGGTGATCTTGTCAAGGATCGAAGACCGCCGGAGGCGGCGGCGCCATAGCCCGTCGAAGACGCGCGTAACCGCGCTGATGGCGGCGTCCTTGACAAGATTACCAACGCGAACAGAATGCTTTCCATGCGATCAAGGCCGCTTTCTCGGCCTTGGCTATATCTCCTCTACGAGAGCGCAAGCCGTTGCCGCACTGCCGGCGTTCCGCTATTTAAACGCTCACGCGCCCGTAGCTCAGCTGGATAGAGCGCTGCCCTCCGAAGGCAGAGGTCAGGGGTTCGAATCCCTTCGGGCGCGCCAAAGAAAGCCCCATATTTACTGTGTTTTACGAAAGGTTTTGACTGCCACTAATTTTGCCGGTAATGGACTGCTTATAATCGCTGTCAGTAAAACGCGATTTGGCAGGTCCCCATGCGTTCCTCCGAGCTTCCCCGTTATCTGTTCCGGCGTAAGGGCAGCAGCAATTTGTATGTTCGATTGCAGCCGCCCGGCCAAAAGATTATCGAAAAATCGCTTGGCACGGCCGACGTGAAGCTCGCCGAAATCGTGGCAATGCCGCTGATCCGTGAGCACAAGGCGTTCATGTATCAGCGCCGCCCCACGGTGACGCCGATATGGCATCGCACTTATGAGCCGGGCTTGCGCATGATCGATGGTGAGCAAGCCATCGTCACCGAACGCGAACTGCAATTCATTGATGCCAGCGGCAACGTCGTTCGCCGCGAACCCAACGGCGGCCCGGCAGAGCTTCTTACGCCAGCGCCGCACGGCGGCCCGAGCTTCAAAGCCTACGACGACGCGAAGCGCCCAACGCCCCCTGCTAAGAATGCCGACGACGTTTTGCTTGAAACCTACATCAAGCACAACGGGATTACCGGCCTTCCTGAGAAGCAAGCGCGTGACATTTGGCATGTCTTCAAGACTGTCGTGAACAAGCCGCTGCGCTCATGCACGCGCGAAGACGGCCGCGCCATCGTGGCATACCTCGAAGACCAAGCGAGTGGAGAAATCAAGAGCGCCACACTTCGCCGCCGCATGGTGCCGCTTGTCGCGACGGTCAATCTTGCCATTGACGAAGGCAAGCTGACGTTCAATCCGTTTTCGTCCGTCGTGCCCATTCGCGATGACGAAGACGAACGCGATCCCTTCGATGAACACGATATGAAGCTCATCCGCGCGAACCTGCACAAGCTCGATAAGAACGATCAGCTTCTAGTTCGCCTAGTGGCAACGACCGGCTTGCGGCGCAGCGAAGCGTTCTCCATTGACCGCGAGGAGATAGAAGACGGCATCCGGTTTGTGTACATCGGCAAGAAGACACCACAATCGCGCCGCCGCGTTCCACTCCCGGCTGACCTGTTGCCCTACCTGCCGCCGAAGATCACTGGCCAACTGGTACCCGGCCGCATGGACTCAGCGGGCAAGCGATTGGGAAAATGGATGTTCGAAATTGGTATCCCCGGTATCCCCGATCCTGACATCACCGACAAGGACGACAAGGCTCCCGGCGAACTGGACAAGGCCCCGATGCACAGCTTCCGTCACCGCGCTGCAAATCGCCTACGCGCCGCCGGCGTGCCCGAAGACGTGCGCGAAGCTCTAGGTGGTTGGGCGAATGGCAAGAAGAAAAAGACATCTAGGAAATACGGCAACAAGCACGGCGCGGGATACCCGCTCTCCGTACTGAAAAAGGCCATCGACAAGATCGGGTTCTAGCGTCCTTCGCGCCGAGTGGGGGCTAATTTCATCGACAAGCGATAGTCGCGAGTTTGTCGGCAACGGAGTTGGGCTACGCGGCGCTCATGTTATGCGGAAATCCCGGCAGGACCGCTGTATCAATCGCTGAATATTCGTGAGTGCGATAGTAGAAGAACCATCGCAAGATTGTTTTCGAGGCCGGGCACGTC
>JBEKKM010000162.1:0-11047 GCA_050010715.1 Xanthobacteraceae bacterium | reverse complement strand
GCTGTCCCTGCTCGCGCTTGCGCTGCCCCATCATGCTCCGCTCCCGTCGCGAATCGCCTCACAGCGACGGAATCACTGAGCAACACAGCCTTCAACGGACTTCTGCAACAAAATCGGCCCATAGCGGACATCAGGCGGCGTCAGCTGGGTGTCCGCTATTGGAGTAAAGCGGACATTGCCCCCTCTTGCTTGCCTTCCGGCTCATGCTCTAGACGCCGGTCACCGCCTTCACCCGCTCCGGCGACAGCGGCAGCGCGCGGAAGCGTTTGCCGGTCAGCTTGAACACCGCATTGCCGACGCAAGGCGCCACCAGCGGCAGCGAGGCCTCGCCGATGCCTTTGGTCGGATTGTCGGTCGGCATCAGCTGGATATCGATCTCCGGCATTTCCGACATGCGCAGCACCGGGTAGTCGTAGAAATTATTCTGCTGCACCTCCCCGCCGGAAATCGAAACCTGTTCCTTCAGGGTCTGGCTCAAGCCGAAGATCACGTTGCCTTCGGTCTGCGCCAAAACGCTGTCGGGATTGAGCACGATGCCGGGATCGAGCGCGAGCCAGAAGCGATGGGCGCGCACGATGCCGGTCTTGGTGTCGAGCGAGATTTCGCCGACCGCCGCCACATAGGTCTCGACCACCTTGGCATAGGAAAAGCCGAGCGCATGGCCGTCGGCGACCGCCTTGCCCCAGCCGGATTTGTCGGCGACCGCCTTGATCACCGCCTGCGCGCGCGGCTCGTCTTTCAAAAGCTCGAGCCGGAACGCCACCGGGTCCTTGTTCTGGGCGGCGGCGATTTCGTCGATGAAGGACTCGATGACGAATTTGTTGTAGCCGGCGCCGATGCCGCGCCAGGCGGCAACCGCGATGCCGCGGTTCTCACGCAGATAGGCGATCGACTGATTGGGAATGCCGTATTCGTGCTTCGAGCCTTCGAGCACGATGCCGTCGATACCCTTGTTGTTCTCCAGCGCCTTCTCGGTGCCGCGATAGGCGACCACGGATTCGCCGACCACGCGATGGCGCCAGCCGGTCACCTTGCCGTCGGCATCGAGCGCGGCTTCGACCTGATGGCCGGTCATCGGCCGCATCTGCGCCGACTTGACGTCCTGCTCGCGCGTCCAGATCAGTTTCACCGGCCGCTGCATCGCTTTGGCCAGCGGCAAAACTTCCGGAAGCATGTCGGCCGGACTGCGCCGGCCATAGCCGCCGCCGAGATAGAACTGATTGAGCTTGATCTTGTCCGGCGTGGTTTTGAGCATCGCCGCGGCGGCGAAGGCGTTGACGCTGACGCCTTGGGTGCCGATCCAGATTTCGGCGCTGTCGCCTGCGGGACTGACCGACGCGGTGACGTTCATCGGCTCCATCTGCGCGTGATAGACGTATTCGGAAGAATATTGCGACGTCATCACCTTCGCCGCCTTAGCGAAGGCATCGTCGACGTTGCCCTTGGCGACGTAGCTCACGCCCTTGTCGTCGAGCTTTGCCGCGCGGGCGAGAAAATCCTTCAAGCCGTCGGCGCTGTTGAACGAATCCGTCGGCAGGCTCGACCAGCTGACGTTAAGCGCCGACCGCCCCTTGAAGGCGGCTTCGATGGTCTCGGCAACGACACCGACGGAATTCTTCAGCGGCACCACTTTGAGCACGCCCGGCACATTGCGCGCCGCGGCGTCATCGACATGCTCCGGCGTTCCACCTTCGACCGGCGTGCGCAGCACCGTGGCATAGACCATGTTCGGCACTTGCACGTCGATGGCGTAAAGCGCGGAGCCGTCGATCTTTCCCGGAATGTCCAAGCGCGGCGTGTTTTTGCCGAGGATGCGGTAGTCGGCCATCTTCTTCAGCGCCGACTTGTCGATCGTCGGCATGGTCGCCGGAACCTGGGCGAAGCCCGCGATCTCGCCGTAGCTCATGGAGCGATTGCTCGCCGCGTGCACCACGAGACTCGGCTCGGTGTGCAATTCAGCGATTGGAACCTGCCAGCGATCGGCGGCGGCCTGCATCAGCACATTGCGCACCGCGGCGGCCTGCAGCCGCACCTTGTCCCAATAGCCGCGGATCGAGCCGCTGCCGTAGGTCACCATCATGTTGCCGAAGATCGGATTGCCGAAAATCTCCGGCTTGACCGGCGGATACGTGATCGACACCCGCGACCAGTCGGCGTCCATCTCTTCGGCGAACACCATGGCGAGCCCGGTCGAGCTGCCCTGCCCCATTTCGGCAACCGGAATGGCGAGCACGATGGCGCCGTCCGGGCTGACGGTGACCCAGGCGCCGACGGCGCCCGGCGTTGCGCCTTCCGCCAGCGCCGCGGCCGGCCGCGCGAACAGCGCAGTCGGAAGGGTCAAGGCAAAGGTCAGGCCGACCGAGCTTTGCAGGAAGCCGCGCCGCGACAATGTGCCGTTCGGATTGCGTTCGATCTTGCCCATGGCGTCACGCTCCCTGCTTGGCGGCGCGCTCGACGGCGCGGAGGATGCGCGGATAGGTGCCGCAGCGGCAGATATTGCCGTCCATGTGGCGAACGATGTCCTCGCGGCTCGGATTCTTGTTGGCCGCCAGCAGCGCCGCGGCCTGCATGATCTGGCCGGACTGGCAATAGCCGCATTGCGGCACCTGCAGATCGAGCCAGGCTTTTTGCAGCGGATGGTCGCTGTTGGCCGACAAGCCCTCGATGGTGGTGACGTTCTTGCCTGCCACCATGGCGACCGGGATTTGGCACGAGCGCACCGCCTTGCCGTCGAGATGCACCGTGCAGGCGCCGCACATGCCGGCACCGCAGCCATATTTCGTGCCGGTCAGCTTGAGGTGCTCGCGCACAACCCAGAGCAGCGGCGTTTCCGGACCGGCATCCACGCTTGCCGGCTTATTGTTGACGGTGAAGGTGATCGCCATCACGCACTCCCGTATGCAGAAAGGTCTGAGGGAATATAGTGGATTCCCGGCTGGGATTCATGTCCAAATGTCCGGAACTTACGGGGCGTGAAATCGTAACGTCCAAATGCCGCAGGGAGTTCATTACTGATGCCGACCAATCCCATGGGCGGCGGCCAGATCGGCCGCTCGATACCGCGGCTCGAAGCGCGCGAAAAGGTCACGGGTCGCGCCGAATATACCCACCTGATGCGGCTGCCCGGCATGCTTTACGGCAAGATCTTCCGCTCCACCGTGCCGCACGGCCGCATCAAATCGGTCGATACCTCGGCGGCGCAGAAAATCCCGGGCGTGTTCCGCGTCATCACCTCCGACGATGTGCGCAAGGTGATCCCCGATCCCTATTACGGCCCGGCCTTCCACGATCAGCCGATCCTGGCGATCGACAAAGTGCGCTTTGTCGGCGAGCCGGTCGCCGTGGTGCTCGCCGCCGATCCGCACGTCGCGGACGCCGCCGTGCAGGCGATCACCGCCGAATACGAGGAGCTCGAGCCGATCTATGACGAGGTCGAGGCGATGACGTCGTCGAGCCATGTGCACGACGAACTCAAGCCCGCCGGCAGCTTCGCCGATCTGAAACATCTCAAGGGCATCAAGGACACCAATCTGGCGCTGCAGGCCAAGACGCGGCGCGGCGACGTCGACAAAGCCTTTGCCGAAGCCGCGCACGTCTTCGAGCACGAATTCCGCACGCAAAAATGCCTGCACGTGCCGTTCGAGCCGTTCTGCTCGATCGCCGATTACAAGGAGTCCGGCCTGACGATCTACTCAGGCGCCCAGGGGCCGTCCTTCGTGCGGTCGGAGATCGCGCGACTGCTTGGCTGGGCGGAAAACAAGGTGCGCATCAAGGTGCCGTATCTCGGCGGCGGCTACGGCGGCAAGCTCTACATCAAGCTCGAAGCGCTGGTGACGGCGTGCTCGATGATCGCGCGCCGGCCGGTCAAGATCGCGCTGACCATGGAGGAGCAATTTTATCAGATCACCAAGCATCCGGCGACGATCCGCATCAAGAGCGGCATCGACAAGTCGGGCCGCATTACGGCGCGCAAATGCGAGGTGTTTTGGAACGGCGGGGCGTACGCCGATATCGGCCCGCGCGTGACGCATAAATCGGGCTTCACCGCCGCCGGTCCCTACGACATCGACAATGTCTGGATCGATTCCTACGCCATGTACACCAACATGACGCCGGCTGGCGCGTTGCGCGGTTTTGGCATGCCGCAGCTCACCTTCGCCTATGAGAGCCACACCGACATGGTGGCGCGGTCGCTCGACATCGATCCGGTCGCGTTCCGCCGCAGCAATGTGCTGCGCAACGGCCGCCCGCAAGCGACCGGCACGATCCTGGAAGATGCGCCGCTCGAGGCGATCCTCGACCACGTCGCCGAGCGGCTGCGCTGGAAAGAAAAGTTCGATCGCGGCAGCGGCACCTTGAAACGCGGCCGCGGCATTGCGTTTGCGCTCAAAGCTTGCGTCTCGCCGACCACCTCGGTCGCCATCATCAATGTCGGCGCCGACGGCAGCCCGACGCTCTACATTTCCACCGTCGACATGGGGCAAGGCTCCGACACCGGCATGGCGCAGATCGTCGGCGAGGTGCTCAACGTGCCGGCCGAGGCCGTCAGAGTCGTCGCCCGCGATACCGACATCACGCCCTACGACATGGGCACGCTGGGCTCACGCTCGCTGTTCCACATGGGCCACGCGGTGCGGCTCGCCGCCGAGGACGCGCGCAGCAAGATCGATGCCTTGCGCCGCGAAGTCGGCGAGCCGGAAGGCAGCAATACGCCGGTGTCCGGACTGTTCATCAAAAAGTACGGCATGAAAGCCGGCAATATCGTGGGCAGCGGCAGCTACAAGCCCGATTATGTCGCACCGGATCACGACACTGGCGCGTCGACCGCGATCACGCCGTTCTGGATGGTCGCGGGCACCGGCGCCGAGGTCGAAGTCGACACCGAGACCGGACGCATGCGTATTTTGAAGCTCGTCAACGCGGTCGATTGCGGCCGGCTGGTCAATCCGCGCATCGTCGAGACGCAAATTTCCGGCGCGGCGCTGATGCAGCTCGGCTTCACCCTGTTCGAGAAGATCAATCTCGACAACGGCCAGATCACCAATGCGTCGCTGGCCGACTACAAGATCCCCGGCATTGCCGACGTGCCGGCGGTGATGATCAACGAGGCGATCGACGCCTATCAGCACAACGCGCCGTTCGGCGCCAAGGGCGTCGGCGAATCCTCGACCATGCCGCTGTCGCCGGCCATCGCCAATGCGCTCGATGACGCGGTCGGCGTGCGGCTGACGGAATTGCCGCTGACGCCCGAGGCGGTGTTCCGCGCGCTGCGCGAGAAAGCGGGCGAGCCGCTGGAGGCTGACTGAGCGCTTGTGGCTATGCCCTCTCCCCTTGCGGGAGAGGGCTGCTCGCGGACGCTGGTTGCGGGCATCGTCCCACGCCGCGCCGCAATGTCGCTTTCCTTGGCGCGGCGACTGCCATAACCTCCCCCCACAAAATAATCCTCCGGGGGGAAACGATGGCCGGCGAAACGGAAGTTCAAGTCTCGCATTTCCTGGACCAGCATGGGCTGGGCGCGTTCCAGATCAAGCTCATCGTCTGGTCCGTGCTGCTCGCCATGATCGACGGCTACGACATCGGCGCCATCGCCTTTGCGGCGCCGAGCCTGATCAAGGAATGGCACATTGCGCCCAAGGAGCTCGGCCTGGTGCTCAGCGCCAGCAATATCGGCGTGCTGTTCGGCTCGCAGATCTTTGGCTGGATCGGCGACCGCTACGGCCGAAAGACCGCGCTGATCCTCTCCAACCTCTTGTTCGGCATCTTCACCTTCATCGCCGCCTATTCGACCAATCTCACCGAATTGTCCGCGCTCCGCTTCGTCGCCGGGCTGGGCATCGGCGGCGTGATCCCGAACCTCGTCGCCATCAACGCCGAATCGGCGCCGCGCAACCTTCGCGCCACGCTGGCGATCATCGCCGTCGGCCTCGTTCCGCTCGGCGGCGCGCTGGCCGGTTTCGCCGCCGCGGCGCTGGTGCCGCAATATGGCTGGCAGATCCTGTTCGAGATCGGCGGCATCGTGCCGGTGGTGTTCGCGCTCGCCGCCATCGTCACGTTGCCGGAATCGATCAAATTCATGACCCTGCATGACAGTCACCGCGGCAAGATGGAGGCGCTGCTGGCGGCGATCGTACCCGGCTACAAGGTGCCGCCGAACGCGCGCTTCGTCATCGAGGACGAAAAGCAATCGCCGAGCAATCCGATCTATCTGTTCGGCAACGGCCTGGCGGCGATCACGCCGCTCACCTGGCTGATGTTCGCCTGCAACCTAATGGGCTACTTCTTCCTTATCAGCTGGACGCCGACGCTCATGGGCGCCGCCCACGTGGCGCCGCAGACCGCGGCGCTGGCCGGCGCGGCGCTGCAGGTCGGCGGCACGGTCGGCTCGCTGATTTTGTGCTGGTGGCTGCAGAAGGCGCGCTTCCTCGCCATCGCCATCCTGTTCGTAATCGCGGTGCCGGTGGTCGGCTCGATCGGCTATGCCGGATTGAGCTCGACCGGCGCCCTGATCGCCGTGACCTTCTTTGCCGGCTGCATCGTGCTCGGCATCCAGTCCGGCATCAACGTGGTCGGCGCCATGATCTACCCGACCTCGCTGCGCGCCAACGGCTCCGGCTGGCAACTCGGCATCGGCCGCCTCGGCGCCATCATCGGGCCGCTGCTCGGCGCGCTGTTCGTCGGCCTGCCGGTGCCGCAGCTCTACATGTGGTCGGCGCTGCCGTTCGCGGTGGGCGCGGTGGTGTGTTTCATCATCTATCGGCTCAACACCGCGCGGCTGAAGGCGCACCCGGAATTGGCGCAGGGGCAGTAGCGTCAGAACGGCTCATACCCCCGCAGCGCCGGGATCACCTTCTCGCCGAACAGCCGGATCGAGCGCAGCAGCGCGTCCTCTGGCAGGTCGGCGAAGTTGAACTCGCCCATGAAGACGTTGAACACGCCCTCCTCCGCGGCGGCGCGGATTTTGCCGGCGACGGTTTCCGGCGAGCCGATGAAGACGAGGTCGTGCTTGAACAGATAATCGGCGTCGAACAGATGCTGCATGATCTCGGACGCGCCGGCCTCGCCGCGGCCGACGAACATTTTGGCGTGCTCGCGGGCGCGCTCCTCGAACGTTTCGCCCGGCTTGGGCGGCGCGAGAAAGCCCTCGTAGGCGCGGCTCGCGCGGAATAGTCCGTTCTCGATCGCTTTGTCGTCGGTGTCGTCGACATAGACCACCGAGCAATAGGCGATGTTCGGCTTGTCCGGCCAGCCGGTGCGCTGCCAGTCGTGCAAAAATTTGCGGTAGCGCGGCGCGGCGTCGGCGCGCGGATAGACCAGGAAATAGCCGGGGCTGATGCCGTTCTTGGCGCAGAATTCCAGCGTCTGCGGATCGCGGCTCATCATCCACAGCGGCGGATGCGGTTCCTGCGCCGGCATCACCGAAATGCGGGCGTTGTCGGTATGAAACTCCTGGCCGTGATACGAGAACGGCTGCGTCTCGCCGAACGCCGCGCGCAGGTAATCGACGAATTCGAGCGTCGGCGATTTGCGCTGCCCGTAGTCCAAGCCAAAGGGGCGGAAGTAATCCGGATTGATGCCGGGCACGAGACCGAGCTCCATGCGGCCGCCGAGCATCTGGTCGACGATGGCGATCTCCTCGGCGAGGCGCAGCGGATGATAGAGCGGCACGATGTAGCCCATCGGCCCGATGCGCAGCCGCTTGGTGCGCGCGCCGGCGCCGACCGCGTAAAGGCTCGGCGACGACATCCAGCTCTCGTCGGGGCGGAAATGATGCTCGACGCAGAACGAATGATCGAAGCCGAGCGCGTCGCACAGCGCGAGCTCGCGCCAGAGCTGCTCGTAACGCGCGTGCGGCGTCATGCCGGGCTTAGCCCAGATGTGGGAGAAATGCGAAAATTTCATGGGACCACGCTCTGAACTCTGAACTCTTGCGCGCCTGCCGCGCCCGGCTGTTATTTGCCGACCGCCAGGGCGCCCTCGACGGCGTCCATCACCGTCATTTCGAGATTGAGCCGGCAATAGTCCTCAAGCTTGTCGGTCTCGCGCTGCAGGGCCGCCATATCGACCACGGTGCCGCCGTGCTTGCCGTGATAGTAGCCGCTCAGCCAAATCGCCACCGTCTTGGTCGGCGCCACCGCGTCGAGCAGAAATTGCCTGCAGGTGATTTTCGCCACATCCACCGTGACCTGCGCCTGGCTTGGCGCCGGCAGCAGCACGGCCAGAAGCGGAGCTGCCATTAAGAGCCGGATTTTCATTGCATCTTCTCTCTATCGTCTTCGTTCATGCCGATATTCTGCCTGACGGCGGCGCCGAACGCGAGTCTGTCTGTCGCCAGTGCGGCCTCCGCACCGATTGCGCTGCGACGGCGCGCTGGGCCGAGGCTATCCCTTGAAGCTGCATTTATCACATGGTCAGATGCATGGGTCTATGAGCGCACGAAAGGGGAGGTAACGATGAAACACATGGCTCTTGCGGCTTTGGCTCTCGCAGCTTTGGCGCTTGCAACTTTGATTGTATTTTTTCCCATCAGCACGGCCATGGCGCAGTCCTGCGAAAGCCAGGCGGTCAGCACGACCGGCAAGCCGCTGCACGGCGCCGCCAAAAACAGCTTCATAAAGAAATGCAAGAAGGACGCCTGCGAACCCAAGGCGGTCAGCGCAGAGGGCAAGCCACTGCACGGCGCGGCCAAGAATAGTTTTATGGCGAAATGCAAGAGGGACGCGTAGCCGAGGCGTCAATCGGGCCTTCGCTGCTTCACCAACGTTTGCAAAGCTGGCCTGCCAGCCGTAGCTGCGAAGCAGCGAAGGCTGGTGCCCGTGGAGGGAATCGAACCCCCACTCCTTGCGGAACACGATTTTGAGTCGTGCGCGTCTACCAGTTCCGCCACACGGGCATGCGCCGCCATCTATATCCGAAGGCCGGCACGCCGGGCAAAAAGAAAATCCGGCCCCGGAGGCGGGCTTGCTTCCGCCTTAAAGATCGGTCAATTGCTGCCGGTCGCGAGGGTGGGGGCGGCGCGGCGGCGAGGTTGTGATGGCGCGGACTTTGGCCTTGAGGATGATCCGGCTCGATCGGCTGCGCGCCGAGCCGGCCGCCGCCGCGGCGTTGTCAATCTTCGCGCTGAGCGCCGCGACCATCGTCGGCGCCTGGTATTTCGAATTCGTGCTCAGGCTGCCGCCCTGCCCGCTCTGCCTCGAAGAGCGGTTGCCCTATCACATCGTCATTCCGCTGTCGCTGCTGATGGCGATCGCAGCGCTGGCGCGAGCGCCGCGGACGCTGCTCGCGGTCGGCTTTACCGCGATCATCGTCGCCATGTTGTGCGGCGCCGCGCTCGGCACCTATCACGCCGGCGTCGAATGGCATTTCTGGGCCGGCCCCGCCGATTGCTCGGGGCCGATCACAGATCTCACCGCCAAAGGCCCGATCCTCGGCCAGTTGAATTCGATCCACGTGGTTCGCTGCGACGAAGCGGCGTGGCGCTTTCTCGGCATTTCGCTCGCCGGCTACAACGTCCTGATCTCGCTCGCGCTGGCGGCGATCGCCGGCTACGGCCTGGTCGTCTCGCGTCGCGCCGCCTGATCCTCGGCAATCGCCGCGGCGATGCGCGATCAGCGCGCGGTGGCGGCCCGGATCGACGTCTTCAACGGTTTTTGCGCACGCACGCGCTGACGGCGCAATGAATTTTCCAGCGCCTGCAAATGCGGCTTGGCCGCCGCCGTGGCCTGCGCTTCGATCGCCCGATAGTTTTCGATCAGCTCCAGGCCGAACGGCGTCAGTGCCGCGCCGCCGCCTCGCGCGCCGCCGGGCTGCGTCGCCACCACCGGCGCGCGGAAAGAGCGGTTCATGTCGTCGATCAGGAGCCAGGCGCGCCGATAGGACATGCCGAGCGCGCGGCCGGCCCGCGAGATCGATCCGGATTTAGCGATCGCCTCGAGCAGCCGGATCTTGCCCGGCCCGAGCGCCCGGTCCGCGCCGAAATCGACCCGCACCGTCAACCGGACATTGCTCATCGCGCCCCTCGCACCGCGCTCGCGTCATGAGAGTGCGCGCAGATTAGCATGAGCGAGCGGCGGCGAATTGCGGAATTAGCCGCCGGTGCGATTGGCTGCGCGGCTCTGGCGAGACCGACGACGATGTACTAAACTGCAGATCCGGGTTTGACACGGGTTTGGCGTGGCGTCTGCAGTCTGCGCAGAGGAGAACAATCATGGGTTTGTTTGACAGTCTCAAAGGCGCGCTGGAAAGCGAAGCTCTGCCGGCGCTGCTCAACACCGTTCTGGCGCAGACGCAATATCACGATCTCAACGGCCTGGTGGCGGCGCTCGAGAAGGGCGGCCTCGGCCCGCAGGTCCAGTCCTGGCTGGGCAACGGCCAAAACTTGCCGATCACCGCGGATCAGCTCAAAGCCGTCCTCGGCAACGCCCAGGTTCAGGATTTTGCCCGCCGCCTCGGTCTACCGGTCGACGAGATGCTCAAATTGCTGGCGCAGTTCCTGCCGGAGATCGTCGACAAAGCGAGCCCGAACGGCGTGCTGCAGCCACACGCGTGACCTAGACTATGACCCAATTCAATTGAATCGGATCATAGTCTAGCATTTTTGTTTGAGCATGATCTAATCCGAAAACCGGTTTCCACTTTTCGGGATCATGCTCGAGCGTTCAGGTTTTTTCGAGCGACCACCAGGGAGAAAAACATGAAAACGCTTGCCATCATTGTCGCGTCGTTTTGCATCGTGACCGCCGCCGCGGCGGACGACAGCTGTGCGATCCAGGCGACCGGCAAGAGCCTGCACGGCGCCGCCTTGAACAGTTTTGCCAAGAAGTGCTGCAAGGACCAGGCCGCGGCGCAAAAGCTGCACGGCGCCGCCGAGACGAGCTTCACCAAGAAGTGCATGTCCGACGCCGGCGCGTCGTAACGTATCGGCGGTCCGCAGCATTCTGGCGCGGCGTCGCGGGCGGCCTGGGATCATCCAGATCAGAAATGGCCGCCGCGCGGCCAATAATCCTTAAAACGCACGGCCGCATCAAAGCGCAGAGAGAATTTGAACTCA
>JBEKKM010000161.1:0-11101 GCA_050010715.1 Xanthobacteraceae bacterium | reverse complement strand
GTGACCTGCTTTGGTTAGGTGACCGCTGTCAACGGGTTTCCGATTGCGAGTCGCTTCAATGACACGTGATCGAATGTCGAGCACCTTGTGTCCTGATTTATTCCGCTGCGTCGCTACTGTGCGAGGCCGAGCACGACCAGCAGTGCGGTGTCGAGCCGGCGGCCCGTTTCATCGTCGATGGCGCCGATCACTTCGCGCACGCGTTCGCGGCGCTGTGCGAATAATTTGTCGGTCATAATCTGCGAACGGATGCGAAGTCCGTTGGCGGTGTCCGGCTCGATCACGGGCCGCAGCCGCGGATCGCGAACCCCAGCCACGTCCGATGAGAGCGGGCACGCCAGCACCGTCGTCGTTGCATCGCCAAGCTCGTCGGATTGAACGATAATGCCGGGACGCGGCCGGCCGAGTTCGCCATGGACGACCATGAGCACGACGTCGCCGCGCTTCACTTCCATTCGCTCCAATCGTAGGCGGCGTCGATCCAATCATCGATAGCGTCGTTTTCAGGATGGCGAGCGAGCAGCGCCGCCTCGCGCCGAATTGCGCCCCGCACCTTCGGATCGCGCAGGTCAGGCACCCAATGCTGCACCGGGCGGAGCCCTTGCGCGCGCAGGCGCTTGCGCCGGGCGCTCATCCGTTCCCGCGCCGTCTTCGGATGCTTCGTCTTCGGCCTTGCCGGCATGATCTGACTCCGTTGGCGTAACATGTTACGCTAACGAAAAGGTAACGGCAAGTGACCGTAGCCCGGCTTGAGCCAACGGGCCCGCGCGAAGTCGCGCGGCCCGATGACAGGCTCCGCGAGGAGCCCGGAATCCATAATCCCAGTCGCCAAGAGCGGTCTCCGCTCTTCCCGTCGCCTCGCTTTTCGTGGTTATGGATTCCGGGCTCCGCGCTGCGCGCGGCCCCGGAATGACGAGTGAGCACCCATGCCAGGCGCCGGCACCGACAAGACCAAGCGCTGGGTCGACACGCCCGGCCCGGTCGTGATTCTAGTCGAGCCGCAGCTCGGCGAGAACATCGGGGCTGCGGCTCGCGCCATGGCGAATTTCGGCCTGTCTCGCCTGCGGCTGGTACGGCCGCGGCAGGCCTGGCCGAACGACAAGGCGCGCATGATGGCGGCCGGCGCCGACCGCGTCCTCGACGGCGCTGCGCTTTACGACACGCTCGAAGCGGCAATCGCCGACTGTTCGTTCGTCCTTGCCACCACTGCACGCGGCCATGACCAGGCCAAGCCGGTCGTCGGCCCGGCGGAGGCGGCGGCGCTGATGGCGCCGCGCATCGCGGCCAAGGAAAACGTCGCGATCCTATTCGGCCGCGAGCGCAATGGGCTCGAGAACGACGAGGTGGCTCTGGCCGACCGGATCGTCACCTTGCCGGTCAATCCGGCTTTCGCTTCGCTCAACCTGGCGCAGGCCGTGGTGATCGTGGCCTACGAATGGTTCAAGTTGTCGAGCGGCGAAAAGCTGCCCTTCGCCATGCCGCAAAAGTCGGCAACCGCGCCGAAGGAGCAGTTGCTCGCGTTCTTTGCTGCGCTCGAACGCGAATTGGAGAAGGTCGAGTTCTTTCGGCCGCCCGACAAGCGCGAAACCATGCAGATCAATCTGCGTAACATTTTCACCCGCATGCAGCCGACGCAGCAGGACATCCAGACCTTGCACGGCGTTATCATGTCGATCGCCGAAGGCCGCAAAGGCCCGGCGCGCGGCGGCGTGCTCGACGGTGAAGAGGCCGAGATGCTGCGCACGCTCTTGGCCGAGCACGGTCCCGGCCGGGTGCCGAAGGAGCGCGGCCCGGTGCGCGGCCTGGCGCGGCTTCTGCGCCGCAATCCGACCGAAGCCGAGCGCGCCCTATGGCAGGCACTCGTGAACGACCGCCGCTTCGCCGGCCGCGGCTTCAAGCGCCAGACCCCGGTCGGCCAGCACATCTGCGACTTCGTGTCGTTCCCGCTGCGGCTGGTGATCGATCTGGTGCCGGCCGACGAAAGCGAGGCGTCCGCAAAATCCCGCGCCGACAAGCGCGACTGGCTCAAAGCGCATGACTACACAGTGCTGGGAATATTTGCAGGCGATATCGAGTCTGCTATTGGAGCCGTCCTCGAACGGATCGACCAGGACATTCCGAAGTCGAACATGGGCTGAAGTCGAATAAGTACAGTTCCAAACAATGCGCGGCCGCCGTGCGCGAGCGGCACGGATTTCGAAGCATGCAGCTCGCCAACACGACAATGCGCTACGGCGCGGTTCCGCAAGTTCTACATTGGCTCACCGCCATTTTCGTGATTTGCGGCTTCCTGCTCGGCCAGTTCGGTGACGATCTGCCGAAAGGCAATGCTCAGGCCGTCGGTCTTTTCGTTCACATGACCTTAGGACAATGCGTCGTTGTCCTGCTCATCGCGTGCCTGGCCTGGCGCGTCGCCAATCCGCCGCCGCTACCGGAACCGACGCCGCTCGGCCGGCTTGTGGTCTGGGCCGCCAAGCTCAGCCACTTTGCACTCTATGCGCTGCTGCTCGTGGTGCCGTTTCTCGGCATCGTCGTCCAGCTCAAGCGCGGCCACGCCTTGCCCGTTCTCGGTTTTTGGCAATTCCAATCGCCTTGGCCGGCCGATCGCAACATCGCCAAAACCACCCTCGGACTTCACGGCTGGCTTGCGGACGCGCTTTTGATCCTTGCCGGCGTGCACGCCGTCGCGGCGCTGGTGCACCATTACGTGTGGCGCGACTTAACGCTGCGGCGCATGCTGCCCGGTGCGGCGATCTAGCCTTTAAGCACTTTGAGCGCCGCCGCCGCGCCGGCGCGCAGCATCGACAGGTCGCTCGATACCGCAAGGAACTTCACGCCGCGCTTGGCCAGCGCCGCGGCGCGTTCGGCGGAGTGACAATAGGCGCCGGGAATCTTTTTCGCCTTCTGCGCGCCGGCGATCAAAGTGTCGAGATGGCCTTCGACCTCCTTCGACAGCGGATCGACGGTCTTGCCGTCCGACAGCGCGATCGACAGATCCGACGGGCCGAGGAAGAAGCCGTCGATGCCCGGCGTGGTGATGATCGCCTCGAAATTCGCAAGCGCGGTGCGGGTCTCGATCATGGCGAGCGTGATGATGTTTTCGTTGGCCTCGCGCAGATAGGTTCCCATGTCGGACACGCCGCCAAGCGTCATGGCGCGGTGCGGGCCCCAGCTGCGCTCGCCGATCGGCGGAAATTTTGCCGCTGACGCAAAGGCGCGCGCATCGGCCGCGGTATTGATCATCGGCGCGATGATGCCTTCGGCGCCGAAATCGAGCGCGCGGCTCACCAGCGCGAAATCGTTGAGCGGCACGCGCACGATCGGCGCAGCCCCGCCCTGGCGGACCGCGGCGATGCCATTGAGGATGCCGCCGACGTCCCAAAGACCGTGCTGGCTTTCGATCGCCACCGCGGCAAAGCCGTCGCGCGCCAGCGTTTCGGCAACGAGCGGATAGGGCAGGCCGCACCAGCCGGAATAGACCGTTTCGCCGGCGTGCAGTTTTTTTGCGAGACTAAATGCGGGAATAGCCATGATGTGCGCTACTTTCCTGCTTTGATGTCGGCGACAGCCTTGGCCATCAATTCGGTCATGGTGCGGGCGATCTGATGATCGGACTGATTGACGCCCTTGGCAGCAAAATCCTTGCGGATCTTGCTCGCCACGTCGTGATCGCCGGCCTCGAGATCGGCCATGACGATCGAGAGCGCATAACTGTCCGCTTCGGCGCCGCTAAGCCCGAGCTTTTCCGCCGCCCACAGCCCCAATAGCTTGTTGCGCCGTGCGGTGGCCTTGAATTTGAGCTCTTCGTTGTGCGCGAATTGCTGCTCGAAGGCTTCTTCACGCTTGTCGAATGTGGTCATGACTTGCCTCGATCCTTGCCCTCGATGTTGATGGAACACCGCAAATCACGTGCCGCCTTGCATATCGGGGGTGACCCGTCAAGGCAACCGTGTTGAAGCTTGAACTTGGTCGTTGCGGCGCGGGCCGCGCGGGTCTATGCCGATTGTACTCCGCGGCACCTTCGGCTAGCTTTTGTGTCGCGGACGGGCCGCAGTGTTGAGTCGTGCCGCCCACTTCCGCCGCCGCGGACCTAGCCACTGTAATTGGAGCCACGGCATCCAATGGATTTTACAAAGCCACGGTACACTCCCATGAGCCGCCGTCGCCGCATCTACGAAGGCAAGGCGAAAATCCTCTATGAGGGTCCCGAGCCTGGAACCCTGATCCAGCACTTCAAGGACGACGCGACCGCCTTCAATGCGAAGAAGCACGAGGTGATCGAGGGCAAGGGCGTCCTCAACAACCGGATCTCCGAATACGTCTTCCAGCACTTGAACGACATCGGCGTGCCGACCCACTTCATCCGCCGGCTCAATATGCGCGAGCAGTTGATCCGCGAGGTCGAGATCATTCCGCTGGAAATCTGCGTGCGCAATATCGCCGCGGGCTCCTTGGCGCAGCGGCTCGGCATCGAGGAAGGCACCCAGCTGCCGCGCTCGATCATCGAGTTCTATTACAAGAACGACCAGCTCAACGATCCCCTGGTGTCGGAAGAGCACATCACCGCGTTCGGCTGGGCGACTCCGCAGGAGATCGACGACATCATGTCGCTCGCCATCCGCGTCAACGATTTCCTTTCCGGCCTGTTCCTCGGCGTCGGCATCCGCCTGGTCGATTTCAAGATGGAAACCGGCCGGCTGTGGGAAAACGACCTGATGCGCATCGTCGTCGCCGACGAAATCTCGCCCGATTCCTGCCGGCTGTGGGACATCAAGTCGAACGAGAAGCTCGACAAGGACCGTTTCCGCCGCGACCTCGGCGGGCTCCTCGAAGCCTATACCGAAGTCGCCAAGCGCCTCGGCATCATGAGCGAAGGCGAGCGGCCGCAAGGCACTGGGCCGGTGCTGGTCAAGGGCTGACGCTCGGCGCCGCGCGACACGTCATGCGTACAGACATCACCATCGGCCTCGTCGTTCCGTTCGCGACCGACGAAGTGCCGTTCGAAGGCCCGATCATGTATCCGGGCGTGCGCTTTATTCCGCGCGGCGTCGGCGTACGCAACCTCACGCCGGAAGGCTACGAGCCGGCCTGGAACGGTATCCTGCCGGCGGCCGAATATTTGGCCACGCAGAACGTCGACGCCATCATGGTGATCGGCACCTCGCTCACCTTCTTTAAGGGGCCGCAAGCGCACGACCGGCTGCTCGAAGAATTGCGCGCGCGCACCGGGCTGCCGGTGAGCACCATGAGCCAATCCATCATCGACGGCCTGCGCGAGGTCGGCGCCGAAAGGGTCGCCGTCGCTACCGCCTACAGTGACGTCGTCAACCGGCGCCTGAAGGAACTGCTGGCGGCGGCCGGCATTGAGACGCTATCGCTCGAGTGCTTCGATCTTCTCGAGTTCGGCGGCCCGAGCAAAAAGAGCGAGGCCGACATTATTACGTTGAGCGACAGCGCCGTGGCTCACGCCAAGGGCGCCGAAGGCATTTTGATCTCCTGCGGCGGCTTACGCACGCTCGAGGTGGCCAAGCCGCTGGAAGACCGCCACCACATTCCGGTGGTGTCGTCGGCGACAGCCGCGTTCTGGGCGGCGATGCGGCTCGTGGGCGAAAGCGGCCGCGTACCCGGCTACGGCCGGCTTTTGGAAGAGGCCACGGCGCCGGTGCATTAGACACGACGGTTGGTTGCGGCCGGGGCGATTCCTACATATGAAATGGTCGGAGCGACCGCCAAACCCGCTGCCGGAAGCGCTGCAAAAAATGAAAGCCCGCGTCACCGTCACCTTGAAGTCGGGAATCCTCGACCCGCAGGGCAAGGCCATCGAAGGCGCCCTCAAATCGCTCGGCGTCAGCGGGGTCGCCAGCGTCCGCCAGGGCAAGGTTTTTGACATCGAGATCGAAGGCGCCGATCGGGCCAAGGCCGAGACCGCGCTCAAGAACGCCGCCGAAAAGCTTCTCGCCAATACCGTGATCGAGAATTACCGGATAGAGGTGACGGGATGAAATCCGCCGTCATCGTCTTTCCCGGCATCAATCGCGAGCGCGACATGGCGCGTGCGCTCAAACTCATATCCGGGTGCGAGCCGGCGATGGTCTGGCATGCCGACCGCGAACTGCCGGCCGGCACCGACCTCGTCGTCATCCCAGGCGGCTTTTCCTACGGCGATTATCTGCGCTGCGGCGCCATCGCGGCGCGGGCGCCGATCATGGACGCGGTGCGTGTTTTCGCGCAAAAAGGCGGGCTCGTGCTTGCGGTGTGCAACGGCTTTCAGATCGCCTGCGAAGCCGGCCTGTTGCCGGGCGTGCTGATGCGCAATGCGCAGCTGCGCTTCATCTGCCGCGACGTCTATCTGCGCGTCGAACGCTCGGATACTGCGTTCACCCGCGGCTACAATGCCGGCCAGGTGATCCGCGTGCCGGTGGCCCACGGCGAGGGCAATTATATCGCCGACGGCGAGACCATCGCGCGGCTCGAAGGCGAGGGCAGGGTGCTGTTCCGCTACGCCTCGCCGGACGGCATGATCGACCCGAACTGGAACCACAACGGCGCCCTCAACGCCATCGCCGGCATCGTCAACGAGCGCGGCAACGTGCTCGGCATGATGCCGCATCCGGAAAATCACGTCGAAGCGGTGATGGGCTGCACCGACGGCCGCGGCTTGTTCGCGGGGCTCGTGGATCACTTCAAGCTGGCGGCGTAAGCGTCTCGCGCGTCGCCGTTTTGGGGCTGCGATGCAATTTGGGCTGATCATCCTCCTGATTCAGGTCGTCTTGATCGTCCATGCGGCGAAGACCGGCCGGTTCTGGCCGTGGGGCTACATCATCCTGTTCCTGCCCGGCTTCGGCGCGTTGGCCTATGTGCTAGCTGTTGCCCGAATGGTTCGGCAGCGTGCAGGGCCAGCATGCGCGCAAGCGCGTCGTCTCCACCCTCGATCCGGGCAAACGCTACCGTTTGCTCACCGACCAACTCGAAGTCACTGACACGATCGCCAATCGCTCGGCGCTGGCCGAGGAATGCCTGGCGCTCGGTAAATTCGACGAAGCGCTACACCACTACGAGCACATTCTGTCGCTGCCGCTGGGCGACGACGCGGTCTATGCGCTCGGCAAGGCGCGCGCCCAATTCGGTCTCGGCCATCCGCAGGAGACGGTCGCCACACTCGACGATTTGCGCGCGCGGTGGCCGGACTACCAGTCGGCAGACGGGCATCTGCTTTATGCCCGCGCACTCAAAGACAGCGGCCGCACCGAGGAGGCGCTGGCCGAATATCAGGCGGTCGCGGCCTATTATGCCGGCGCCGAAGCGCGCGTGCGCTATGGCCTCCTGCTCGACAAGGCCGGCCGGCGGGCCGAGGCGAAGACGGTCCTCACCGAGGTCTTGGCCCAGCTCAAGCGCGCCCCCAAATATGTGCGGCGGGCGCAGGCCGAGTGGATTGCGCTCGCCGAAAAGGCGCTGCGCGGCTGAGGGCTTGTGGATCACGGAGCTCGTGGCGTGACTTCCCTCTTTCCATATGGGACAGGGGTGTGA
The DNA here is from genome assembly GCA_050010715.1 of Xanthobacteraceae bacterium. Lineage (GTDB taxonomy): Bacteria > Pseudomonadota > Alphaproteobacteria > Rhizobiales > Xanthobacteraceae > BOG-931. The sequence continues at coordinate 3,574 of JBEKKM010000161.1, read as the reverse complement.
ATCGAGCACTTGCCTGTGAAATCCAACGAGCCTGCCATCACCCCCGAACTGATCGCCGAGCACGGCCTCAAGCCGGACGAATACGCACGCCTCGAGAAGCTTATCGGCCGCAAGCCGAGCTTCACCGAGCTCGGCATTTTCTCGGCGATGTGGAACGAGCACTGCTCGTACAAATCCTCAAAGATCCATCTGCGCACGCTGCCGACCAAGGCGCCGTGGGTGATCCAGGGGCCGGGCGAGAATGCCGGCGTCATCGACATCGGCGACGGGCTGGCCGTCGTGTTCAAGATGGAGAGCCACAACCATCCGAGCTACATCGAGCCCTATCAGGGCGCGGCGACCGGCGTCGGTGGTATTTTGCGCGACGTCTTTACCATGGGGGCGCGGCCGATCGCCTGCCTCAATGCGCTGTCGTTCGGCGATCCAAAACATCCGAAGACCCGCGCGCTGGTGGGCGGCGTTGTTGCCGGCATCGGCGGCTACGGCAATTCGTTCGGCGTGCCCACTGTCGGCGGCGAGGTGCGCTTTCACCGCCGCTATGACGGCAATTGCCTGGTTAATGCCATGGCGGTGGGGCTGGCCGATGCCGACAAGATTTTTTATTCCGCGGCATCCGGCGTCGGCATGCCGATCGTCTATCTCGGCTCGAAAACCGGTCGCGACGGCATCCACGGCGCCAGCATGGCGTCGGCCGAATTCGGCGCCGACGCCGAGGAGAAGCGCCCGACCGTGCAGGTCGGCGATCCGTTCTCGGAAAAGCTTCTGCTCGAAGCCTGCCTCGAGATCATGGCCAAGGGCTGCGTCATCGCCATCCAGGACATGGGTGCGGCCGGGCTGACATGTTCCGCCGTCGAGATGGGTGCTAAGGGCGATCTCGGCGTCACGCTCAACCTCGACAAAGTGCCGTGCCGCGAAACCGGCATGAGCGCCTACGAGATGATGCTCTCGGAGAGCCAGGAGCGCATGCTCATGGTGCTCGAGCCGGAAAAGGAAAAGGAAGCCGAAGCGATCTTCCGCAAATGGGGCCTCGACTTCGCCGTGGTCGGCGAAACAACGCCGACCAAGCGCTTTATCGTCCGCCATGGCGGCGCAGTCATGGCCGACTTGCCGATCAAGGAGCTCGGCGACGAGGCGCCGGTCTACGACCGGCCTTTCAGCCAAGGCGAGAGACGAAAAATCGTGCAGGCGGCGGACGTCGCGCCGCCAATGCCGATCGCCGCCGCGTTGGAAAAGCTGATCGGCGCGCCGGATCTTTGTTCGCGGCGCTGGGTCTGGGAACAGTACGACCACGTCATCATCGGCAACACGGTGCAGCGGCCGGGCGGCGACGCCGCCGTGGTGCGCATCAATGACGGTCCCAAGGCGCTGGCGCTGACCTCGGATGTGACGCCGCGCTATTGCGAGGCCGATCCGTTCGAAGGCGGCAAACAGGCCGTGGCCGAAGCTTGGCGTAATCTCTCAGCAGTCGGCGCCAAGCCACTGGCACTCACCGACAATCTCAATTTCGGCAATCCGGAGCGGCCGGAGATCATGGGGCAACTGGTCGGCTGCATCCGCGGCATCGGCGAGGCCGCGCGCGCGCTCGATTTCCCCATCGTGTCCGGCAACGTGTCGCTTTACAACGAAACCAATGGGCGGGCGATTTTGCCGACGCCGACCATCGGCGGCGTCGGTGTGCTCGACGATTTCACCACATCGATGACGCTTCGCTTCAAAGCCGAGGGCGAAGCGATCCTCTTGATCGGCGAGACCCAAGGCTGGCTCGGCCAATCGGTCTATTTGCGCGATATCTGCGGCCGCGAGGAAGGCGCACCACCGCCGGTCGATCTCGCCGCGGAAAAACGCCATGGCGATTTTGTCAGGAGCCTGATCCGCGACGGTGTCGTCACCGCGGCGCACGACGTTTCCGACGGTGGCCTTCTGGTCGCGCTCGCCGAAATGGCGATGGCGTCCGGGATCGGTGCCGTGCTCGAAGGTCCTTCGGCGCTTGCCGCCCACGCGTTCTGGTTCGGCGAGGACCAGGGCCGCTACGTTCTCACCGCCAAGAACGCCGATCTCATCGCCGAGCGCGCCAACGCAGCGGGCGTACCGTTGACGCGACTTGGTGCGACCGGCGGCAAGGCTTTGGCGATTGCCGGCGAACGCCCGATTGCCGTTGCGCAGCTCAAAGAGTCGTTCGAGAGCTGGCTGCCAGCCTATATGGCGGGTCTGGCGACCTAGTTCTTTAATGGCCCGCCGCGGCGCTCAGCGCGCCGTAACAGTTCGGCGACAGGCTCGACGCGTTTTCCGCCAGGCAACTGATGATACGGCCGCCGCCGAACGGAACGCCGGCACAGAGCGAGCGCACTTCAACGCCGCAAATTTGCACGATCGCCAGCGCCTCGCGCGGGCGCAGCATGGGCATCGGCCCGATTGGCGCGACCGCGGGTGCCGCTGCCGCCGCCGGCGCTCCCGACGGGGCCGCCGCGCCAGCGCCGCCGCCGCCGATCGTGGCCACGGCGCTGCGGCACGCCCCCGAGAGCTGCGCCTCGTTGCGCTTGAGACATTGCAACGCTTCGGCGCCGCCGGGCTGCACGGCCGAGCAATGGGACATGAAATCGGACCGGCACGACGCGCGGATGGCGGCCTTCTGCTGCGCCGTTGGCGCCGCCGGCGCGGCGGCTGGTGCGGCTGGGGCAGGGGGAGCACTGGCGCGCGCCGCCTCGCTCGGCTTTGGCTCGACCGGTTTTTTGGCTGGCTCCGCCTGCCGCGCCGGTTCCGCCGGCGGTGCCGCGGCGGCGGGCGGCGGCGAGGCTGGCAGGGACTGCACCGCGGCTTGGCAATTAGGTGAAAGATCGGCCGCATTGGCCTTCAGGCACAACAGAATTTCGGGATTGTTCGGCGCAATCCAGGAACAGTGCGACACCAAGTCGTTGAGCGTGCAGGCCTGCTGCACGGTCTTGAGCCCGTCGTTCTGGGCTTCGGCCGGCGCGACCTGAATCCCGGCCGGCGCGCGTTCAACTTTGGTGGCCGGTGGCGCGGTCTCAGAATTGGCCGGAGCCGCGGTGGCTGGCGCGGCGGCGGCCGCAGGCTCGGCCGGCTTCGGCGCCGCGGCGTTTACGGCGGCCTGGCAAGATGGCGACAGCTTGGCGTCGTTGTGAAGAAGGCATTCGAATGCCTCCTTGCCGCCGGGCTGGACACCGGAACAATTCGCCATGAAATCCGCGCGGCAAGCGGCGCGAATGGCGTCGCGTTGGGCTTGTGTCGGCTGCTGGGCGAAAACCCGGTTGGGCAATAGCGCCAGCAGCAAGCCGGCAACCGCCAAAGACTTCAACATCGAACGGCCTCACTGCGGCGTGATCGCCGGCATGTTTTGCGGCGAAACATGCATCGCGGCCTGCGCGGCGTCCAGGGGAGGAACGGCCGCCCAAGCTTTGCCGTGCGACGCCGATCTGCTAATCCCTCGGGCGCTTCGCCGGCAAAGCGTGGCCCCGCGAGGAGACGCATCATGGCAATGGCTGCGAACGATATCGAACGCCTGATCCGGGCGCGCATTCCGGACGCCGAGGTGACGATCCGCGATCTCGCCGGCGAC
>JBEKKM010000160.1:0-11102 GCA_050010715.1 Xanthobacteraceae bacterium | reverse complement strand
CCGGCCGCGACCGCAATCGCCTCGCCGCAGGTGGTCGCATTCCTCGTGGCGTGCCTGAACTAAGTCGGCTGTCGCGCGCGGCTCCCTCATCGCCGAAGGTCGTTGTCGCAAAAAAGAATCAACCGGGTTGACGCCCCGGGATTCAACCTTGCCATGCCGCCAAATGTGGCAGTGCGGTGACATGGCTTTAACCCGTCTGGCGAGTCAATGATTTATTTAAATATTATCAGGCACTTATGGGATGTTGTGCGACGCACAAAATGCTGGATTTCCCGGCGGTTACGGGGTAAGCACGCCCTTTCCCAGCAAACATGAGGGATGGACCCCAGCATGAAGACGATGTTAGCCGCCTGCTTTCTGATTGGCATTACCGCTACAGCCGCCAATGCGATCGATCTCGCCGAGCTCGCGCCGTGCAAGCCTGCCGCCGCCAGAATGTGCGATCGCTCCGCCGGCATGTCGTGGAGCAACCTTGTGCGTTGTGGCGCAACGCTCGCCGCCCATAGCTGGCGCGTCAGCAGCGATTGCCGCGCGGTGCTCCACAAATACGGACAGCTGTAATCGGCCGGTCGATAGACCGCAAAATTTCAGACTTGTGAATGCAAACCCCGGCACCGCAACGCCGGGGTTTGTCTTTGTCGGGTGGCTTGCTGCGCCCGGTCGCGTGAGACGGGGGGCGTTATTCTCTTTAGAAACCGAAGAATTTTTCGCGCAGCGCGTCTTCGTATTTCTTCTTCGCGGACTTCACCTTGCTGCGGATATCGTCTTCCGCAAAGTGCGCCGCCTCCCATTTATCGACCTCGGCGATCGTGTGGTTGACCGACGCTAGCGCCTCTTCCTGCTTGATCGCCGCTATCCATTCTTCGACCGCCGCCTTATAGGCGGTCTGCATTTTGTCGAGTTCCGAAGTATCATTTTGCATCCCACAACTCCACGATTGCCTCGCTGGAAGTCGGCGAGGCTGATTCTGCTTTTGCGGTTTCTAATCGCCGCGCACGCTTAGAACAGATGCGAGAAGATGAAATAAAGCGTGCCCGAAAGCGCCATCGCCGCCGGGAGCGTCAGCACCCAGGCGAGCGCGATGTTGCGGATGGTCGACCATTGCAGCCCGGAGCCGTTCGCCGCCATGGCGCCGGCAATCCCCGATGACAGCACATGCGTGGTCGATACCGGCAAGCCATAGCCGTCGGCGGCGGCGATGGTCGCGGCCGCCGTGATCTCGGCGCAGGCGCCTTGGGCATAGGTCAGATGCGTCTTGCCGATCTTTTCGCCGACCGTGACCACGATCCGCTTCCAGCCGACCATGGTGCCTAAGCCCAGCGCGATGGCGACGACGATCTTCACCCATCCCGGAATGAACTTGGTGGCGCTGTCGAGCGAGCCCTTGTAGGCATTAAGCGTGGCGATGTCCTGGGCGTTGAGATCGTTCTCCCTGTCCTTAACCAGGAAACGGATCGCTTCCGACGCCAGATACATGTCGTTACGGGTGTTGCCCACCATGTCGGTTGGCATTTTGGCGATCGAGCCATATTGCGTGACTTGCTTGGCGATGTCGCTCACCAGAGCCGCCAGCGACGGATAGGTGCCCTCGTTGATCTCGTGCTGAGCCACGTACTGCGTGACCGCCGGCCGCGGATCGCCGAGAACGTTGTAGCCCGCGGCTTTGGCGCCGATGACCGCGCTTGCAGCCTGCGAGTTGGCCACGAACTTCTCGATCTGGCTGGCCGGCATCGCACGATTGAGCGCGTAAGTGGTCGGCACCGTGCCGATCAGGATCAGCATGATCAGACCCATGCCCTTCTGACCGTCATTGGAGCCATGGAAAAAGCTCACCAGCGTGCAGGTCAGGACCAGAATGCCGCGGATCCAGGTCGGCGGCGGCTGATCGCCCTTCGGCTCGGCGAATAGCTCCTTATTGGGAATTACGAATTTCACCACCAGCAGCAGGATTGCCGCCAGGCCGAAGCCGAAGATCGGCGAAAACAGCAGCGCCTTTCCGATCGAGGTCGCCTGCGTCAAGTCGACGCCCGAAGTGCCGCTGCGGCCGTGCAGCAGCGCGTTAGCGATGCCGACGCCGATGACCGAGCCGATCAGCGTGTGCGAGCTCGAGGCGGGAAGGCCGAAAGACCAGGTGCCGAGGTTCCAGATGATCGCTGCAATCAACAGCGCGAACACCATGGCGAAGCCGGCGCTGCTGCCGACTTGCAGGATCAATTCGACCGGAAGTAGCGAAACGATGCCGAAGGCCACCGCGCCCGACGACCACAACACGCCCAACAGGTTGAACATGCCCGACCATACGACCGCGAAATTCGCCGGCAGGGACCGCGTATAGATCACAGTCGCGACCGCGTTCGCGGTGTCGTGGAAACCGTTGACGAACTCAAAACCGAGCGCGATCAGCAATGCCACGAACAAGAGGAGGAACGGCACGTAACTGGAGATTTTCACGCCGGCCGCATCGATATCGCTGTGGATGCTGTAGGCTACGAACAATATGCCGGCGCCCACCACGCCCATGAACAGGATTGCCGCAAACGGGTTGGTGGCGTGGTCAAGCTTGGGGCCGCGCCGTGCAGGCTCAATCGAGCCCGGTAATGCCATATCGCTCATAAGGTCCTCTCCTCACAAAAGGACCCAGAGTGTCGTTATGCTCCATGACGGTCAGATGACGCGCGTGTCCGGGTTTCGCCCAGTCGAATCGCCGGCTTGCTGCTGCGGCCGCTTTATTCGCCCCTGATGCCCGCCGCTTTGATGATCGGCCACCATTTCTCGATTTCGGTGCGCTGCAGCGTGGCGAGCACTTGCGGCGTCATCTGCTCGCGCGGAAATAGCACGCGGCCGAGCGCGGTCAGCCGCTCGCGGACGGTCGGATCGTCCACGGCTGCGACGACCGCGGCATTGAGCTTGTCGATGATGGCCTTGGGCGTGCCTTTCGGCGCCCAAATGCCGCTCCACACCGAATCGTAGAAGCCGGGCAGCCCCGCCTCGTCCACGGTCGGAATTTGCGGTGCGCCGGTCAGGCGGCTCTTCGACATCACGGCATAAGCCTTGATCGTGCCGCCCTGGACCTGCGTCAGCGCCGAGATCGCGTCGGAAAACGACAGGTCGACGTGCCCGGTCACCAAGTCCTGCATGGCTTGGCCGCCGCCGCGATAGTGCACGAACTGAAAGCGCGTGCCGGTGACCTGCTGAAATAGAACACTAAAGACATGCTGTGGGCTGCCGACGCCCGCGTCACTGGAGATCGCCTTGTCCGGATTGGCCTTCAACCAGGCGATCATTTCCTTCAGGTCGTTGGCCGGAAAGTCCTTGCGCGCGCAGATCACTAGCGGGCCGTCGGTGATCGGCGCGATCGGCTCGAAATCCTTCTCGACGTCATAGGACAGATCGTAGAGCACGGGGTTCACCACATGCGTGCTCCAGATGCCCATGGTCAGCGTGTAGCCGTCGGGCACGGCGCGGGCGCCGCGGCCGACACCGATGCTGCCGCCGGCACCGCCGACGTTCTCGATGATAATGGGTTGGCCCAGAGTTTCCTGCATCTTGGCCGCGATCATCCGTCCGGTGATATCGAGCGGACCGCCGGCCGAGAACGGCACGATGACGGTGATCGGCCGGGACGGATAATCGTCGGCCAGCGCCTTAAGCGGCAACGGCAAGAGCGCGATTACCCCGGCAAGTTGCAGGAAGTGCCGGCGCGGAATTCTCATGGTGTAAGCCTACCGAAATCGCCCGCGTTGAGCGCCTCAGCTCATGCTACACGACCCGCGAGTGTGCGCGGAAGGGCTGCGCTGCTAAGATCGGCCGCGGGAGGATGAGTCCGTATGAGTGTCGAGCGGCGCGGCGCGGCGATCGAGATCGCGCACCTCAACAAGGTCTACGGCAATGGCTCCGCCGCCCTGGTCGCGCTCGACGACATCAATCTGCGCGTCGCGCCAGGCGAGTTCCTGTGCATCGTCGGGCCGAGCGGCTGCGGCAAGTCGACGTTGCTGCGCATTCTCGCCGGGCTCGATCAGCAGACCAGCGGCCGCATCGACGTCGCTGCCGCGGGCTGGGCGGTGCAGAACGCCATGGTGTTCCAGGACTCAGGTCTGTTTCCCTGGATGCGCGTCGCCGCCAATGTCGGCTTCGGTCTGTTCACCCGCGGCGTGCCAGCGGCCGAGCAGGCGGTGCGCGTCGAGGCGGCCCTCAAGCTGGTCGGGCTGACAAAATTCCGCGATCACTTTCCGCACCAGCTCTCGGGCGGCATGCGTCAGCGCGGCGCCATCGCGCGTGCCTTCGTCACCGATCCGTCCATGCTGCTGATGGACGAGCCGTTCGCAGCCCTCGACGCGCAGAACCGCGCCATCCTGCAGGCCGAACTGGTGCGCATCTGGGAGGAAACCGGCAAGACCGTGGTCTACATCACCCATTCGATCGAGGAAGCGCTGCTGTTAGGCGACCGCACCGTGGTGATGACCGCGCAGCCGGGCCGCATCAAGGAGATCATCGACGTGCCGTTCCCGCATCCGCGCAATTTGATGGCGCTGTCGGCGAGCGCCGAGTTCGGTCGGCTCAAGCTCGACATCTGGCGGCTCTTGGAGGACGAGGTCAATCGCGCGCGTGCGGAGCTCGAACGATGAGTGAACCGTCGGAGAAATGGCGCGAGCGGCTGCTCTATCTGATCTCGCCGATCGGGTTGCTGCTGCTCTGGCAGATCCTGGTCGAACTCGGCTTCGGCGACCGCCGCTTCATCCCGACGCCGAGCGACATTGCCACGCGCTTCTGGCAGCTCACGGTCAGCGGCGAGCTTGCGGTGAATACATTGGCGACCTTGTGGCGCGTCGTCGCCGGCTTCGTCATCGGCGTGGTGCCGGCGATCGCCGTCGGCCTGCTCATGGCGATGTTCCGCCCGGTGCGCATCTTCTTCGATCCGCTGATTGCCGCGCTGTTTCCGATCCCCAAGGTGGCGCTGATGCCGCTCCTGCTGCTGGCCTTCGGCTTCGGCGATGCCTCGAAGATCGCGCTGGTCGCCATCGGCGTGTTCTTCCCCGTCATCGTCAATACCTATGCCGGCGCGGCCAATATCGAGAAAATCTACTGGGATGTCTCGCGCAATTATGGCGCGAGCCTTTGGGTGATGTTCACGCGCATCGTGTTCTTCGGCGCGCTGCCGATGATCTTCGCCGGCCTGCGCATCGCCGTCGCGGTGGCCTTCATCGTGCTGGTCGCGGCTGAATTCGTCTCCACCAAGGTCGGCATCGGCTACATGATCTGGAATTCCTGGGAACTGTTACAGGTCGATTCCATGTTCGTCGGCATCGTGGTGATCGGCCTCCTCGGCCTGGTCACCTCGGCATTGCTGGCGGAGCTCGAGCGCAAGGTCATCCCCTGGAAGAGCGGGGAGCGCTGAGAGCGGCGCGAATGCGGCGCATCGCCGCCGGTCCCTTTCCGCCTGCCGGCAAGCCGGATAGCCTGATCGCTAAGGAAACGCCATGCTTGTTCATCGCCGACATCTGTTCGCAATGGCCGCGGGCACCTTGGCCGCGTCGGCTTTGCCGCGCTCCGCGTCGGCGCTCGACTATCCGACGCGGCCGGTGCGCCTGATCGAGGGCTATGGCGCCGGCGGCACGCCCGATCTGGTGTCGCGGCTGATCGGCGGCTGGCTGTCGCAGCAATTGGGCCAACCGTTCGTCGTCGAGAACCGGGACGGCGCCAGCGGCAATATCGCGACCGAAACCGTCGTCAACGCCGCGCCGGACGGCTATACGCTGCTTACCGTCGCTTCGGCGAACACCATCAATCCGGCGCTCTATCACGACCTCAATTTCAATTTCGTCCGCGATATCGCTCCGGTCGCAGGCTTGTTGCGCGTGCCGCTCGTCCTCTTGGTCAATCCATCTTTTCCCGCTACGACGTTCCCGGAGTTTCTCGCCTACGCCAAGGCGCATCCGGGGACAATCAATATCGCCACGCCCGGCAAAGGCACGCCGATGCATGTCGGCGTCGACCTGTTGAAAATGATGAGCGGTATCGACATCGTCGAAGTGCCCTATCGCGGCCCGGCGCCGGCTTTCGTCGATCTGCTCGCCGGGCAGGTGCAGGGCTTCATCATCACCGTGCCGGCGTCATTCGGCTACGTGAAGGCCGAAAAATTGCGGGCGCTGGCGGTGCTCAGCGCGGCGCGGCTCGACATCTGGCCGGACACGCCGACGATCGGCGAATTCGTGCCCGGCTATGAAGCGTCGGCCTGGGACGGCATCGGCGCGCCGATAAAGACGCCGCAGGACATCGTCGACAAGCTCAATACCACCATCAATGCCGGCCTTGCCGATCCGGCCTTGAAGGCGCGCATCAAGGCTCTCGGCGGCGATCCGATGCCAATGACGCCCGCGGAGTTCGCCAAGTTCATCGCCGATGATGCCGCCAAGTGGGACAAGGTCGTCAAGTTCTCAGCCGGCAAGGCGAATTGATTGGCGGCCGGTTTAGGTTCGCAGGGCGTTGCAATGAAACTTCCGCGCCGACAGTTTCTGCATCTGGCCGCTGGCGCCGCGGCGCTGCCGGGGCTGCCTCATATCGCGCGGGCCGACGCCTATCCGAGCCGCCCGGTGCGCATGCTCGTTGGCGCCACTCCCGGCGCCGCGCCCGACGTCGTCGCGCGGCTGTTCGGCCAGTGGCTTGCGGAGCGGCTCGGGCAGCCCTTCGTGGTCGAGAACCGGCCCGCCGGTGGCGGCAATCTCGCCGCCGAGCCGGTGGTGCGCGCGCCGCCGGACGGCTACATGTTGCTGGTGTTCTCGGCGTCGAATGCCATCGACACAACGCTGCTCGATACGCTGAATTTCGACCTGGCGCGCGACATCGCGCCGGTTTCAGGCCTGGTCGATCTGCCGATGCTGCTCATGGTCAATCCGTCCTTCCCGGCAAAAACGCTGCCCGAGTTCATCGCCTATGCCAAAGCCAATCCGGGCAAGATCAATATCGGGACGCCGCCGGTCGGCAGTCCGCAATATGTCAGCGGCGCGCTGCTCGAAATGATGACGGATACGAAACTTGCCGTGATTCCCTATCGCGGCGGCCCGGCGGCGGTGACCGATGCGATCAGCGGACAAATCCAAGGCGTGATCGGCACCGTTCTGCTGGTCATCGCGCAAGCCCGAGCGGGGACGCTGCGCCCATTGGCCATCACGTCCAAGACCCACTCCGAATTGCTTCCCGATGTTCCGACCATGGCCGAATTCCTGCCGGGCTACGAAGCGAGCCAGTGGATCGGCATCGGCGCGCCAAAAAATACGCCGGCGGCGATTGTCAACAAGCTCAACGCCGAGATCAATGCCGCGCTCGCCGATCCGGCGCTGAAAGCCAAGGTGATAGCTCTCGGCGGCATGGTGCTGCCCGGCTCGGCGGGCGAGTTCGGCAAGTTCGTCGCCGACGAGACCGTGAAATGGGCTAGGGTCGTAAAATTCTCCGGCGCGAGAGCGAACTGATGGGAGCGCACATGAAACGCCGTCGATTTCTGCGTCTTGCGGCCGGCGTCGCTGCGCTTCCGGCGCTGTCTCGTGTGGCCAGCGCGGAAACCTATCCGACGCGGCCGGTGCATATGATCGTTCCCGTTCCGGCGGGCGGCACGTTCGACATCGTTGCGCGCCTGGTTGCGCAATCGGTATCGGAGCGGATCGGTCAGCAGATCGTCATCGAGAACCGCGGCGGCGCCGGCACCAATATCGGCACGGCCGTGGTCGCGCACGCGACCCCCGATGGCTACACGCTGCTGCTCGCCGGCTCCCCGGGCGCGATCAACGCCACGCTCTACAGCAATCTCGATTTCAGCTTCGCGCGCGATATTGCGCCGGTCGCCAGCATCGAGCGCGCGCCGCTGATCATGGCGGTCAATCCGGCGTTCCCGGCTAAGACGGTCGCGGAATTCATCGCTTACGCCAAGAGCAATCCCGGCAAGATCAATATGGGCTCGGGCGGCGTCGGCTCTACCGGCCATGTGGCCGGCGAGCTGTTCAACCTGATGGCGGGCCTCAAAATCGCCCACGTGCCCTATCGCGGCGAAGCGCCGTCGGTCACCGACCTGCTCGGCGGCCAGATCCAGGTGATGTTCAGCACGCCCGGCTCGGTCATGAATTTCGTAAAGGCCGCCACGTTGCGAGCGCTTGCGGTGACCAGCGTCAAACGCATGGACGTGCTGCCAGACGTGCCGGCGCTTGCCGAGACCTTGCCCGATTATGATGCGGTGTCCTGGGCCGGCATCGGTGCGCCGGCCGGCACGCCGGCCGAGATCATCGACAAGCTCAACCGCGAAACCAATGCGGCGCTCGCCGATCCCGTGCTCAAGAGCAAGCTTGCGGAGTTCGGCGCCATCGTGATGACCGGCTCGCCCGCCGATTTCCAGAAATTCATCGCCGCTGAAATCGAGAAGTGGGGCAAGGTCGTCAAGTTCGCGAATCTCAAGCCGGAATAAATCTCACCCCGCGGGTTGCTGGCTGCGCGGCTCACGCCGCGCGCGGCACCGCGCGGAACTCCTTGGCGCTTGCCATGGCCCAGGCGGTTTCGAACCGCTTGTCGCTGCTGCCGGCGATCAATTCGCCTGGCGTCAGGGTCGGATAAAGCTCGGTGAAGCTTTTCACCTCGTTCGGCGAGACGCGGCGCGAAAAATGTGCCGGCGAGAACTGTGTCGGATGGTCGAGGCCGGCGGCGGCGACCAGCTCGGCCAGCGCCTCGATGGTGGCGCGCTGGAAATTGAACACGCGCTCGGCCTTGTCAGGCACCACCAGCGCGCGCTGGCGCACCCTGTCCTGGGTCGAGACGCCGGTCGGGCATTTGTCGGTGTGGCAGGACTGCGACTGGATGCAGCCGAGCGCGAACATGAAGCCGCGCGCCGAATTGCACCAGTCGGCGCCCAGCGCCATGACACGGGCGATGTCGAAGGCGCTGATGATCTTGCCGGCGGCGCCGAGCTTGATGCGGTCCCGCGCATTGATGCCGATCAGCGCGTTGTGCACGAAGTTCAGTCCTTCGCGCAGCGGCATACCGAGATGATCGGTGAATTCCAGCGGCGCCGCGCCGGTGCCGCCTTCCTTGCCGTCGACGACGATGAAGTCGGGATAGATTTCCGTCTCCAGCATAGCCTTGCACACGGCGAGGAATTCCCAGGGATGGCCGACGCAGAGCTTGAAACCCGCCGGCTTGCCGCCGGAGAGCTCGCGCATTTTGGCGATGAACTGCATCATCTCGATCGGGGTCGCGAACGCCGAATGGCGCGATGGCGAGATGCAATCGACGCCCTCAGGCACGCCACGGGTGCCAGCGATTTCCGGGCTGACCTTTGCGCCGGGCAAAACGCCGCCATGGCCGGGCTTGGCGCCCTGACTGAGCTTGAGCTCGACCATTTTTATTTGGTCGTTCTTGGCGTTGTCCGCGAATTTCTCGGCGCAGAACGTGCCGTCGGCGTTGCGGCAGCTGAAATAGCCCGAACCGATTTCCCAGACGATGTCGCCGCCGTTCTTGCGGTGATAGGGGCTGTAACCGCCTTCGCCGGTGTCGTGGGCGAAATTGCCTTTCTTGGCCCCGCCGTTGAGCGCAAGGATGGCATTGGCGCTGAGCGCGCCAAAACTCATCGCCGAAATATTGAAGATCGACGCCGAATAGGGCTTGCCGCAGTCCGGCCCGCCGATTGCGACGCGGAACGGCTCCTTGACCACGGGCTTCGGCGCCATCGAATGGTCGAGCCACTCGAAGCCGGAAGCATAGACGTCGTTCTGCGTGCCGAACGGGCGTTTGTCCAAGGCCCGCTTGGCGCGCTGGTAGACGATCGCGCGCTTGTCGCGGGAGAACGGAGTGCCGTCCTTTTCGCTTTCGAGAAAATACTGCCGGATCTCGGGGCGGATCTCTTCCAGGATGAAGCGGATATGCGCCATCAGCGGATAGTTGCGCAGCACCGCGTGCCTGGTCTGGACGATGTCGTGGATGCCGAGGAGCGCCAGCCCCGTAAACAGAAAGAGAGGGATGACGACATAGATCGACGTATAGCCGTCGAGATCGGCAAACAGCAGGATCACGGCAATCGCGACGACGGACGTGAAGACGACGAATCGTGCCGTCAACGGCAAGAGCAAGGCGTTCATGAAACCACCCCCCGGATAGGCGGGAATCACATCGGCGAGTCTAACCCCTCGCCCGGGTTTCTACGAGTAATACGCCGCGAACCTTTACAGTTTGATGAGGGCTCGGGCGCGGCTGCGTCAGTCGCGCCCCTCCACGGGCTTGCGGAAGTCGTGTAGCTTCGCCGCAAAATGACCAGCGCAGTGGGGGGAAGACGAATGAAACCTGACCGTCGCGGATTTTTGGCCCTGGCGGCCGGTGCCGCCGGGCTCGCGGCAGCGCCAGGCATGTTGCGGGCGGACACCTATCCGTCGCGGCCGGTCAGGCTGGTGCTGCCGTTTCCGCCGGGCGGCGTGTTCGACATCGTCGGGCGGCCGTGGGCCGACAAGGTCTCAAAGAGCGGCATGCTCAACACGGTCTTTGTGGAAAACCAGCCCGGCGCCGGCGGTTCTGTGGCGGCAGCCTCGGTCGCGCATTCGGCGCCGGACGGTTACACGATTTTTCTCGGCAGCTCGTCGATCCACCTCGCCGAGATGGTGCTGCGCGAGCACCCGCTGCTCGATCCGATGAAGGATCTGGCGACGGTCTCGATGGTGGCGATTACATGCTTCGGCATTGCCGTGCATCCTTCGGTGCCGGCACAGAACCTCAAGGAGCTGATCGACTACGTCAAAGCAAACCCGGGCAAGCTCTCCTACGGCTCCGCCGGCGCCGGAACGCTCAACCATCTCAGCGGCGAATTGCTCAAATCGTTGGCCGGTATCACCGACCTGCCGCACGTGCCTTATCGCGGCGCCGGGCCGGCGCTCGCCGACGTGATCGCCGGACAGATTCCCATCGTCATCCCGGCGATGACCAGCCAAGTGCTGGAATTTCATCGCGCCGGCAGGCTGCGCTTGCTCGCGATCACCAATCCAACGCGCCTGCCGATCGCACCTGAGATTCCAACTGCGGTCGAAACGGTTCCCGGCCTGGTTACGCAGCAGATCCTCGGCATCTTCACTCCGGCCGGC
>JBEKKM010000159.1:0-11144 GCA_050010715.1 Xanthobacteraceae bacterium | reverse complement strand
CTGCTTGCGACCGGTACGGTCGACAACTGTTTGGCGGATAGGTATGGCGAGTTATTCCGGTGCATCGAGGCGCTGCCTGCCAAGCCACCAGTCGATATCGAAAACGTCCTGCGCGGGTACGTGAGTGGATATATTCACGAGATGCAGGGGCTCGTGGTCAGTAAGCCCGATTGGGGCAAAGACCAAATCATTGCGCATTTTAACTCATCGCAGAGCGGCCTCGGAAAGCTGATTAGCCTTGCTGAATTCGAGAGGCCAAAGGACGGCGAATTCCGAGCCGTATTGAAGATCGCAGGGCCGCAGCCGCGGCTTGTGGATGTCTCTCATGAAACGAACGCTGGCATGCGACGTTTCGCGTTCCGGTCAGAGGCCGAACCTATTGCGCTCACTGGCGGCTCGTGAATTGCCCCGCCTCGCGATCAAGCTCGGTATTGCTCGTCACCAACCTATTCCATCGAGTCGACGACCCGACCCGGCAGGAGATGCGAGCTCCCGTCAGGACTTATCCATCGCATTGTCGGCAACCAGCTCCGCGCCGTTGATATAGCTCGCCGCGTCCGAGACGGCGAAGACGATGAGATTGGCGATCTCCTCGGGCGTGCCCCAGCGTGTATCGCGCATGCCTTGATTGCTCGACCACTGTGCGCGCTCGCGTGCGGCGTCTTCGGGGCTGAGCTTCCGCTTGGCCATCTCACGTTCCCATTTGGCGAAACGCTCCGGCGTATTGATGAAGCCCGGGATCACGCAGTTGACGCGGATGTTGTGCGGCGCCAGCTCGTTGGCGAGCACCTTGGAAAAGCGTATCTCGGCCGATTTGGCCGGCCCCGTGCACGAGGACAGAAACGGCGGGTTGAGCGTCATGATCCCGGTCTGGCCGCTGACATTGACGATGCGGCCGCCGCCTTGCGCGATCATCAGCGGCACGATGCGCTGACAGATGCGGAATTGCGCGAAGAAATTGATCGCCATGCCCTCGACCAGCTCCGCGTCGGTCACTTCGAGAAACGGCTTGTAGGTGCCGGTGCCGGCATTGTTGACCAGAATGTCGATGCGGCCGAGCTTTTCGCCGACGATGCGCGGAATTTTTTCGATCTGCTCGACTTTGGTCACGTCGAGCGAGTGCGTCTCGATCTTCGTCTGCGTGGTCGCCATGATGTCGCGCGCCGCGTCCGCCAGCGCCGTTTCCCGGCGGGCGCAGATCAAAACCTTCACACCCTCCCGCGCCAACGCACGCGCCGTCTCGAGCCCAATGCCCTTGCTGCCGCCGGTGACGAGCGCCGTCTTGCCTGCGAGCCCCAGTTCCATTGCGCTAGCTCCTTTTACAAAAAACGTGCGCCACCGATCGGGCCGCGCCTGTCGCAGAAGCACTGCCGGAGAAAGATGTTGGGAGAAATCCCACGGCCGACAGGACCTTTGCGGACCATCACGCCAGGGCTATAGTAGCCGGCAAAAGCCGGAGACAACACGGCAAGTTACGGAAGCCAAGTTTTCAGGGAGGAAACCAAAATGTCGCTGACTCGTCGTCAAGCACTCAAGTCCGCCGGCGCCGTCGTTGTTGCAAGCAGTCTCGCCAAGCCCGCGATCGCGGCCAAAGATCCGATCCCGGTCGGCTATCTGCCGGCGCTCACCGGTCCGTCATCGTCCACCGGCGTCGGCATCAATCGCGGCATCCAGCTGGCCGTGAAGGAAATCAACGATGCCGGCGGCATCGACGGACGGCAGCTCGAACTGATCACCCGCGACACCCAAAGCGATCCGACCAAGGCGGTGAACGGCGCAGCCGAGCTCACCCGCGGCCAGAAGGTCAGCGTCGTGTTAGGCCCGGTCAATTCCGGCGAGTCGCTTGCCGTCGTGCCGCTATTGGCCCGCACCAACACGCCGCAGGTCCATCCCTGCTGGGTCGACAGCCTGACCGACCCGCAGAAATATCCGATGTGCTTCCGCAACGCGCCCACCAATCAGCAGATCGGCGGCGCCGCGAACCGCTATGTGATGGAAGTGCTCAAGCGCAAAAAGGTCGCGGTCATCAGCGACACCACCGGCTACGGCACCGCGTCCGTCAACGCCTATGTGCCGATGCTCAAAGCCAAGGGCGCCGACGTCGTCTATCAGGGCAATGTCGATGCCGCCAATCCGGATCTGAAACCCGAGCTGTTGCGCATGCAATCGGCGGGCGCGGAAGCGATCATGCCGTGGAGCGTGAATGCCGGCTTCCTGTCGCGCATCATCAACACGCGCGGCGATATGGGCTGGGACGTGCCGATCGTCGGCCAGACCACGCTCGGCTCCGGCCAAACCAAGGATTTGCTGGAAAAGCCCGACTACTGGGCCAAGGTCTATCCCAACAATTTCCGCCCGGTCTGCTACGCCCCCGGCGGCAAGCTCACCGATCGCACCAAAGCCTTCCTCGACCGCTTGAAGAGCGCCAAGATCGACATGGGCGACACGCTGTTGTGGTGGATCGCGCTCGGCTACGACTCGCCGCACATGATCGGCGATGCGATGAAGGCCGTCGGCACCGAGCCCGAGGCGATCGTCGGCTATCTCAACAAGCTGAAAGGCTTCCCCGGCGTCTACGGCGACATCTCCTTCAGCGCCGACAAACACGACGGCTATCCCGACGACGAAGTGGTGATGGTCGAGGCCAATTCGCTCAAAGACGGCGCGTTCAACCTGGCTCCCGGCTACAGCGCTTGAGCCGATGGTCGAATCGATCGTCTCGACTGGACTGGCGATCGGCTGCATCTACGCACTGATCGGCATCACTTATAATGTGATGTTCTCCGCCTCGCGCGTGTTCAGCTTCACCGCGGGCACGCTCGGCATGCTGGGCGGCGTGCTGGGCTCGCTGTTCATCGGCCGCCTAGGCCTGCCGGTGGCGGTCGGCTTCCTCCTGGCACTGGCCGGCGGCGTATTGCTCGGCATCGTCACCGAGATCGTCGCCGTGCGGCCGGTGCTCAAAAGCCTCGACCAGCATCTCTACGTGCTCTCGACCTTGGCGCTGGCGCTGATTGTCCAACAGTTCACCGCCATCGAGTGGGGCACCGAGGCGCGGCCGTTTCCGCGCCTGTTCGACATCGCCCGCGGCGGCTTCGACCAGCAGTTCTGGCTGCCGATGCTCGCCTGCGCCACTGTGATTGTCGGCCTCGAACTGCTCTATCGCCACACCCTGATCGGCCGCGCCTTTCTGGCCATCGCCGAGGACACCTATGCGGCGCGCGCGCTCGGGCTGCCGGAACGCAGCCTGCGCATGGCAAGCTATGCGCTCGCCGGCGCCATCGGCGCGCTCGCCGGCTTTGCCGGCGGCGAGATGCTGTTGGCCTTTTTCGGCAATGGGCCGATGCTGACCTTCTATGGTTTTGTCCCGGTGGCGCTGGGCGGCATGGGCAACAACCGCGGCGCCGTGGTCGCCGGCCTTTTGCTCGGGCTGTTTCAGCAAACCGCGAATTTTCTGGTCGGCGGCATCTTCGCCTCGGTCGCGGTCTTCACCGTCTTCATCATCGTGCTGTTGGCGCGCCCCGAAGGCCTCGCCGGCGCCGCCGTGCAACGCCGCGTTTGATGGATATGCCGATGGCACAAGTGCGCCCGGGCCGTGCCGACACGCTCGGGGCAACGAGCGCGCTCGGCGTGGCGCTGCCGTTTTTGGTGCTGCTCGCCATCGGCGTCACGTTCCCGCTGTTCGGCGGTGGCTATTGGGGCGTGATCGCCACACGCGCCTGCGTCTATTGGGTGCTGGTGTCCGGCCTCAACCTTGTGGTCGGCTTCGCCGGCCAGATCGCCATCGGCTGGGTGGCGCTGCTCACGCTCGGCGCCTACACCACAAGCGTGCTCGCCGCCGGCAACGTTATGCCGGCGCTACCGCCCTATCTGGCGCTGGCGATCGCGGCCGTGGTCGGCGCAATATTCGGTTTGATCGTTGGGCTGCCGGCGCTGCGGCTGCGCACCTTCTATTTCGCCATCACCACGCTTGGTTTCGCCACGATCGTCACCCAGGTGGCGTTGGCGTGGCAGAGCGTGACCGGCGGCGGCGTCGGCGTAGCCGGCCCGATTTTTCCAAAGCCGTTCGATTCGCAGTGGGGCTTTTATTATTTCTGCTTTGGGCTCGCCGCGATCTGCACCTGGATGACGGCGAATATCGCGGCAAGCCGCTTCGGCCGCGCGCTGACCGCGATCCGCGACGCCGAGGTTGCCGCCGAAGCCTGCGGCATCGCCAAGCCCCAGCTGTTGGCTCTGGTGTTCTTGTTCAGCGGCGCCGTCGCCGCTGTTGCCGGCGGCCTGTTTGCCTCGTTGCAATCCTACATCACGCCGGACGCGTTCACCCTCGATCTGTCGGTGTTGTTCTTCATCGCCATCCTGATCGGCGGGCGCAGCTCCATTCTCGGGCCCCTCCTCGGCACCATTCTTTTGACGGTGCTGCCGGAATTCGCCGCTCCCCTGGTGGCGTGGTCGACGTTTCTCTATGCGGTGCTGCTCCTCGTCATCGTGTTGGCCATGCCGGGCGGCATTGCCGAGCTCCTGGATTTCAAGAACCGCCGCCCGCTCGAGAGCGGCCGCGCCATCGTCCCGCGGCCCGAACTGCTCGATCGCCTTCTCGCCGCGCCGGCCGGCGCCGGCGCCGGCGCCTTGACGCTGGAACAGGTGGCGCTGGCCTTCGGCGGCGTGCACGCGATCGACGGTCTCGACCTCGAAATCCGGTCGGGTCAAATCCACGGCCTGATCGGCCCCAACGGCAGCGGCAAGACCACGACGCTCAATGTCATCTCCGGCTATTACGCCCAGCAGTCCGGCGCGGTCCGGCTGAACGGTGCCGCGCTGCCGGTGCTGGAGCGGCACCGCCGCGCCCATATGCGGATTGCGCGAACGTTCCAGACCCCGCGCATCGTCGGCTCGGCGTCGGTGCTACAGAACGTCATGATCGGCGGCACCATCGACGGCGAGTGCACGTTCGTCGAATCGCTATTATCGCTGCCGCGCCATCGCCGCGACGAAGTTTTGCTGCGCGACACCGCCATGCTGGCCTTGGCGGCGGTTGGCCTTGAGCGTCTTGCGCCGGTGCGCGCCGACCGGCTGCAGCACAGCGAATTGCGTTTCACCGAAATCGCCCGCGCCTTGATGCTGCGCCCGGCGTTCCTGCTGCTCGACGAGCCGGCGGCCGGACTCTCGGCCGAGGAGATCGGGCGGCTCGGCGCGCTGGTGGTGGCGATCGCGCGCGCCGGCACCGGCGTGCTGCTGGTGGAGCATCACGCCGATCTGATCTTCGACATCTGTCATCATGTGACTGTCCTCAATCTCGGCAAGAACCTGGCGGCCGGGACGCCGGCCGAAATCCGCTCGCACCGGGAGGTGGTCAATGCCTATCTCGGCGGCTGACGCGCTTCTGGACATCGCCGGCCTGTCGAGCGGCTACGGCAAGATCGGCGTGCTGCACGGCGTCAACCTGACGATTGGCACGGGTGAAGTGGTGGCGCTGCTTGGCCCGAACGGCGCCGGCAAGACCACTTTGTTGCGCGCGGTGTCGGGACTCTTGCCCTGGTCGGGAAGCGTTCGTTTTGCCGGCCGCGATCTCGCTGGCTTTAGTCCGCGCGATATCGTCAAGGCCGGCCTCGCCCACGTCGTCGAGGGACACCGTGTGTTCACCCAGCTTGCGGTGCTCGACAACCTTTTGCTCGCCGCCTACGACCTGCCCCGCGGCGAGCGCTCGGCGCGCGTCGAGGAAGCGCTCGATCTCTTTCCCGAAATCGCCGCCAAGCGCCACGAACGCGCCGCCGCGCTCTCCGGCGGCCAGCAGCAGATATTGGCGGTGGCGCAGGGCTTGGTGCGGCGGCCGCGCCTCCTCATGCTCGACGAGCCTTCCGCCGGCCTGTCGCCGGTCCTGGTGGATCGCGTGCTGGTGGTGGTGCGCCGCCTGCGCGAGGCCGGCACCGCGGTGTTGCTGGTCGAGCAGTTGATCGAGAAAGCGCTCGCACTCGCCGATCGCGTCTATGCGCTGGCGCGCGGCGCGATCGTGCTGGAAGCCGGCACCGGCGAGGCCGATCTGCCGCGCCGGCTGGAGCATGCTTATCTGGCGACCGCGCACGCCCACTAACGCCGCTATCGTGTGAGCTTTGGCATCATGAGCGACTATCCAGGTGCGACTTGGCTTGCGCGATACCGCGAACGCGTGAACGGCGATCCTGAGCTCGATGTCATCGGCGAGTGGTTCAATACGACCTTGACCTTGTCATTCGGCGACAGCCGTTACGCCTTGAAAATAGAAAAGGGAAAGATCGCCGACATCGTCGCATCGCCGCGGCTCGATGTGCGTGCTGCATTCGGCTTCGCTGCGCCGGTCGAGGTCTGGAAAAAGTTCTTATGCCTCGATCCGCCGCCGCTCTATCACGACTTTTTCGCCATGCTCATGCGCGTGCCGGAATTCCGCCTGGAGGGCGACAGCCTCGTTGCCATGCAGAATGCGCGCGCCTTGCATCGCCTGATGAACATCATGCGGGAAACGGGGATGCCCGATGCCTGAATTCGAGCCGATCACCGGCCGCTACATCACGATCGATATCGCCGGCGAACGGCACCGGATTTTCATCGAGGAGGCCGGCCGCGGTCTGCCGCTCTTTTGCCTGCACACGGCGGGTAACGACAGCCGGCAATTCCGTCACATGATGAATGACGGCGCGATCACCGGGCGGTTTCGCGTCATCGCCTTCGACATGCCGTATCACGGCCGCTCGACGCCGCCGGATCGCTGGTGGTTGAAGAAATTCCGCCTGACGACGGAATCCTATATCGCCATCATCCGCGCGGTCTGGCGCGCGCTTGGGCTCGAGCGGCCAACGCTGCTCGGCTGCTCGATGGGCGGCGCAATCGTGCTCAAGCTCGCGGCCCGCTATCAGGACGAGCTTGCCGGCATCGTCGGCCTGGAAAGCTCGGCCTATGCGCCGGGCCGCTACAACGATTTCCTGCACCACCCGGCCATCCACGGCGGCGAATTGTGCGCGAGCTACACCTATGGCCTGAACTCGCCGTACAGTCCGGAAGTGAACCGGCGCGAGAACTGGTGGTATTACGCCCAGTCCGGCCCGGGCGTTTATCAGGGCGACGTGTATTTCTACAGCGTCGATTGGGATGCGCGCGAGGATATCAAACAGATCGATACCGCGCGCTGCAAAGTCGCGCTCTTGACCGGCGAATATGATTACTCATGCACGCCGGCGATGACCGAAGCCGTCGCCGCGGCGATCCCGGGCTCGCGTTATCGGCTCATGAAGGGCATGGGCCACTTCCCGATGATCGAGAACTATCCGGGCTTTCGGCCCTATCTGCTCGACGCGCTCGACCATATCGCCCCGCAGCCAAAGTGAGTGTTTGCCATGTGCGCTAGCGCAACTTGTAGAGCGCGTGCCGCCGGTTGCGGGTGTAGGGGCGCACCTCGCCAGGCCAGCGCCCTGTTTCGGAGGCTTGCGCCCATTCGCGGCTGACCAGCACCTGAGGCCCGTCGATCTCGTAGAGCGCGGTATAGCGCGGGCCATCCTGCGCGATCCGCTTGTCTTCGCCGCCGATATTCAGGACGAACGGCTCACCCGCCATGCGGGCTGCGGCATGGACGCCCGGCACCTGCAAAAGATTGGGCACGTGCTCGCTGTCGTAGACCTCGTTGAACAGCGCCTCCTTATCGGGGTCGACGTCCATGCTGACGACGAACAGATATTTCGACTTGATCGGCATCGCTTCACCCGTTGACGGTGGCGCCAAAGGTACATTGGCTATTCTTCGATCATGTCCTAGCTTGGCGCTTAAGAAAACAGCAAGAATGAGTGGCGTGCTTGCCTCGGCCGCCGAAAGGTTTCCCCATGGATCTCGGTTTGAAAGACTGCAAGGCGTTCATTGCCGGCGCCAGCAAAGGACTTGGCAAGGCTTGCGCGAAAGCCTTGGCCGACGAAGGCGCCCGCGTCTTTCTCTGCTCGCGCAACGTGGCAGAGCTCAAGCGGGCGGCGGCCGAGATTGGCGCCGCCGGCTATTCGGCCGCCGACGTGTCGCGGCCCGAGGAGGTGAAACACGTCGTCGCCGAGGCCATTGCCGCCTTGGGCGGTCTCGATTGCCTCATTACCAATGCCGGCGGACCGCCGACCGCGCCGTTCGAAAAGGCCGGCGATGGCGACTGGGATATTTCCTACCAGCTCAATCTGATGAGCGCCGTTCGCCTCATCCGCGAGGCATTACCGGCCCTGAAGGCGTCGGGACGTGGCCGCATCGTAAACCTGACCGGCTACGGGGTGAAAGAGCCGATGACCGATCTCGTGGTGTCGGATTCGATTCGCGCCGGCGTCACGGTCATGGCCAAAACTATCGCGTCGGATCTCGCGCCCTACGGCATCACCGTCAACAATATCGCGCCCGGCCCCATCATGACCGATCGCCTCACGGAGATACTTTCTGCTCGCGCGAAGAGTCTAGGCGTAGCGCCCGACGCGCTATTCAAGCGCTTTGCGGAAACCATTCCGGTGCGCCGCATCGGACAGCCGAACGAAATCGGCGATCTTTGCGCCTATCTCTGTTCGCCGCAGGCCGGCTACCTCACCGGCCAGACCATCGTCGTCGACGGCGGCGTCAACCGCTCGATCTAGATTCTACGCCGGGCATGCTTGGAGTTTAGTTCGGCAAGGTTTGGTTATAACTTTCCGTGTAACGGCAAGCGGGCTCCGGGGGGAAGTGTGACAATACGAATGTCTTTAATGTATGTCGCGATGGCCACATCGGCGCTGATGATATCGGACGCTGGCGCTGCCCGCGCGGCCACAAAATTTTGTGATATTTACCCAGAGCGCTGCCAATATAGCGGTAATGGGGTGAATTATTACTACCCTCTGGGCTACCGTATGCCAGGGTCAACCGCGCCGCGATCTCCTATCGTGCGCAAAAAGCCGGCCACGACCGCACGCAAAACGGCGAATGTGATCACATACAAAACGCTGACCATTCCCGCGCACGAAAAGACAATTGGCAACGACGTTCAGTCAAGCCGGCCCGGGACCATTCCCGTACACGAAAAGACAATTGGCAACGACATTCAGTCAAGCCGGCCTGGCTCGAACTGAAGATAACGTCTTTGATCGATGCGCTCACAACGATAGACGGCGAGGCTGGTGGCGTGAAGATTTTTTAATGACAATGGCTGTCGGCGCCGTGAGTGCCGGCTAAGAGAGGTCGCTCGATAACCGTTCAAGGCACAGTCTGGCCGCCGCCTGCCCCGCCAAACGGCCAAGCACGGTTGCGGTCAAAAGACCATTGCCGGACAAATAACCGGCCGCGCTCGCGCCCGATACGCCGGCCGCCGCGCCACCGGCTGCAAACAGATTTGGAAATAGCGCCCCGTCCTCGCGCCTGACGCGACCGACGCCGTCGATCGCGAGACCGCCTTGGGTATGAAACAATGCGCCGGTGACCTTGACCGCATGGAACGGCGCCACACAAAGCTGTTCCGGCGCGAATTGACGGCCGTAGCGATCTTGCCCGCGCTTTGCCTTCAGGCTTTCGACGTCCGTCCACTCCGCGGCGAATACCGCCGCCGGCACGCGCATGGCGCCCGCGAGGTCTTCAACGGTGGGGCGGCTCAGTACGGCGCCGGCCCGTTCCGCGTCGCGGAAATCCTCGAACTGCCGCGCCACCGCGGCAATGCGCGCATCGAATATGCTCCAGGCGATTGCGCCGGGCTGGCGCAAGACTTCCGCGGCTTGTTCGGAATAGCCTTGCGTTTCATCGCAAAACCGCAAACCGTCGCGATTGATCTGAATTCCGCCCTGCATTATCGTCGCCCAGGTGATCAGAATATTGTGCGGCGTCGCGACCGAGCCGTGGCCTTGATAGGCGCCGAGATGAGAAAGCTTGGCGCCGAGCGCTTCCCCCCACATGACGGCGTCGCCGCGGTTTCCCGGATGGCCGAAATAGAGCGCGCCGCCCATTTCGGGAATGAAGCGGCGGACGAGCTCCCGGTTGCCGCCAAAACCGCTGCAGGCAAGAATGAGGGCTGCGCAGCCGATACGTTCGCGCCCGCCGTCGCCGCGCAAAATCTCCACGCCGCGGATACGGCCGTCCGGCTTCGCCAATAGCCCATCGGCAATGCGTTCGGGTATGATGGAGATATCGCGGGTTTCGGCGGCGTGACGCAGTCGATTGATCAGCTCCAACCCGGTCCGGGTCGGCAAGCCGTGCATGCGCATGGCCGAATGGCCCGGATAGTTGAAATTATCGACCACGTCGAACGGCAGGCCGTAGCGGTCCGCCAGCCATTCCACCAGCACGCCTGCGCCATGCGCCACGGCGTCGACGACGGCGGCATCAGCCTCGCCCTTCGCTTTGCGTTGAATGTCGGCGGCGAACAGTTGCGGGCTGTCGATGATGCCTTTAGCGCGCTGGAACCGAGTGCCGGCCGCGGGAATGAGTCCTGCCGACAGTGCTGTCGAGCCGGCCGGCACGGCGTCGCGCTCGATCACCAACGGCTCGATGCCGGCTTCTTTCGCTGCCAACGCCGCGCACAGCCCGGCCGCGCCGGCGCCGACGATCAACAGCGGCACGTCGACATCGAATTTTGCGTCGAATGCGTAAGAGACCGTGCTCATGCCGGCGCTGCCTCAGCGGCCCGTCTTGACCCGCGTCCAAAGACGATTGACCAGCCGCTCCGTCTTCTGGTCGTGGGCGAAGATGGTGTACAGGCGCGCCATGGTGGCGGCGTCCGGATAGATGGTGCGGTCATTGCGGATGGCAGCGTCGATGAAGTCGCTGGGCCGGTCGCCGTTGGCATAGAACACGTAATTGGTGTTCTTCGCCGCGACTTCGGGCTTGAGCAGATAATCGATCAGCGCATGGGCCTCGGCGACGTGTGGCGCGTCGTTCGGAATGGCGAGATTGTCGAGCCACAATTGCGCGCCCTCCTTCGGGATGGCGTAACCGAGCTCGATGCCGGATTTGGCCTCGGCGGCGCGCCGCTGCGCCTGCTTGACGTCGCCGGAAAAGCCCAAGGCAAAGCAAATCTCGCCGGTCGCCAGCGCATTGAGATATTCCAGCGAATGGAACTTGCGCACGTAAGGCCTGATCTTGATCAGAAGGTCGGTGACTTTTTCGAGATCGGCCGGATCGCTCGAATTCGGGTCGAGATG
>JBEKKM010000158.1:0-11349 GCA_050010715.1 Xanthobacteraceae bacterium | reverse complement strand
CGTTACGCCGCGCAGGCCGCACCGGCCGCGATGGCGACCAAGAAGGACGAGGCGTTCCAGACCAGCATTCCCGCCGCCGTCCTGCTCGATCCCGATAGCGACAGCCTTCTGTTCGAGAAGAACGGCGATCAGCTGGTGGCGCCGGCAAGCCTCGCCAAGCTAATGACGCTGGAATACGTGTTCAACGAGATCAAGCAGGGCCGGCTCAAGCTCGACGACACTTTCAAGATCAGCGAGAACGCCTGGCGCAAGGGCGGCGCGCCGTCCCACGGCTCGACCATGTTCGCGGCGATCCACAGCGACGTGAAAGTCGACGACCTCATTCACGGCATCATCGTCGATTCCGCCAACGATGCCTGCATCGCCATTGCCGAAGGGCTTGCGGGCAACGAAACCGCGTTCGGCGCGCTGTTGACCAAGCGGGCGCGCGAGATCGGCCTGGAAAAATCGACCTTCACCAACGCCGAGGGCTATCCCGATCCCAATCTGCGCGTCACCGCGCGCGAGATGGCCGAGCTCGCCCGCCATATCATGCAGACCTACCCGGATTTCTTTCCCTATTTCGCCGAGCGCGAGTTCACCTGGAACAATATCCGCCAGCAGAACCGCAATCCGCTGCTCGGCATGGGCATCGGCGCCGACGGCATGAAGACCGGCGAAACCGCGGAAGCCGGCTTCAACCTGGTCGGCACGGCGGTGCAGGACAATTTCCGGCTCATCGTCGTGGTCACCGGTGCAAAATCCGACAAGGAGCGCGCCGATGAAGCGAAAAAAATGCTCGAAATGGGCTTCCACGGCTTTGAGGCGAAGGTGCTGTTCGCCGAAGGCCAAAATATCGGCGGCGCAAAAGTCTTTGGCGGCGACCGCAGCTACGTGCCGCTGCTGGCGCCCGGCATCGTCAAGGTGATGATGCCGCGCAACAGCAACGAGCGGCTGTTGGCGCGCATCGTCTATACCGGCCCGGTGCCGGCGCCGATCACCAAGGGCCAGCCGATCGGCAAGCTGATGGTGTGGCGCGGCGAAAACCTGGCCCTCGAAGTGCCGCTGACCGCGGCCGAGGACGTCGGCACCGGCACCATGTCGCAACGGGCCATGGACGGCGCCACCGAGCTGATGATCGGGCTGTTCAAGGCCGGCGTGAATAAGCTGTGAGCTTTGCCGTCTTTTGCGCGGATTTGGTGTGCACCGTGGCGGACAGGCCTATATAGCGCTGGCGCGGCGCGATCATGCTTCATTTCGTATGTGCAAAAATGCGCGTAAGCTACTGATCTGTAGCGCATAATATGGACGTCTGAACGCCGACCACGGCGATTTCGACCAAACGGCACAAGATGCGAGGCAAGTTCATCACGTTCGAAGGCGGCGAGGGCACCGGCAAGTCGACGCAAGCCGGGCTCTTAGCGCACAAGCTCGAGTCGCTGGGTTTGCGGGTTCTCCTGACCCGCGAGCCGGGCGGCTCGCCGGGCGCCGAGATCATCCGCCACGTGCTGCTCTCCGGCGCGGTCAAGCCGCTGGGAGCCGACGCCGAAGCCATGCTGTTTGCCGCGGCGCGCGAAGATCATGTCCGCTGCACTATCGAGCCGGCGCTCGCCGCCGGCCAATGGGTGGTGTGCGACCGCTTCGCCGATTCCACCCGCGTCTATCAGGGCGCACTCGGCCAGGTCGACCGGCGCCTGATCAAGGGGCTCGAACGGGTCTCCATCGGCGATCTCCTGCCCGACCTCACGCTCGTTCTGGATGTGCCGGTGGATGTGGCTCTGGAACGCCGGGCGCTGCGCCGTGGCGACGCCCAGCCCGACCGGTTCGAAGCAGAAGACGTCGAATTTCACCAAAACCTGCGCGAGGCGTTCCGCGCGCTCGCCGCCGACGAGCCGGAGCGTTGCGTCGTCATCGATGCCAGCGTGCCCAGAGTGCAGGTCGCCCAAGATATTTGGGACACCGTGCAGGCCAAGCTCGATCCGGCCACCGCGCCGCTCGAACTGCAAGAGCCGGCGCCGGAAAACCTGGTGTCGTGAAGCAAGCGTCATGAGCCCGCGGACAAGCGAAGACACCGAAGTGCCGCACCCGCGCGCGACCGCCGCGTTGTTCGGCCACGCCAGTGCCGAGGCGGCGCTGCTTGCCGCCTATCGCGGCGGCCGCATTCCCCATGCCTTCCTGATCGCCGGCCCAAAAGGCATCGGCAAGGCGACGCTGGCCTACCGCCTGGCGCGCTTCGTGCTGGCGCATCCCGACCCGGCGGCGCCTGAGGTTGCGGCGGCAACCTCGCTCGCCGTCGATCCGCAACATCCGGTGGCGCGCCACATCGCGGCGCAGGGCCAGCCCGATCTCCTCATTCTCGAGCGTACGCTCAACGACAAGGGCGTGCTGCACAAGCAAATCGCGGTCGACGACATTCGCCGCACGGTGTCGTTTTTCGGCTCCACCGCGCGCGAGGGCGGTTGGCGCATCGCCATCGTCGATGCCGTCGACGAGCTCAACAAGTCGAGCGCCAATGCGCTCCTCAAAGTGCTCGAAGAGCCGCCGCAGCGCGCGCTGTTGCTGCTGGTGAGCCATTCCGCGGCCCGGGTGCCGGCAACGTTACGCTCACGCTGCCGCATCCTCACCTTGCGGCCCCTGATCGAGAGCGATGTCGCAGCGGCTGTTGCGGTCGCCACGGGGTCGCCCGCCACCGATCCCGAAATCGTTGCCGCCGCGTCCGCCGCCGACGGCAGCGTCGCTCGCGCCTTGGCGTTCCTCGACGGCGACGCGCTGGAACTGCGCCAGCGGGCGCTCGATCTTCTCGACAAATTGCCCACGCTCGATACCGGCGCGCTCCATGCGCTCGGCGAGGCTATCGCTGGCACCGATCCGCAGCCGCTCGCCGCCTTCCTCGACACCATCAATGCCTGGCTGTCGTCCCGCCTCGACCGCGACCGTGGCGAGCTCGACCGGCTGGCGCGCCTGGCGGAAGCCTCCGAGCGCATCAATGCCGCCGCGCGCGACGCCGAAATCTATAATCTCGAGCGTAAGCCGCTGGTTTTCGGCGTCTTCGGCTTGCTTGCCGAGGCCACGCGCGGTTGATACCAACCCACCATGTCAGCCAAACAAGACTTGTCCGGCAAGCCCTATTACATCACCACCGCGATCGCGTACCCGAACGGCGCGCCGCATATCGGCCACGCCTACGAGGCAATCGCCACCGACGCCATTGCCCGTTTCATGCGGCTCGATGGGCGCGACGTGTTCTTCCTCACCGGCACCGACGAGCACGGCATCAAGATGCTGCAGACCGCGGCCAAGGAGAACGTGACGCCGCGCGAACTGGTCGAGCGCAACGTGCCGCGCTTCCAGGCCATGGTGAAGCGGTTCAATTGCTCCAACGACGAATTCATCCGCACCACCGAGGCGCGCCATCACCGTTCCTCTGAGGCGATCTGGCAGCGCATGCAGGCGGCCGGCGACATCTATCTCGACAAATATTCCGGCTGGTACTCGGTGCGCGACGAGGCCTATTACGACGAGAGCGAAACCCGCCTCGACGACAAGGGAGTGCGGCTCGGTCCGCAGGGCACGCCGGTCGAATGGGTCGAGGAGGAGAGCTATTTCTTCAAGCTCTCCGCCTTCGCCGACCGGCTGCTCGATCTCTATAAGCGCGTGCCCGATTTCGTGCTGCCGCGCGAGCGCATGAACGAAGTCGCGAGCTTCGTCCGCGGCGGCCTTAAGGATCTGTCGCTGTCGCGCACGACCTTCGATTGGGGCATCAAGGTGCCGGCAAACCCCAGGCACATCATGTATGTCTGGGTCGATGCGCTGACCAACTACATCACCGCCGTCGGCTATCCCGACACTGACAGCGCAATGTTCAAGAAATATTGGCCGGCTGACCTGCACGTCATCGGCAAGGACATCGTGCGTTTCCACGCCGTGTACTGGCCGGCGTTCCTGATGTCGGCGGGCGTCGAGGTGCCGCGCCGCATTTTCTCCCACGGCTTTCTGTTCAACCGCGGGGAGAAAATGTCGAAATCGGTCGGCAACGTGATCGATCCGTTCGCGCTGGCCGACGCTTATGGCGTCGATCCGCTGCGCTATTTCCTGTTGCGCGAAGTGCCGTTCGGCCAGGACGGCAATTACAGCCACGAGGCCATCGTCAACCGCATCAACGCCGACCTCGCCAACGACCTCGGCAATCTGGCGCAACGCTCGCTGACCATGGTGGCGCGCAATCTCGGCGGCGTGCTGCCGGAGCCGGGCGTCTTCAGCGATAACGACCAGGCCATCCTGGCTGCCGCCGACGCCATGGTTGGCAAGGCGCGTGAGGCCATGGCGACGCAGCAACTGCATCAGGTGCTCAACGCGGTCTGGACGGTGGTCGCCGACGCCAACCGTTATTTCGCCGGCGAGGCGCCGTGGGCGCTGGCCAAGACCGATCCGGCGCGGCAGGGCACCGTGCTCTATGTGACCGCCGAGGTGCTGCGGCAGATCGCGATTTTGGCGCAGCCGTTCATGCCGGCATCGGCAGGAAAACTGCTAGATCTTTTGGCCGTGCCGGATGGCGAGCGCTCGTTCGCTTTTCTCGACGGCAAACACCGCATCGCTCCCGGCGCAAAGCTGCCGGCGCCGACGGCGGTTTTTCCGCGTTATGTGGAGCCGGAAGGACAGGCAGCGCAGTAGCCATGCTGATCGACAGCCATTGCCATCTCGATTTCCCGGATTTTGCCACTGAGCTCGACGGTGTGGTTGATCGCGCACGCAATGCCGGCGTTGTCCGCCTGGTCACCATCTCGACCCGGGTAGCGCGCCACGCCCAGGTGCTGGCGATCGCCGAGCGCTTTCCCGATGTGTTTTGCTCGGTCGGCACTCATCCACACTACGCGCACGAGGAATTGCACGTGACGGCGGGCGACCTCGTCGCGCGCACGCGGCATCCCAAAATCGTGGCCATCGGCGAGGCCGGCCTCGACTACCACTACGACAACTCGCCGCGCGAGGCGCAGGAGCGCGGCTTTCGCAATCATATCGCGGCGGCGCGCGAAACCGGGCTGCCGCTGGTGATCCATTCGCGCGACGCCGACGACGACATGGCGCGCATCCTTGAAGAGGAAGCAGGGAAGGGCGCCTTCCCCGCCGTGCTGCATTGTTTTACCGGCGGTCCCGACCTCGCCCGCCGTGCAATCGCGCTTGGCCATTTCATCTCGTTCACCGGCATTTTGACGTTCAAGAATTCGACCGCGCTGCGCGACATCGCCGCCTCCTTGCCGGCCGACCGCATCCTGGTCGAGACCGATGCGCCTTATCTTGCGCCCGGCAAGCATCGCGGTAAACGCAACGAGCCGGCTTTTGTCATCGAGACCGCCAATGTGCTGGCTGAGACTCGCGGCGTCTCGTTCGACGCCATCGCGCGGCAGACGACGGAAAATTTCTTCCGCCTGTTCGGCAAGGTGCCGCGCCCGGCGCAAGCGGCGGCATGACGGTGAAATTCACCATTTTGGGCTGCGGCTCATCGGGCGGCGTGCCGCGGCCGGCTCTGGGCTGGGGCGCCTGCGATCCGAACAATCCAAAGAACCGGCGCCGGCGCACGTCGCTGTTGGTCGAGCGGCGCGACGGCGAGGGTGTCACGCGGATCTTGGTCGATACCTCGCCCGACCTGCGCGAGCAGCTTCTGGATGCCGAGGTCGATTGGCTCGACGCCGTGCTCTACACCCACGAGCACGCCGACCACACCCACGGCGTCGACGATTTGCGCGCGCTCTACATCAAGCAGCGCCGCCCGATCGACGTCTATCTCGACGATTACACGTCGAAGTCGATGCACACCCGCTTCGGCTATTGCTTCCGCTCGCCGCCCGGCAGCGAATATCCGCCGATCTTGAGCGAGCACCGCTTGACCGGCGGCGAGCCGGTCACCGTGGCAGGGAAGGGCGGTCCCCTCACCGCGCTGCCGATCCTGCAAGCGCACGGCGACATCGCCTCCTTCGGCTTCCGCTTCGGCAGCCTCGCCTATTCCTGCGACCTGTCCGGCATGCCGCCGGAAAGCGCCGCGGCGCTGACCGGCCTCGAGGTCTGGATCGTCGACGCGCTGCGCTACCGGCCGCACCCAAGCCATTTCTCGCTCGACGACGCGCTGCAATGGATCGGCCGCCTCAAGCCGCAGCGCGCCATCCTGACCAATCTGCACGCCGATCTCGATTATGAGGAGCTCTATGCGAAGCTGCCGGCCAATGTTGAGCCGGCATACGATGGGATTACTGTGGAGATTGCCGAAAGCACCTGATGAAAGTCCTTGGTAGTCAGCCCTTAGTGAAGATAGGCGATGTTACACTTGACATACCACGCCACATAATGTAGTCTCACGGCCATGGAGATTTCGCTATGGCCGAAGAAGATACAGGCCCCATCTGTCTAGCTGACCAGCCACCACCGACAGCAGAAGCACAAGGCGAATGCGTAGTGCTGACATTGCCCTTAGTCGCCGTCGGCTTTCCTCAAGGCGTGCGCGAAATTCAGGTGGCCATGACGGCTGAGGATGCGAAGCACATCGAGCTTCAGCTTCGGAGGGCCGGCGATCAAGCGATAAAGAATCGGAGTTCCTAGTCATGCCCAAACCCGTTTTGAATGCCCCGCAATTTCTGACCGAAGCCGCCGCCTTCGCTTACGTCGAGGCGCGGCTTTGGCCGAACGGCCCTGTGTGCCCGCATTGCGGGGAAACGGCACGCATTGGCCGGCTGAATGGCAAGACGACCCGTCCGGGGCTGCACAAGTGCTACGCCTGCAAAAAACCCTTCACGGTGCGGATCGGCACGATCTTCGAGGACAGCCACCTGCCACTGCATCTATGGCTGCAGGTCATTCACCTGTTTTGTTGCTCGAAGAAAGGCATCGCGACCCGGCAAATCCAGCGGATGCTGAATTGCAGCATGAAAACCGCATGGTTCCTCGGGCATCGCATTAGGCTTGCCATGGCACCGGGCGGCGATCTCGGCCCGATGGGCGGCGAAGGCAAGACGGTCGAAATCGACGATATGGAAATGGGCCGCTCGCACGAGACGCGGCGCCGTCCCGAGGGCCGCAAAGGCAACGTGAAGGTTCTCAGCCTCATCGAACGCGGCGGTCCGGTTCGCTCCATCGTGCTCGACCATCGCGGCATCGGCCCGCGGCTCTACAAGCACCTCGACAAGCGCAGCCGGCTGGTCAGCGACAGCGCCCCGGTTTTCAAATTCACGGGCGCGGCCAAGCACGAGGCCGTCGATCATTCCAAGTTTGAGTGGGCGCGCGGCGACGTGCACACCAACACGCTCGAAGGCTTTTTCTCGATCTTCAAACGCGGCATCATCGGCGTTTACCAACACGTCGACTCTCGCCATTTCGACCGTTATTTGGCCGAGTTCGATTTCCGGCAGAACACCCGCATCAAGCTCGGCTTCAACGATGTGGACCGCGCCGATGTTGCGCTCAAAGGGGTCAAGGGCAAGCGACTGACCTACGAAAGAACTCTTGAAGCCTAAGCGCGAGCGCCCATGACGGTTAGGTTTAGACTCCGGCGCTTAGTCGTTGATTTTGCTTGTGCGAATCGGAGGACGGGTATTCGTTTTGCCTGCCGGAAGACGGGGGCCGAGTCCCGGTTCAAAGAGGCTCGGCCCGCCACGCTTGGTAGTTTCGGCTGGCGACCCTTACGGGGCCGCGTGTGCGTCGGGGTGTTCCGTCGCATCCCTACGATTCCGACCTAAGCTGATTTGCGTTAACACGCAATGGCTGGTCCGCAGCTCGGCCTCCTGCTAATCTGCAAATCATGCCGCGCAAAGCCACACGCAAACCGAAACTGACCGACGCCGAACGCCACAAGCGCTTTGTTGAGATGGCGCGCCAGGTCGGTGCCTCCGACGACCCCAAGGCTTTCGACAAGGCCTTCACCAAGGTCGCCAAACCAAAGCAACAGCCTCGCACGCGACCGTGAGATCACTCGAAGCTATTGGCCTGCTCACCATCGGTTTCGGATGGGGCTGGGTAGCGTGGAAGTATTTTGAAAGCAAACACGTCCGCCTAAAAGAAATCGGCGGTCCCGAGTGGGCCAGGATTGATCGGCTGACATTCTGGGCCGTCATCGGCGCCGCTATCCTCGGAATGATAGTGACCGGCGGACTCCTTGTTTGGCTGGACGGCGGCTAGATTTAGCGGTTTGGTACGTCAAGTGTAACTTCGCCTGAAGATATTCCATAATATGTCTTATGCGAATCAGACATTGAGGAGCCGGTTTGACGCCTCGCGGCAAGTCCCTGCTTCGTCTCACCAAATCCCCGGCAGCACGCGCCAGCGCACCCGGGCCGCGTAGTCGCGGTAGCCCGGCAGCTCGGCCTGCAGCACGCGGTCTTCGGTGATCGCGCGGTACAGCAGGAACGGCAGGCTGAGCACGATCAACAGCGCCGTCGCCAGCCACGAGCCGAGCGCGATGCCGCTCGCCACGATGACCATGATGCCGGCGAGATAACCCGGGTGGCGTATCCACCGATAAGGCCCGGTGGTGACCACGTACTGGCCGCGGTCGGACTGGATGCGCACCACCGACGAGAAGAACCGATTGACCAGCATGGCCCAGAGCGCCAGCCCGTAGCCGGCGGCGAGCGCAATGAGGCCGGCCGCCCGTAGCCAAGCCGGCACGCCGTCGCTCCAATGGAAGCGGCCGCGGTCGAGCCCGGCGACGATCCAATGCAGCACCAGGACCGCCGTGAACAGGCGCAGCGCCAGTGGCGGCCGTTGGCCGCCCGGACGCATCCGCTCACGCAGCAGACCGGGATCGAGGAAAGCGAACGACGCCACCATCACCGCGGCGAAGATTGCGACGTAGACCCAGAAGCCGAGGATTTGAACGGTTCCGGCCGCAGCGAATAGGGCGACCGCATTGAGTACGACGAACAAGGCCGCCTGAATATAGGCCGAAACAGGCATGACCAACTCCCGGTGCCGGACCATGCGCCGGCGCTAAGCCGGCACGGAACAAAGGTCGTCATGGCCGCGTTCATTGGCAAGTCCGCCCGGGCTGCATGGCTTGGGCGGCTGGGCCCATTTATCCCGCCACATTTCGCATAGGTGATGCCGTGAACAACAAAGTCCGCACCCTCGACACGCGCCGCAAGGTCAGCCCTGCCCTCGATACCCCGACCGATCTGTCTGACGACGCCGTGCGCGAGCTCTCGGCCAAGCTCAACGAGGTTTTGGCCGATGCTTTCGCGCTGTACCTGAAGACCAAGAACTTCCATTGGCACGTCAGCGGCCCGCATTTCCGCGACTACCATTTGCTGCTCGACGAGCAATCCGAGCAGATTTTTGCCACGACCGACGACATTGCCGAGCGCGTGCGCAAGATCGGCGGCACCACGCTGCGCTCGATCGGGCAGATTGCGAAGCTGCAGACCATCAAGGACAACGACGAGAGTTTTGTGCCGGCCCACGACATGCTGCGTGAATTGATGAACGACAACAAAGAGGTTGCCGCGTCCATGCGCGAATGCCACGAGCTCTGCGATAAGCACGACGACGTGGCGACTGCCAGCATCTTGGAAAATTTCATCGACGACACCGAGCGGCGCGTCTGGTTCCTGTTCGAAGCAACCCGCTCGGCTGCCGACAATGCGCGGCGGTAGTCACCTGTGAATAACGCGCGGCCCGCAAGGTCGCGGCGGTTTTTTGCCTCTGATAGGGTCCGCATTCGATGTGCGAGACCCTATCAGGATTCTTGTGATGACCCCTTCCCGCGATATCGGCCGCCTGCTCGCGATTATGGCGGCGTTGCGCACGCCCAAGACCGGCTGTCCATGGGACCTCGAGCAGAAATTCGCGACCATCACGCCCTATACGCTCGAAGAGGCCTATGAGGTCGCCGACGCCATCGCGCGTGACGATCTCACCGACCTCAAGGAGGAATTGGGCGATCTCCTCCTCCAAGTGATTTTCCACGCGCGCATGGCCGAAGAACTGGGCGCCTTCGATTTCGGCGACGTGGTCGAGGTGCTCACCGCAAAACTCATCCGCCGGCATCCACACGTGTTCGGCAATGAGGGCTCGCAAACGCCGCAGGCCGTCGAAGGATTGTGGGAACGGAT
This sequence comes from Xanthobacteraceae bacterium, assembly GCA_050010715.1. GTDB lineage: Bacteria > Pseudomonadota > Alphaproteobacteria > Rhizobiales > Xanthobacteraceae > BOG-931. The sequence goes on along the minus strand of JBEKKM010000158.1, from coordinate 1,276 downwards.
CAAGGCGGAAGAGAAGGCCGCGCGCGGCGGCGGCGAAAAATCCGGTGCGTTGGCCGGTGTGCCTGTCGCACTCCCTGCCCTGACCCGGGCGCTGAAGCTGCAGACCAAGGCCAGCAAGGTCGGCTTCGATTGGAACGATCCGCGCGCGGTGCTGCACAAAATCCGCGAGGAAGCCGATGAGATCGAAGCCGCGCTCGATGGTGACGCAGCCGCGGCCGCCGGCGAAGTCGGCGATCTTTTGTTCGCCGCCGTCAATCTCGCGCGCCATCTGCGCGCCGACCCTGAGGCGGTGCTGCGGGGGACCAACCAGAAATTCGAGCGCCGCTTCGCCGCGATCGAGCAGGCGCTGGCCGCTGAAGGGAAAAAGCCGCAGGACGCGACGCTCGCCGAAATGGATGCGCTGTGGGACGCGGCCAAGGCGCGGGAATGAAGCTTGCTCCTCCCTCTCCCCGCACGCGGGGAGAGGTGAATTATTGCGCTCCGGCCGCGCGGAGGTATTGCAGATCGACGAATTGCTCCGGCGCCGGCAGCGGCGGCTTGATGGCGCCGCCCTCGCCCATGAAAGCGATGACTTGGGCGAGGCCGCCGAGGTCGATTTCGGCGTGTTGCGGCAGCACGCCGCGATCGGGATCGAGATAAAGTGCAAGCGTCGCGCGGGCAATATCGTCCGATGCGCCGGTGAGCGCGACGATGGCGCTAACCGCGTCGTCGCGATGCGCGGGATCGCGGATGAAACGGAACGCGTCGGCGAGCGCGCTGACAAAGCCGATCAGCGCCGGGCCATGGGTCTCGGCAAAGTCGCGCCGCGCCGCGATCACCTCGAACTGAAACGAGGCGACGGCCTCGGTCGAAAGGCCGAGCCGGCGATAGCCATCCTTGATCGCGATCAGATCGTCCGGCTGGCCGAGCGGAACGGCGTCGCACTCCCCGCTTTTCAGGCACGCCGCGCGCAGCGGCGAGCCGACCAGTTCCTTGACCCGATAGTCGGCTGGGTCGAGCCCCTTGAGCGAAAGCAGCTTCCGCATCGAAATCGAGATGGTATCGACCGGCAGCGACAGGCCGATGAGCTTGCCTCTCAGGTCGGCGAAATTTTCGATCTGCGGCTTGGCGATCAGGCTGTAGATCGGATTGGCGGTGGTGCCGGCAATGGCGACGGCCGGCGAGCCGTTGCGCACCGCCTGGATCAGATAAGGCGTCGCGGTCTGCGTCACGTCGACCTCGCCGCGGTCGAGCGCCGCGACCATGTTGCCGGTGCCACCGGGAATTTGCACGACCT
>JBEKKM010000157.1:0-11518 GCA_050010715.1 Xanthobacteraceae bacterium | reverse complement strand
AGCGCCGACATGTTGGCCACCTGAACCGGCAGGCCCTCGTCGGCAAGCCGCCGGTTCAGCCGCCGTGCCCTGCCGTCCCAGACCGCATCGAGGTCGCGATAGAGCGCCTGGACTTCCGCGGTCTGGAACAGACGCAGGAACTCGTTCATCGCCGCCATGACGTAAGGATGCGCGTTGAACGTACCGCGGGCGAAGCAGATGTCGGCGGGGCGGTCGTCGCGAAACCGCTTCATCAAATCCTTGCGGCCGCAGACGACGCCGATGGGCAATCCGCCGCCAATCGTCTTGCCGTAGGTGACGAGGTCGGCGCGGACGCCGAAATATTCTTGGGCGCCGCCCGGCGCCAGGCGGAAGCCGACGAATACCTCGTCGAAGATCAGCACGATGTTGCGTTCGCTGCACACCTGCCGCAGGCGCTTAAGCCAATCGGTGTAGGCCGCCCTGTCGAAATGAGAGCTGCGCGTGCTGTCGAGCAACGACGAATCCGTAGGCGCCGGCGCGTTCGGATGCAAGCCTTGCTCCGGATTAACCAGCACGCAGGCGATGTCGCGGCGCGTGCGCAGCACATGCAGCGTGTCCTCGGACATTTCCGCAAGCGTATAGGTCTCGTGCGCAGGCTGCGGATTGCCGATGCCCGGCTGCACGTCGCCCCACCAACCGTGATAGGCGCCGCAGAAACGCACCAAGTGGCTGCGCCGGGTGTGGTAGCGGGCGAGCCGCACCGCCTGCATCACCGCCTCGGTGCCCGACATGTGGAACGACACTTCTTCGAGCCCGGAAATCTCCTTGATGCGTCGCGTGTTCTCGATGATCAGCGGATGATAGGCGCCAAGCACCGGGCCGAGCTCGTGCACGCGGGCGGCGCCGCGCTCGATCGTGCCCTTGTAGAAGTCGTAGCCGAAGACATTGACGCCGTAGGAACCGGTGAGATCGTAGAAGCGGTTGCCGTCGAGATCGGTGACGGTCACGCCGTCGGACGATTGCAGGAACGTGCCGAGCGGCAGATGCGTGCGCACCATGCGGCGATATTGGAACGGCACCCGATAGGCGCCGGTGAATTGCAGGTCGGAAATGGTTTTGGCTGCCTCGGCGCTGCAGCGAATGGTCTCGGCAAAGCGTGTCTTGTAAAGCTCCGACAGGCGGGCGAAGCCGGCGCGGCGCAGGCCTGCGATGTCGGCGGGCGCGCCGTCGCTGGCGAAAAACCGCTCCTCGCCGTAGTCGTAGAACGGCACGAAACCGGCGAGGCGGCGCGCCATGCGTGCATGGCCGGCGAGCGAGCGGTGCTTGGCCTGGGACAGTTCCAGGCGACGGCCGAGCGTCAGCATCGAGGTCGCCAGCGCCGCGGCGCCGAGCCCGCAGACAGCCAAAGTGGTCGTGGCCCATTGCATCGAATCGGGGTGTACCCGGAACGTTTTACAAAGCCATGACGGTCCGCGCGCAAATCTGGCGCCTGTTCGCGCAGGAAGACGTCAATTTCCTGCTCACCAACCGCATTCCGCGCCGGCTGGCGACGCAGTTCGTCGGCTGGCTGAGCCAGATCGAGCAGCCGCTGGTGCGCGATCTGTCGATCGCGCTATGGCGGCTATTCTCCGATCTCGATCTCAGCGAAGCAAAGAAGACGCATTTCCGCAGCATGCACGATTGCTTCACCCGCGAGCTCAAGGACGGCGCGCGCCCGATCGACCAGACGGCAGGCGTCCTGGTCAGCCCCTGCGACGCCATCGTCGGTGCCTGCGGTACCATCGCCGGCACGCGCCTCTACCAGGCCAAGGGCTTTCCCTACACGCTGGACGATCTGCTGTGCGACCGCGGCTTGGTCGAGACGTATCGCAACGGCCGCTACGTGACGCTGCGCCTGACTGCGGGCATGTATCACCGCTTCCACGCGCCGCACGATTGCCGCGTCGAGAAGGTGGTTTACATTTCCGGCGATACCTGGAACGTCAATCCGATCGCGCTCAGACGCATCGAGCGACTGTTCTGCAGGAACGAACGCGCCGTGCTGCGCACGACGTTGGCGGCAACCGGCGACAGCGTGACCCTGGTTCTGGTCGCCGCGATCCTGGTCGCCAGCATTCGCCTGCATTGTCTCGACGTGCTGTTGAACCTCAGGCATCGTGGGCCGAATGTCATCGCCTGCGATGCGTCGTTCGGTAAAGGCGAGGAGCTCGGCTGGTTCGAGCATGGCTCGACGGCAATCGTGTTCGCGCCCGATGGCTATGCGCTGTGCGGGGGTGTGCGGGAAGGCGCGCGAATCCGCATGGGGCAGCCGCTGATGCGGCTGCCGTGAGCGGGGTCGGTCGCTCCTAAAAAAATTGCGATTTGCGTCAGGCGGTGGTCCGCGATCGGACGGCGTCGCCCGCTTCAAGCAGGATTTTACTTATTTTATTGGCGCCGTCCGGCCGATGCTCTACTGTTTTTTTGTTCGGGATGCGGCGGCGGCTGCGCGCATTGAAGATGCGCGCTTCGGCGGTCAGCCACTGGGCGAAGGCCTGAACCGCGCTGGCGCTGGCCCGGGTTTCCGGCAGGATCAAATAATAGGAGGTGGTCATGCCGACGAATTCGCCGGCGACGATCTCCAGCCGTTTGGCCGCGATGTCGTCTTCGACGAGATAATGCGGCAACAGCGCGATGCCGAGGCCGGCCACGGCGGCCTGGGCGACCATGGCGAAGTTTTGATAGGCGTGGCCGTGCAGCAGGCCGTCCGGTGCGATGCCGACCTCGGCCATCCACTCCGCCCAGCGGTTCGGCTTGCCCATCTTGTGCAACAGTGGGAATTCGACGACGTCGGCCGGCGTCTTGATGGCGCGCCTGGCGTTCAATTTCGGACTACAAACCGCGACGACGTCCTCGTCCATCAGATATTGCGAGATCGTGCCGGGCCAGTGCGACGCACTGTGGAACACCGCGGCGTCGAACGGCTCCAGCGCGGAGTCAATCGGCGCCTGCCGCGCCGTGATATGGACCATGATTTTCGGGTTCACCCTCTGGAAATTCGGCAGACGGGGAACCAGCCAGCGCGCGGCGAAGGTCGGCAGCGCGACGAGATTCAAGGTCGTGCTGTTGGAAAACGACGCCACGCGCTGCGTCGCGTCGGCAAGGTCGTCCAGCGCTTTCTTGACCTGCGACAGATATGTCTTGCCGGCGTCGGTCAATACGACGCGCTGGCGGATGCGCTCGAACAAGCGAATGCCGAGATGGATTTCGAGCTCGCGAATCTGGCGGCTGATCGCCCCTTGAGTCAAATTGAGCTCGCCGGCGGCGCGGGTAAAACTGCCGTGCTGAGCCGCCGCGACAAACGACGTCAGTTCGCCGATCGACGGAATCTCACCCCGTTTCAACGCACGCGCACTCCCGATGTGTCGCCGATAAGCGGCCGCGGCAGAATCTTACGCCGCCGAACGGAAGCAATCCATTGTTTTTGCAGACTGGAACTCTCGACTTTAACCATAATTCCTGATCGCCGCGATATCCACCGCGCAATCGCGCCGTCAGCCGGCGGCCTTCTGCTGCGCCACCTGCGCGTCGTCAAGCTCCTTGGCGCGCAAGTAAGCTGGACGGTTGCTGAGCCGTTGCCAATATTGCTCGAAGGCCGGACGTTTTTCGATCATTCCGAACATCATGCCAAAGCCGAGCTGCGAACCGACATAGAGATCGGCAGCGGTGAAACTGTCGCCGGCCAGATAATGTCCCCGCGACACGGCGTCTTCGAGCGTTTTCAGGACCAGCGCGATATTGCCGTAGCCCATCATCCGTTCACTCTCCGGCGGCACGACGACGCCCAAGGCCTTGTTGCTCGAAGCGGCCTCGATCGGGCCGGCGGCGAAAAACATCCACCGGTAATAAGGCGCACGCAAGCGATGTCCGGGCGGCGGCGCCATTCCGGCTTGCGGAAATGCATCGGCGAGGTAGGCGCAGATGGCCGCGGTTTCGGTGACGACAGCGTCGCCATGACGCAGCGCCGGCACTTTGCCCATCGGATTGATCGCCAGATAGGCCTGAGCCTTCATGGTCGAGGCGTAGTCGAGCACTTCGGTCTTGTAGGGCTGGCCGACTTCCTCGAGCATCCAGCGGGCGATCCGTCCGCGCGACATGGGATTGGTATAGAAAATGAGTTCGTCGGCCATGCGAGATGTCCTCTGCCGTTCGATAATGAGCGCCCAATGTGGGGCGCGCAAAAGCTGACGGCAATGTGTCGGATTTCCTGCCGATGCCCGCCGGTCAGTCTGATGTCAATATACGATACATGTCCATACTGTCGCGCGCGCGACGGAGCGCGGCCGTGACCGCAGGAGTCCTCAGCTTGCGCGCGACGCTCGCCAGCGCGCCAAGCTGCTGCTCGCCGCCTGAGCTTTCCGGAAGCAGCAGTAGAGAAACGATGTCGACGGGTTTTCCGTCAACGGCATCGTAATCAATCGCCTTCTTGAGGCGAACGAGCAGTCCGAACGGCGCCGAGGCTTGCGCAAATCGCGCGTGCGGTATCGCCACACCGCCGCCGACGCCGGTCGATCCGAGCTCCTCGCGCTTGAGCAGCTCGGCGGCGATGCGATCGGCGCCGATGCCGACTTTCGCTGCCGCGTCGCGCGCCAGCTCTGCCAGCAGCTTTTTCTTGTCGGTGGTGGCGACGTCGGCCTTCACGTCAGCCGCGGTAAGAAAGTCGGAGATTTTCATCGTGCCCCTTTGGCGACGCGGCGAGATACGAGACTAGCGCGATCGTCGGCGGATCAATCCGGCGCGCGCAGCCGGTAGCCGATTCCGGTTTCGGTGAGAATATAGTGCGGCCGTTCGGGATCGGCCTCGATTTTTTGCCGCAGCTGCCGCACATAAACCCGCAGATATTGTGCGTCGGTCAGATCGTCCCACAGTTCGCCGAGCAGGAATTTGTGGGTGAGCACCTTGCCGGCATGCTGCACCAACACGCGCAGCAGATCGTATTCCTTCGGCGACAGCTTGATCTCCTTGTCGCCGGTCTTGACGATGCGGCGGACCAGATCGACCGACAGCTCGCCGACCCGGAAGATCGGCCGCTCGCCGTGGGTCTGCAACTGGTGGCGTAGCGCCGCCCGCATCCGGGCCAGAAGCTCGTCCATGCCGAACGGCTTGGTCACATAATCGTCGGCGCCAAGATCGAGTGCTTGCACCTTGCCGGCCTCGTCACCGCGGCTGGACAGCACCACGATGGGAACGCGTTCGTTGCGGGCGCGGATGGTGCGCAGCAGGTCGTGGCCCTGGGTGTCGGGCAAGCCGAGATCGAGAATGATCAGGTCGGGCCCTTTGCCGAGCAATTCGAGTGCGGTCTTGCCGTTCGGCGCTTCGAGAACCTGATAGCCATGGGCGGTGAGCCCCAGGCGCAACAGCTTGCGAATAGGGGGCTCATCGTCGACCACCAGGACACTGAGCGGCGCGCCGGTCATGCGGCGGCATCCAGATGTTGCTGCTCTCGCGGAATGGGAAGCGTGATGGTGAACACGGCGCCGCGGCGGTCGTGGCGGTTGGCGGCGGCGATGGTGCCGCGCATCGCCTCGATGAAGCCGCGCGAAATCGCAAGGCCAAGCCCGGTGCCGGGACGCACCTGGTCGGCCTTTTGCACGCGGTAGAACTTATCGAAGATGTGTCCGATATCCTCCGGCGGAATCCCTTCGCCTTCATCGATGATCTGCAGCGCGACCGAATGCTGGTCGCGCCAGGTGCGGATGAGGATGGTCGTTCCCGGAGCGGCATATTTTGCCGCATTGTCGAGCAAATTGAACAGCACCTGCTCGAACAAGACGGCATCGATCGCCACCATCGGCGCGTCGGTCGCCAGATCGAGCAGCACGGTATGATGCTGCAGGATTTTTGCGGCGCGCCGCAATGTCGAGCCGACGATCTCCGACAGATCGTGCGGCGCGAGCTTTGGCGCCACGGCGCCGGATTCGAGCTTGGTCATGTCAAGCAGGTTGGCGATGAACCGATTGAGCCGTTCCGATTCATCGATGATCGTGCCCAGCAACTCCACTTTCTCGGCATCGGTCAGCTTGTCGGCAAGATCGCGTAGCGTGCCCGCCGAGCCGAGCACCGAGGCCAATGGGGTTTTCAGGTCATGGGAAATCGACGTGAGCAGTGCCGAGCGCAGACGTTCGGTTTCGGCGGTGCGTTCGACGCGATCCATGTCTTCGACCAAACGCACGCGTTCGATGGCGAGCGCGCCCTGGTCCATCAGCGCGTCGAGCAGCCGGCGCTGGTCGGGCGTGAGCAGCGGGCCCGGCTTGTCGCTGTCGATGCCGACGACGCCGATGGCGCCGCGCCCGGTATGCATCGGCAGGAACAGCCGCTTGGCGCCGGGCAGCGTGTCGGAGCCGCGGCCGGCGGCGCGGTCGTTCTCCCAGGTCCACTTCGCGGCCGCGATGTCGGCGTCGTCGAGCGTGTCTTCCGGCGGATAGCCCGCCTTCACCGCGATCGAGCCATTGCTCGGCAACAGCAGCACGACGCGCACCTTCAGCATCAAGGCGGTCTGGTACGCCGTCGCCCACAGCACGTCGTCGAGCGTGCCGGTGCCGGCGAGCTTGCGGCTGAACAAATAGAGCGATTCGACGGCGCGCATCCGCGTCTGCGCCGTCACCGCCTGCATGCGGCTTCGCGCCGCGACGTTGGAGACGATGATGGCGACGATCGTGAACAGCGCGAAGGCCGCGATATTGTGCGGATCGGTGATGGTCAGCGTGTAGATCGGCGGCAGAAAGAAAAAATTGTAGGCCAGTGCCGAAGCGACGCTGGCAAACAAGGACGGCCACAGGCCGAAGCGCGCGGCAATGCCGACGATCGCGGTGAGGAACACCAGATCGACGTTCTCGACCCCGATCCAAATGTTGACCAATTCGCCGCAGCCGAGTGCGATCGCCACCGCCACGAGCGCCAGCACGTACGGGCGGGGATCGTAAGCTCTTGTCTCATCCGAGGTGTCGACGGTCTTTTTCGGCAGCGCGCCGCCGGGAAGCTGATCGCCGGCGATGACATGGACGCTGATATTGCCGGAACGGCGCACCAATTCGTGCACCACCGAGCCGTGCAGGATTTCGAACCAGCGCGAGCGCGCCGATTTGCCGATGATGATCTGCGTCACGTTGTTGGCATGAGCATAGCCGATGACGTCGTCGGCGATGTTGCGGTCGCTGGCCGGTAAAGTGATGGCTTCGCCGCCGAGCGACTCGGCAAGACGCAGCGTGTCAGCGATTCGGTCGCGCTCCTCCTCGGAAAGCTGCACGGCGCGCCGGCCCTCGATGTAGAGCGCGGTCCAGGGTCCGTGCAGCCGGTCAGCGAGCCGTTTGGCGTAACGCACGAGACCGGCAGAGCGCGGGTCCTCGCTGACGCACACGGCAATGCGCTCGCCGGCAGCCCACGGGCCTTGGATGGCGTGGGCCTGCATCTCGCTGAGCAATTGCTCGTCGACTCGCTCGGCGGTGCGGCGAAGCGCGAGCTCGCGCAATGCGGTGAGGTTGGCCGGCGAGAAGAAATGCTCGAGCGCGCGCTCGGCCTGCTTGGGGACGTAGACTTTGCCTTCCTTGAGCCGTTGGATCAAATCATCTGGCGTCAGATCGACCAGCTCGACCGCATCGGCGCGATCGAACACGGTGTCCGGCACGGTTTCGCGCACGCGTACATGAGTAATTTGCGCGACAACGTCGTTGAGGCTCTCGATGTGCTGGATATTGACTGTGGTGTAGACGTCGATGCCATGGCTCATGAGCTCTTCAACGTCGAGATAGCGTTTCGGATGGCGGCCGCCTTCGGCATTGGTGTGGGCGAGCTCGTCGACCAGCACGATCTGCGGCCGTCGGGCAATGATCGCATCCAAGTCCATTTCCTGGAGCGTCTGGCCGCGGTATTCGATGCGGCGCCGGGGAATGACTTCGATGCCTTGCAGCAGCGCTTCGGTTTCCCTGCGGCCATGGGTCTCGACCACGCCGGCGACGACGTCGTAGCCGTCCTTGAGCCGGGCGTGGGCCTGCTGCAGCATTTCGTAGGTCTTGCCGACGCCGGGCGCGGCGCCGACGAAAATCCGCAGCTTGCCAACGCGTCGTTCCTCCCGGCGCGCCGCTTCGAGAAGGGCTTCCGGTGAGGGCCGATATTCGGATTCGCGCCGCTGATCCGCCATCACTGAATAAATGCGCCTATCCGGCGGCCAAATGGTCGAGCGCGAGATTGAGCTGCAATACGTTCACGCGCGGCTCGCCCAAGAACCCAAACAGGCGACCTTCCGTGTTGTCCACGACGAGCTGGCGAACGCGATCTTCGGGCAGATTGCGCGCCTTGGCAATACGGGGCACCTGGAAAAGGGCTGCCTCCGGCGAGATGTGCGGGTCGAGGCCAGAGGCCGAAGTGGTGACCAGGTCTTGCGGCACCGGCGTGTTGGGATTTTCCTTTTTCAAGGTGTCGATGTCGCCCTGCACGCGGTCGATCAGCGCCTTGTTGGACGGGCCGAGGTTGGAGCCGCCCGAATTGGCCGCGTTGTAAGGCGCCGGCACGGTCTTGGTCGAATCGTTGGGATCGGGCGCGGTCGTCGCCGACGGCCGGCCGTGGAAATACTTCTCGCTGGTAAACACCTGGCCGATCAGCGCGGAGCCCACCACCGTGCCGTCCCGCTCGATCAGGCTGCCTTGCGCCTGGCGCGGAAACAGGACTTCGGCGATGCCGGTCATGGCCAGCGGGTAGGCCAAGCCGGTGATGAGCGTGAGCGCGACCAGGACAACGATAGCCGGACGGATTTCGCGCAACATGACTGTATCTCCTTAAGCGAGATGCAAGGCGGTGACGACGAGGTCGATCGCCTTGATGCCGATAAACGGAATGATCACGCCGCCGACGCCATAGACCCAAAGATTGCGACGGAGCAGCGCGCCGGCGCCGATCGGGCGATAGCGCACGCCTTTCAGCGACAGCGGAATGAGCGCGATGATGATCAGCGCGTTGAAGATGATCGCCGAGAGGATCGCGCTCTCCGGCGTCGCCAGCTTCATGATATTCAGCGTTTGCAGCTGCGGATAGAAGGCGACGAACATCGCCGGGATGATGGCAAAATATTTTGCCACGTCGTTGGCGATGGAGAAGGTGGTGAGCGCGCCGCGGGTCATCAGCAATTGCTTGCCGATCTCAACGATCTCGATGAGCTTGGTCGGGTTGGAATCGAGATCGACCATGTTGCCGGCCTCGCGGGCGGCTTGCGTGCCGGTATTCATGGCGACGCCGACGTCGGCTTGGGCGAGAGCAGGCGCGTCATTGGTGCCATCGCCGCACATGGCCACGAGTTTGCCCTTGGCCTGCTCGTCGCGGATCAGCCGCAGTTTCTCCTCGGGCGTCGCCTGGGCGAGGAAATCGTCGACGCCGGCTTCCGCGGCGATGGCCGCGGCGGTCATCGGATTATCGCCGGTGATCATCACGGTGCGGATGCCCATGCGGCGCAATTCGGCGAAGCGCTCGCGGATACCGCCCTTGACGATGTCCTTGAGCTGGATGACGCCGAGCAATTTGCCGTCCTTGGCGACGGCGAGCGGCGTGGCGCCGGATTTGGCGATAGCATCGGCAATAGCGTTAATCTCGCGCGCGGTGTCGGCGCCGACCGCGGCCGTCAAACCGTTGAGATGCTTCAAGATCGCGTCCACCGCGCCCTTGCGGATCCAGGAGGAACCGACTTCAACGCCGCTCATGCGGGTCTGCGCGCTGAACGGAATGAAATTGGCCCGCAGTTCGTTGAGGTCGCGGCCGCGGATGCCGTACTTTTCTTTGGCCAGCACCACGATGGAGCGGCCCTCGGGCGTTTCGTCGGCGAGCGAAGCAAGCTGCGCGGCGTCCGCCAATTCCTGTTCGGTCACGCCGCGCAGCGGCTTGAACTCGGTGGCCTGGCGGTTGCCAAGCGTGATGGTGCCGGTCTTGTCGAGGAGGAGCGTATCGACGTCGCCCGCCGCCTCCACCGCGCGGCCCGACATCGCCAGCACGTTGAAGCGCACCAAGCGGTCCATGCCGGCGATGCCGATGGCCGAAAGCAGCGCGCCGATGGTGGTCGGGATTAGCGTGACGAACAGTGCCACCAGGATCACGACCGAAATCGTGCCGCCGGCATAATAGACGTAGCTGGGGATCGTCGCGGTGGCGAACACGAAGATGATGGTCAGGCCGATCAGCAAAATGTTCAGGGCGATCTCGTTCGGCGTCTTTTGCCGTTCGGCGCCCTCGACCAGCCTGATCATGCGGTCGAGGAAGGTCGAGCCGGGCGCGGCCGTAATGCGCACGCGGATCCAGTCGGACAGCACGTGCGTGCCGCCGGTGACCGCGGAGCGGTCGCCGCCCGACTCGCGGATGACCGGCGCGGATTCGCCGGTGATCGCCGCTTCATTGACCGACGCCATGCCCTCGATCACTTCGCCGTCCGAGGGGATTATGTCGCCGGCTTCGACCAGGACGACATCGCCGACCTTGAGGGCGGTCGAGGCCACGAGCTTGAAATTCTTCCGGTCCGCGCCGCTCAGCAATTTCGCCTGGGTCTCGCTGCGCTGGCGGCGCAACGTATCGGCCTGCGCCTTGCCGCGGCCTTCGGCGATCGCCTCGGCAAAGTTCGCAAACAGCACGGTGAACCACAGCCACAGGATAATCTGGAACTCGAACAGGATGTGTCCGCCGCCCGTCACCAGATCACGGATCAGAATGACGGTGGTCAGGACAGTGACGACCTCGAGCACGAACATGACCGGATTCTTCATAAGCGTGCGCGGATCGAGCTTGGCGAAGGCGGAGCCGATGGCCGGCCCGACGATCTTCGGATCGAAGAGCGCCGATACGGGCATGCTTTTGCGCAGATGTGAGGTTTCCATCGAAGTGACTCCGGGCCTGATAAGCCTAATTGGACGAGAACAGTGTGCCGGCGTTGATCGCGAGCTGCTCGACGATCGGGCCGAGCGCGAGCGCCGGGAAGAAGGTGAGGCCGCCGACGATCACGATCACGCCGACAACGAGACCGACGAACAACCCGCCCGTGGTCGGGAACGTGCCCGCCGAGGCTGGCACGGTCTTCTTCATGGCCAGCGAGCCTGCGATCGCCATGGTCGGGATGATCATCCAGAAGCGGCCGACGAGCATCGCGATGGCGCCGGACAGATTGTAGAACAGCGTATTGGCGCTCAAGCCGGCGAAGGCGGAACCGTTGTTGCCGTCCTGCGAGACATAGGCATAGAGCACCTCGGTGAAGCCATGCGGTCCGGGATTGCCCATGGCGGCGACCGCGGACGGCACCAGCATGGCGAACGCGGTCCAGCCGAGATACATCAGCGGCAGGACCAGGATGGCAAGCATCGCCATCTTGACTTCCTTGGCCTCGATCTTCTTGCCGACATATTCGGGCGTGCGGCCCACCATCAGGCCGGCGACGAAGATAGAGATGATGACGAACAGCAGCATGCCGTACATGCCGGCGCCGACGCCGCCGACGATGATCTCGCCTAGCTGCATGTTGATGAGTGGGACCATGCCTCCGATCGCGGTCAAGGAA
>JBEKKM010000156.1:0-11520 GCA_050010715.1 Xanthobacteraceae bacterium | reverse complement strand
AGCGGCAAATGGACATTCCCGCAGCCGCAGCCGGTGCCGTGAAGGTGACACAATTTTTATGTCGCCGGCGGCACGGAAATCGCATTTGCGGGACTGTGCAAGCCGGTGCGAATGCGGATAGAGTACGAAAGAGTACAAACTTGAAAATCGCCGGCGCATTTGTGGCGAGTACCGGGAGGCGATCATGATCACGCTGACAATGAGGCTGCTGGCAGTCGCGCTGCTGTTTGCAGTGCCGCAAGCGGTATTGGCGCAAACGCCGCCGCCGCCATCGCAGCCGGCATCGGCGCCGTCGCAGCAATTGCTGACCGCAGGCCAGCTCGATGCGCTGGTCGCTCCGATCGCGCTCTATCCCGACGCGTTGCTGTCGGAAATCCTCATGGCCGCGACCTATCCGCTCGAAGTCGTCGAGGCCGACCGTTGGGCCACCACCAACAAGAACCTCCAAGGCGATGCGCTCAAGGCGGCGATCGACAAGCAAAACTGGGATGACAGCATAAAGTCGCTCGCGGCCACGCCCGATGTGCTCGACATGATGAGCAACAAGCTCGACTGGACGCAGCAGCTCGGCGACGCGGTGCTGGCGCAGCAGCCAGACGTCATGGACGCGATCCAGCGGCTGCGCGTAAAAGCGCAAGCCAACAACAAGCTGCAGTCGACCAGCCAGCAGACCGTGTCGACACAACAGCAGGACGGGCGGCAATACATCTACATCGCACCGACCGACCCGGACGAGATTTACGTGCCGTATTACGATCCCTCCGTGGTCTACGGGCCGTGGGACTATCCGGACTATCCGCCCTATTACTGGCCGCCGCCGGCCTATATCGGCGTCGGAATCCTCGCGACCGGGCTGGCGTTCGGCACCGGCTATGCGCTCGGGCGTTGGGCATATGGCGGTAATCGCTGGGGGGGCGGCTTCAATTGGGGCGGCAGAAACATCAACGTCAACCGCTCGGCCAACCTCAACAACGTCAACGGCAACAACTGGACGCACAATCCGGCGCACCGCGGCAATGTCGGCTACAGTAACCCGAGCGTCGCGGCCAAATTCGGCGGCAACGTGCGCGGCGGCAATCAACTGAACGGCCGCGGCTCGGGCGGCCAGCAGGTGCTGCAACCGGGTGGCGCTGGCAACCGCTCGAACCTAGGTGGTGGCGCAGGTGCAGGTGGCAATCGTAATATCGGCAACGGGCCCACGGGCAATAAGTCACTCGGCAATGGGCCGACGGGCAATAAGTCGCTCGGCAATGCCGGCGCTAACACAAGGCAGACAGGCAACCGCTCCATCCAAAATAAGGGCACCGGCGGCGGTGGTGCAGGCTTTAATCGCGGCGGCGGCGGCGGTGGTGGCGGCGGTGCCGTCCACGCCCGAAGCGTCGGCGGCGGAGGTGGCGGTGCCGCGCGTGGTGGCGGCGGCAGTGCCGCGCGTGGTGGTGGCGGCGGTGCCGCACGTGGTGGCGGCGCGGCGCGCGGTGGCGGCGGCGCCCGCGGACGCCCCTCCGACATCAGGCTCAAGCACGACATCGCGTTGCTCGGCCGTCTCGACAACGGCCTGGGCTTCTATCGCTTCAGCTATAACGGCGAAGACAAGGCCTATGTCGGCGTCATAGCGCAGGAGGTGCAGGCGGTCATGCCCGACGCCGTCAGCCGCGGCCGCGATGGCTATCTGCGGGTCTATTACCAAAAGCTCGGTGTGAAGTTTCAGACCTACGATGCATGGATTGCGTCCGGTGCGCACCTGCCGGTCGCCGCACAAGTCGTGCACTGATTGCCTGCAGCGACGCGGGCAACAGTAGGGGGGGAACAATGCGTGCTACGGCGGAAGTCGCCGGGGCGGCCGATTCGCGGAGCGGCACCATGCCGGTAGCCGGCCGTAGGATCGTCGACATCAGTCTAGAACTCGATCCGAAGAATTTCGGCATGCGCACGCCCGCAGGCTTCAAGAAGGACATGCAATTCGCCATGGAGGTGCTCAAGGAGCACGACGCGCCGGGCGGCGCCGGGCAAATCGTGCGCGGCGTGCAAATGCGCCTGCATGCCGGCAGCCACGTCGACGCGCCCGAGCATAACGTGCGCGGCGGCACGCAGATCCATCAGCTGCCGCTCGAGCTTTTCATCGGCGAGGCGATCGTCGCCGATCTGCGCGACAAGATGCCCGGCAAGGCGATCACCGAAAGCGATCTCGACAAGGCGCTTGGCCCGCGGGTCAAGCGCGGCGACCGCGTGCTGTTGCGCACCGATCACAACAATGCCTACGACGGCGGCTCCGACGCATGGATGAAAGCCTCGCCGTATCTGACCATCGGCGCGACCAAATGGCTGATCGACAGCGGCGTGGTCATCGTCGGCTACGATTTCTATCACGGCAACGACGAGCCGGGCGCGCCGCGGGTGTTTCACAATTCGCGGACCTTGAGCGAGCACGGCGTCATCACCATGCCGTATCTGAAGAACCTGGACCAAATCACCAGCGAGCGTTTCACGCTGATCGCGCTGCCGCTCAACATCGTTGGCGCCGAAGCCTCGCCGGTGCGCGCCGTGGTGCTGCTGTGACCGCGTTGGCGAGGTTATGCGCGCTGGCGCTTGCCATCGTCGCCGCGGCCGGCACGACGGCGCGCGCGGACGATCGCTATCCGTCGCGTGTCATCACCATCGTCGTGCCGCTGACGCCGGGAACAGCGATCGACATCCAGGCGCGCCTTTATGCCGACGGCCTGGCCAAGCGGTTCGGTTACCAGGCCGTCGTCGTCAATCGCGCCGGTGCCGGCACGCTGATCGGCGCCGAGACGGTCGCCAATTCCTCGCCCGACGGTTACACGGTGCTATTGACCAATTCTGCCCACGCCATCCTCGGCGCGATGAACCGGAACCTGCCGTTCGATCCGATCGCCGACTTCGCCGGCATTTGCATGGTCGCGCAGGCGCCGACCGTCATCGCAGTGCCGCCGTCGCTCGGCGTGCATAATCTGCAGGAGTTCGTCGCGCTGGCGAAAGCCAAGCCCGGGACCATCAACTACGGCTCGGCCGGCATTGGCACCGCGACGCATATCGCGGGAGCCTATTTCGCCTACAAAACCGGCACCGAACTGGTCCATGTCCCCTACACGGTCAGCCAGACCATTCTCACCGACATGCTGAGCGGCAATATCCAGGCGACCTTCGCGCCGGAAGCCTTCGTTTTGCCGCTGCTTCAGGACGGGCGCCTCTTGGCGCTCGCCGTCGCCGACGACGCGCCGGTGACCGAGCCGGTCAAAATTCCGACCGCGCGCTCCGCCGGCGTCGATTATGTGAACGCGACCTGGTACGGCTTCCTGGCGCCGGCGAAGACGCCGCGCGCCGTGCTGGCGACCCTGCACGACGCCATCGTCGAAGTGGGCAAGGACCCAGACATCCAGACCAAGATCCGCCAGCAAGGCTTTGCGCCGGCCAATATCGGCCTTCACGATTTCGACGCACATATCCGCGCCGACATGGCGCGCCTCGCGCCGATCCTGGCGAAGCTCGGCCAGTCGCACTGACGTCGGCGTATTACGGCCGCAGATAAACGTAGCCCTGCGATTGCAATTCGGCGAGCCGCACGACGCCACCTTTGTCGGCGACGATGAATCCCGGCAGCAGGTCCTTCAGCGTGACCTCTTGCGCCCGCATGGTGTTGATGCAGGCATTGAGCTCAAGGCCAGACTTTTTCATCTCGTCGGTGCGTTTGGTCACGTCGGGCGTGGCGCCGGCCAAATGAAACGCTTTCAGCGCCGGCCCGTGCACGACCAGCGCGATCGTCACTTTGTCCGGGCCGCCCATGCCGTTGTAGTGGTTGCGGATGTTGCCGAGCACGAAATCGACCTTGTCGAGATCGGACAGGTGATAGGCGACCTTGGATTGATCCGGCGTGGCGGCTTCGGCGCGCGTGGTCAGGAGCGAGATGGGCATGATCGCGCAGGCCAGCTGCAGCAATGAGCGTCGTTCCATGATTGTCTCCATTGGCTTTGCATAATGTATAGCACGTCATTCCGCCCCGGAATGACCCTGCGGGTCACTTGTGCCGCATCGCAGCCAGTTCCTTGCGGTCGGCGACGAGCGGGGTGCATTCGTCCAATTTGGTCCGGTCGAGGCGGAACACCTTGTCGTCGGCGCCGGCGTTGAGCGCGGTCGCGGCCGACTCGTCGGGGTCCTTGCCTTTCCAGATGCGGATGCGTTCGAGCGGTCTGACGATCACGGAAGCGTCATTGTTGGCGAGGCTGACGGTCACGCCGCCGCCGTCGCAGTCGACGGCGCAGACGATATCGGTTCCCGCCGGGATGACGGTCTCGGCGGGATCCGGCAACTTTGTCACGGCGGCGTGGCCGCAGTCGCCGCTGGAATCGAAATCGCCCGGGCGGTCGCGAAAGGCCACCCCGAGCCGGAATGAATATTCCAGCACTTTGTCGTCGGGCACCATTTCGGCGGTGATGAGGAGCTTCATCACCGTCACCTTCTGCTTCGGGTGCTGGGCCATATGCGCCGCATCGTAGCGGCGGACGAAGCAGGCATAGCCTTTCGGCTGCGGCGCGCCGCCGGCGAACATGCGCTTTGCGAACGCGATATCCGGGCTGTCGTCGGCCAAGCCTGTGTTGCCGGCAAAGCCCGAATTGCCGGCAAAGGAGGTTGCGGCCAACACGCCTGCAACCAGCACCGTCACACGCATGGAAGCCATGCCGCCCTCGCGCCACGACTGCGGATGACGCTTAGTCGCCGGTGCAACGCCGAACGTTCATGGCCTTCGGGACGTTGCGACTGAGGCCGGGGCGGGTTCAGCACGAACGCCGATGGACCGCCGCGTTGCGGCAGGTAAGATATAGTCGACGGCCGGCGACAAGCTGGCGGGTTTTGGGAAACGCACATGGATGACCGGGCAAAAGTCGACTGCGTTGCCAATGCCCGCGCCCTGGCTCCGGTCATCGCCGCCGCGGTGCCGCGCATCGAGGCCGACCGCGAGCTGCCCGCCGACCTGGTCGACGCACTCCACGAGGCCCGCCTTTGGCGCATGTTGCTGCCGCGCTCTTACGGCGGCGACGAGGTTTCGCCGGTCGACTACGTGCAGGCCATCGAGGAGATCGCCAAGGCCGATGCCTCGACCGCCTGGTGCATCGGCCAGACCTCGGTCTGCGGCACCATTTGCCGGAATATGAAGCCGGAAATCGCCGACGAACTGTTCAAGAAGAATCCACGCGGCGTGCTGGCTTGGGGCCCGACCAACAATGCCAAGGCAATCGCCGAAAAGGGCGGCTATCGCGTCAACGGGGTGTGGCCGTTCGCCAGCGGCAGCAAACACGCCACCTGGCTCGCCGCGCACTGTTTCATTTACGAGGCCGACGGCCAACAGCGCCGCGACGCGAGCGGCAAGCCGGTGCAGAAGACGTTCGTCGTGCCGCGCGAGTGCGCAACTTTCCAAGACGTATGGCATGTGATGGGGCTCAAGGGCACCGGCAGCAACACCTATACGTTGACCGACGTCTTCGTGCCGGAGGATTACGCCGTCGATTATCACGCGCTCGATCCGGCGCAGCGCCACGAGCACGGTCCGCTGTACAAATTCACCATCTATCAGCTGTTCGGTTCGAGCTTTCCCGCGATCGCGCTCGGCATTGCGCGCACCATGCTGGACGATTTCTGCGCGCTGGCCCAGGGCAAGACGCCCCAGGGCCAGACCGCGGTATTGCGCGACAGCGCCGTGGTGCAATCGCAGGTCGGCGTCATGCAGTCGCAGCTCGCCGCGGCGCGCGCGTTTTTCCTCGAAGCCTGGCGGGAGATCTGGCAAGGCGCGCAAACCGGCACGCCGACGATGGATCAGCGCATCCGGCTGCGCATGGCGTCGATCAATTTGAGCCAAACCGCGGTGCACGTCGTCGAGCAGACCTACCTTGCCGCCGGCGCCACGGCGATCTTCGAGAAAAATCCGTTCGAGCGCCGGTTCCGCGACATGCACGCGGTGTCGCAGCAGGCGCAGTCGCAATTTTCGATCTACGAAGCGATTGGCCGACACTTTCTCGGTCTGCCGCACGGCTCGCGGCTGGTCTAGAGCATGATCCCGAAAAGTGGATGCCGGTTTTCGGATAAGATCATGCGCAAACTAAGTTCCTAGAACCCGAGGCTTGAGTCATGTTTTTTGCAGAGCGTGTTGCCGATCTGACGCGCAAAATGCTGCGCAAGAAGCTCTACGTCGTGCTGTCGACGCCGGCGGTGGCGCCGGACAAATTGCAGCCGTTCCTCGCGGCGCATCTCGAATACATGATCTGCCTGGAGAAGCGCGGCCACGTGTTTGCTTCCGGCCCGCTGGCCGACGGCGAAGGGCCACCGACCGGACACGGCCTGACCGTGCTGCGCGCCAAGGATGCCGACGAAGCGCGCGCGCTCGCCGAGGGCGACCCGTTCTTCGCCAACGGCTTGCGCACCTTCGAGCTCAAGGAATGGACCGTCATGGAGGGCACGCTGGGCGTGCGGGTCAATTTCTCCGATCAGTCCATCGAAGTGACATAAGAAAAGACACTTTAGAGGAAGCGTCAAATGGAGACCATCGGCTTTGTTGGAGTCGGCAAGATCGGCCTGCCGATCTCCGAGAACCTGATCAAGAGCGGCCGGCGCGTCGTCGGCTATCGCCGCTCGTCGCTCGCCGAATTCGAAAAGGTCGGCGGCGTGCCGGCGCATTCGGCGGCCGAAGTCGGGGCGCAGGCGGACATTGTGTTCTCGTGCTTGCCTTCGTCGGAAGCGCTTGAAGACGTGGTGCAGGGCCCGCACGGCCTCGTTCAGTCGGCCCGGCCGGGACAGGTCATTGTCGAGCTCGGTTCGCATCCGGTGCCGGTCAAGGAGCGGCAGATCGCGCCGCTCGCGCAAAAAGGTGCGGCCTTCATCGATGGCGAAGTCTCCGGCACGCCGGGCATGGTGTCGGCGAGGAAGGGCGTTATTTATCTCGCCGGCGATGCCGCGGCGTGCAAGAAGGCAGAAAGCGTGGTCGCCGGCTTTGCCGATTCCTGCCTCTATTTTGGACCGTTTGGTGCCGCGAGCCGGGTCAAGCTGGTCAACAATCTTTTGGTCGCGCTCAATATCGCGGCGACCGCCGAAGCCATGGCGCTCGGGCTCAAAGCCGGCGTCGACGTGCCGCTGATGATCAAAGCCATCGCCACCGGCTCTGGCGGCTCGACCCAATTCGGCATCCGCGCGCCGTGGATGGCGGAGCGCCGCTTCCTGCCGGTGCAAGGCACTGTGCCGGCGCTGCAGCACTATTTCCACATGATCGGCGAATTCGCCGACAGCGTCGGTGTGGCGACGCCGCTGCTCGACCGCGCATCGACGCTTTACGATCGCTTCATGGAGATGGGATTCGGCGATTTCGACGTCGCCCGCATGGTCGACGTCATCGCCACGCTGCCGCGTGAGAAGAAGTAAGGTTTGAAGAAGAAACACAAGGAGAGTTCCGCATGATCCGCGTCAAAAAAATAGCTCACGCCAGCTACGAAGTGCCCGACGTCGAGCAGCAGGCCGACTATTACAGCAACATCCTCGGCATGACGGTCGCGGCCAAGGAGAAGGACGCGACCTTTCTCGCCAACACCGTCGATCATCACTCGGTGGTGTTGCGCAAGAGTACGCAGGCAGGATGCACGCGCGTCGGTTTCCAGCTCGGCGAAAGCGACGATCTTGATGCGTTCGAGAAGCAGGTCCAGGGCCACGGCATCAAGACCCAGCGCAGGATGGACCCGGAGCCTTCGATCTCGGACCTGCTCACCTTCGAAGATCCGAAGGGCACGGTGATGGAAGTGTTCAAGCGCGCCGATTTCTCGCACCAGAAATTCCAGGCCAAGGGCATCGTGCCGCACAAGCTCGGTCACGTCGCCTTTCACGTCACCGACGTCAAGCATGTCACCAAGTTCTATTGCGACGTGCTGGGTTTTCGCGAGTCCGACTGGATGGGCGACTTTTTCTCGTTCCTGCGCTGCGGGCCCGACCACCACACCATCAATCTGATGCAGACCGGATCGAACCGGCATTTCCACACCGCGTTCGAATTGCGCGACTGGGGCCACATGCAGACGGCATGCGATTTCCTCTCCGTCAACGGCTACAAGCTATTGTGGGGCCCGGGACGCCACGGCATCGGCCACAATCTTTTCACCTATCACCGCAGCCCGGCCGGCCTGATCACCGAATTGTTTGCCGAGCTCGACCGCATGAACGAGGAGCTCGGCTATTTCGAGCCGCGGCCGTGGCACCGCGATAACCCGCAACGTCCGAAAGTGTGGGCCAAGGACCCGTCTGCCTCCAATCTCTGGGGCATCATGCCGGGCGACGAGATGCATCACTGAGGCGCGCGGCCGCGTCGTAGCGTCAGCCCCGTAGGCCGAGCACCTTTCGCATCTCCGGCGATGCGCCGATGCTGAAGCTGTCGATGACCCAGGTGTTTCCGGTCTTGACGGTGCGGACGACGATGTCGGCTTCGCCCTTGGCGAAGACCGAGCGCACGATGTAATCCGCGAAGAGCGGCGCACCGGTCGGAATGATCGGGAACGACGTCTTGCCGGCGATGGCCAGCGATTCCGTCATCGGGCCGAGCCTGCCGTTGGCGGCGTCGAATTGCGCGCGCAACGCGTCTTGCGTGGTTTGTTCGCGAAAATGCGGCGTGGCGCGCTGCCACAGTTCGGCAGGATCCCAATGGGCGCCGACGGCGACGACCGTATTCATGGCGAAGGCGCTGCTTTCCTTGTCCATCGCCAGGCTGTTTCGCGCCAACACGTACATGTAGCCGGCGACTGCCAATACGCCGCAGATCAGGGCGCTGCGGAAAACGACGGAATTGCGCATGTCGGTGTCCCCAATGATGCCTGCGACTCGCGGCTTCGATATGCCGCCGGCGCGGTGCCTAAAAATGCAATGAAAGCGAAAATGCTGAAGATTTCGCTACTTTTGCCGATGATGAACCTCGCGCCGCAGCGTGGCGACAGATGCCGATAGACTGCGATCGAGGAGGACGGGCTTGCGCTTCATGTCGGCATTCGGGCCGCGAATTGTCATGCTTGTTCTTGGCGCGAGCTTGGCCGCCCCGGCATTGGCCGAGGCTGCGGCGCCGTCTTCCGACAACCAACAACAAGCCGCACCCGCTCCCGACAAGCCGCCGCAATTGCCGTCTAACCCGTTGCCCGGCACCGTCGCCCCGCCTGCCGTACAGCAAAATCCCATGCCCGATCCCGGCACGACCGGGCAGGCGGCTTGCATCGACGAGACCGGCGATTATCAAAGCTACGGTAGTGCGGTCACCTTCGTCATCGGGCTGGCCAACAAATGCGACAAGCGGCTGACATGCACGATCGACGCCTATGTGGTCGGCGCCAAGGGGCCGGCATCGGGCCACGCCACGATGATCCTCGGCGCGGCATCGAGCGGCGCGGCGGCAAAGAAAACCTACGCCATGAAAGTCAAAGCCGCTGGTGGCACCGCCCAGGTCTCGCGCCAATGCCGCGTATTTTGAGGCCCGGCGGATCATCCGACATGCGTTCGTTCAAATACGCGTTGCTGCTCGCTCTCGTTGCCGCCGGAGTCCTTGCCGGTTCGCCGCCCCGCCTGCGTGCCGCACCGAGCTTCGACTGCAAGCGCGCGTCCAGCATCGCCGAAAAGGAGATTTGCGGCCTGCCGGAGCTCGAAGGCCTCGACCGCGATATCGCGGCGTCGTTCACGCAGGCGCTAGCGGCGCTCAGCGCGGCCGACGCCGACGCATTGCGTGCCGATCAGCGCGCTTGGCTGAAGACCCGTGACGATTGCGGCGATCTCATCCACGGCAATCCGCCGATCTATGCCGACGTCTTTTCCTGCCTGCGCGAACAGATGATGGCGCGCGCCGCAAAACTGCGCGCCATTGCCGCCGCCAAGCAGTTTTCCAAGTAAGCAAGCAGATTACGACTCAGCGAGCTGCTGACCGCCGAGGGTCAGCCTTGCGACTGCGCTCATTGCCGAGCGCGGTCCGGCGCTCCATGATGGCTGCCGGCAACACGACGGAAAGACAATTATGCGCACCATCACCCTTGAAGAGCACTTCGCGCCGCCCGGGTTTCTCGACGGCGCCGGCCGGCAGCTGCGCGACAATATCGCCAAGACCGGCGCCCGCGGCGCAAAAATCCTCGAGCAGCTCGTCGAGATCGGCGACAAGCGGATCGCGGACATGGATGCCGCCGGCATCGACATGCAGGTGCTGTCGATCAATGCGCCGGGCACCGAGCAGTTGGACGCGGCGGAAGCGGTGCCCTTGGCGCGCGAGGCCAATGAATTTCTTGGGGCTGCCGTGAAGAAGTATCCAACCCGCTTTGCCGGGCTTGCCACGCTGCCGACGGCCGCGCCGGACAAGGCCGCCGCGGAGCTTGAGCGCTGCGTGCGCGAACTCGGCTTTCGCGGCGCGCTGATCAACGGCCACATCCGCGGCCGCTATATGGACGACAAATTCTTCTGGCCGATCTTTGAGCGTGCCGAGGCGCTCAACGTGCCGATCTACATGCACCCGACGCGGCCGCCGCAGGCGGTGGTCGAGGCGCAATATTCCGGCTTTTCGGCGGAAGTGAGCTGGGTGTTCGCCACCTCGGGCTGGGGCTGGCACATCGAGACCGCCATTCACGTCATCCGCCTGATCCTGGGCGGCGTGTTCGACCGCTATCCGAAACTGCAGATCGTGGTCGGACATCTGAGCGAGGGTCTGTCCTTCATGCTGCCGCGGCTCGACCGCAACCTGCAGCCGCCGCTGACCAAGCTCAATCGCACGCTCGGCGACTACCTGCGCCAGAACGTCCACTACACCTTCGGCGGCTTCAATTTTCCGGCGACCTTCTTAGGGCTGCTGCTCGAAGTCGGCGCCGAGCGCATCATGTTCTCGGTCGATCACCCCTACGGCTCGATGGCGCAAGCCCGCGCCTTCCTGGAGCAAATCCCGGTCAGCGCCGCGGACAAGGAGCGGATTGCGCACGGCAATGCGGAGAAGCTGTTCGGGCTGTAGGGTAGGCTGAGTGCAGCGAAGCCCACGCTGTGCATAGCCGCGTGGGCACGGCGCTGCGCGCCTTTACCCACCCTACGAGCTACGCGGTCTTGCGCCATACATTAATATGGCATACTCTACATACGCATGGCCCGCGAGCCGAGCTTCGAATGGGATGAGGCCAAGGATCGTGCCAATCGCCTGAAACACGGCGTCGCGTTTGCCCAGGCGCAGGCAGCCTTCTTCGATCCACGCCGCGTCATCGCCGAGGATTTGGACCATAGCGGCGCAGAGCGGCGCTATTTTTGCTTTGGCGTGGTCGGGGGCGGCGTGTTGACGGTGCGCTTCACATGGCGCGGCGGCCGAATCCGCATCTTCGGCGCCGGATATTGGCGGAAAGGAAAGCGAGTCTATGAGCAACAGGACCGTTAGATACACGGCGGGAGAAATCGGCCGCGTCCGGGTGATTGAGGACTTTCTGCCCGCGCCCGCCGATCTCGTACCGCGCGAGGAGAACGTCAAGGTGACACTCT
>JBEKKM010000155.1:0-15442 GCA_050010715.1 Xanthobacteraceae bacterium | reverse complement strand
GCGTCAGCGCCGCCGCTCCGCCATGGGGCTGGCGCAAAGCCATCGCCTCGGCTGAGTCCAAAAATACCTTCGTCCCTGAACGCGCCCTGCAAAACCTACTTCTGCAACACAATCGGCCAATAACGACATTTCGCACCGCAAGTATGATAACCGGATGCGGCCTATCGGCGTCGGCGAGCGGCGAACGCTACTGCCCTGACCGCGAGACGCGATCCATTAGGGCGCGGCGTAGCACGCGTGAGAGATCCTCCACTGAAAAAGGCTTTTGCAGCAGTTCAAAGCCGTGCTGGCTCTCGCCGGTTAAGACGTGGCTGTAGCTGCTGGTCAGGACGAACGGAATGTGCGGGAAACGTCGTCTGATCTTGTGACCAAGCGCTACGCCATCAATTCCGGGCATCACCACATCGCTAAAAACGATGTCGAAGCGACGCGGCGCACCGGGTCGCGCTCGCCCTTGTTGGCCGCGCATTATAATGAAATGCCGAAAAGCCCATTATGGTGCAGACGACCCACACGGCCATCGCCAACGCCCGCACCCAAATCGACCGGCGATTGGCGGGAGGGAACACGCGCGATGTTCGAGAAATCTGCGCAGTTTTACGACGATATCCACTCAGAAAGCTGACATTGTCCATGCGTTTATGAGTACACGCGCCCTGGACAGACGATGACCGCCTACACCCTATTCCCCGCGCTCCACATCCAGAAATCGCGGCCTTCCTGGCGCATGAATTTGGCCAGCACCATCTTGTGCACCTCGTCGGCGCCGTCGACCAGGCGGGCGGCGCGGGCGGCGCGGTAGACCCATTCGGCGATGGTGTCCTTGGAATAGCCGCGGGCGCCGTTGAGCTGGATGGCGACGTCGGCTGACTGGTGCAGCGTGTTGGCGCAATGCAGCTTGGCCATCGACACTTCCTTGCGCGCGTAGTCGCCTTGGTCGAGCTTCCACGCCGCGTGCATGGTGAGGAGGCGGCCGATATGGATGTTGTGGCCGACCTCGCCGAGCTTCATCTGCACGCTCTCGCGGTCGGCAAGCTTTACGCCAAAACCCTCGCGGCGCTCGACGTACTCTTGCGCAATCTCGACGCAGCGCTTCGACCAGCCGAGCCAGCGCATGCAGTGGGTGAGCCGCGCCGGGCCGAGCCGCACCTGCACCACTTTGAGGCCGTTGCCGATGCCGCCGAACACGTCGTCGTCGTGGACTTCGAGGCCATCGAATTCGAGCTCGCAATGGCCGCCGTGCTCCTCCGGGCCCATGATCTCGATGCGGCGCAGGATGCGCCAGCCGGGCTGGTCCTTGTGAAACAGGAACGTAGTGATGCCCTTGCGCCTGTCGTCGGAGGTGCGCGCCGCCAGGATGAAATGCGCGGCGCCGTCGGCGCCGGTGATGAACCACTTGCGGCCGTAGATTTTCCAGGTACTGCCGTGCTTCTCCGCATAGGTCTTCATCATGCTCGGGTCGGAGCCGCCGCCCGGCGCCGGCTCGGTCATGGCGAAGGACGAGCGCACCTTGCCCTCGACGATCGGACGCAGCCATTTTTCCTTCTGCGCCGGCGTGCCGAGCTTTTTCAGCACATTCATGTTGCCGTCATCGGGCGCCATGCAGTTGAGCGCCAGCGGCCCGAACAGCGAGCGCGCCGCCTCCTCGTACATCACCGCCCAGGCGACCATCGGCAGGTCCATGCCGCCGTATTCCTTCGGCGACTGCGGCGCCCACAGCCCGGCCTTCTTCGCCTTATCGCGAACCGGCGCGAGCCGCTCGTGCGGGATATTTTCATGATCGGAGAAATTGTGCTGATCGGCCTCGAGCGGCAACACGTGCTCATCGACGAAGGCGCGGGTGCGGACGCGCAAATCCTCGATCTCGGGCGAAAGTGTAAAATCCATGCCGGCGCCTCTCGTTGCGGTGCGGAGGGGGACGGCATAATCTTTAGCCTATCGCGCGGTCGCGACAAACCCGCGCCCCGTCCTTCGCCACGAGGCAAATCATGGCCAATTTCACTCCGGTCTCGGCGGCCATCGGCGGCGCGCTGATCGGGCTTGCCGCGGTGCTGTTGATGCTGTTCACCGGCCGCATTGCCGGCATCAGCGGCATTGCCGGCGGCCTGTTCAACCCGCGCACCGACGACCGGCTGTGGCGCGTGGCCTTCATCGCCGGCCTCATTCTGGCGCCGCTGGCGGCGGCGCTGCTCGGCCACCCGGTGCCGATGCCGCAGATGCCCGGCAGCATGATCACCGTCGCGGTGGCCGGCCTGTTGGTCGGCTTCGGCACCCGGCTCGGCAACGGCTGCACGTCCGGCCACGGCATCTGCGGCATCGCCCGGCTGTCGCCGCGCTCGATCGTGGCGACGCTGATCTTCATGATCGCCGCGATCATTGTCGTCGCGTTGACGCACCACGTCATTGGAGGCTGAGTCATGCCGGCACTGGCAAGCCTTCTCTGCGGCTTCATCTTCGGCTCGGGCCTCGTGATCTCGCACATGGTGCAGACGACGAAAGTCCTTGGCTTTCTCGACGTGTTCGGCATTCCGAGCGGCACCTGGGATCCGAGCCTGATCGTGGTGATGGCGGCGGGCCTTGTCGTCACCGGCATCGGCTATGCGCTGATCCGGCCGCGCACGCCGGTCTTTGCACCGAAAAGCCTGTGGCCGAGCGCGACCGAAATCGACCGGCCACTTCTGACCGGCGCGGCGCTGTTCGGCATCGGCTGGGGTCTTGTGGGCTTGTGTCCCGGGCCGGCGATCGCGGACTTGGCGACGCTGTCGCCCGGCGTGTTCGTCTTCGTCATCGCCATGGCCGTCGGCATGGCCGCGCACGATTTTTGGCAATCGCGCGCCGCGCGGCCAATCGAGCAAGAGCTCGCGACCGCCACCGACGGCTGATGTTTTACATGCTCGATCCATCCCCCCGCGCGTCACCGCAATTCGCCCTCGACGAGGATCAGATCGCCGTGCGCGACATGGCGCGCGGCTTTGCCGACGAAGTGTTCGCGCCGAACGCGGTGGCCTGGGACGAGGCGCGGCATTTTCCCGTCGCCGAAATGCGCAAAGCCGCGGCGCTCGGCATGGGCGGCGTCTATATCGCCGAAGACGTCGGCGGCTCCGGACTGTCGCGGCTGACTGCGACCTTGATCTTCGAGGCGCTGGCGACCGGCTGCCCGACGGTCGCCGCCTATATATCGATCCATAATCTCGTCGCCTGGATGATCGATGCCCATGGCTCCGAGGCGCAGCGCAAACAGTGGCTGCCAAAACTGTGCACCATGGAGCTTTTGGGCAGCTATTGCCTGACCGAGCCGGGCGTCGGCTCTGACGCGGCGGCGCTGGCGACGCGCGCGGTGCGCGACGGCGACATTTACGTGATCAACGGCCAGAAACAATTCATCTCCGGCGCGGGTGTCGGCGACCTTTACGCGGTGATGGCGCGCACTGGCGGCGACGGCGCGTCCGGGATTTCGACCTTGATCGTTCCCGGCGACACGCCGGGCATTTCGTTCGGCAATAGCGAACGCAAGATGGGCTGGAACGCGCAGCCGACGCGCGCGATGATGTTCGAAAACGTGCGCGTGCCGGTCGCCAACCGGCTCGGCGCCGAGGGCTCAGGCTTCAAGATCGCCATGGCCGGGCTCGACGGCGGCCGGCTCAATATCGCCGCCTGCTCGCTCGGCGGTGCGCAGAAAGCGCTGGAAATGGCGCTCGCCTACATGAAGGAGCGCAAGGCCTTCGGCAAACGGCTCGACGAATTCCAGGCGCTGCAATTCCGCTTGGCCGACATGGCGACCGCGCTCGAAGCCTCGCGCGCGCTGCTGTGGCAGGCCGCCGCCGCGTTCGACCGCAGGGAGCCGAATGCCACCGCGCTCATCGCCATGGCCAAGCGCTTCGTCACCGACAGCTGCTTTGACGTCGCCAACCAGGCGCTGCAGCTGCACGGCGGTTATGGCTACCTCGCCGAATTCGGCGTCGAGAAGATCGTGCGCGATCTGCGCGTGCACCAGATCCTCGAAGGCACCAACGAGATCATGCGCCTGATCGTGGCGCGCAGCCTCGTCGGCCGATGAGCGAGCGCGTTCTGCAGGACGGCGACGTCGTCGTCCGCGCCCACGGCGCGCTGCGCCGCATCACGCTGAACCGGCCGCAAGCGCTCAACGCCATCACGCTCGACATGGCCGTCACCATGACGGCGCTGCTGCGCGCATGGGCGGACGATCCGGCTGTTGGTGCGATCCTGCTCGACGGCGCCGGCGGGCGGGCTTTTGCCGCCGGCGGCGATATCCGCGCGCTGTACGATGCGGCGAAGTCGGGCGACAAAAAACTGCCGGAAAAATTCTGGGCCACCGAATATCGCCTCAACGTCCTGATCGCGCGCTATCCGAAGCCCGTGATCGCGCTGATGGACGGCGTCGTCATGGGCGGCGGCGTCGGCCTGTCGGCGCACGCGTCACACCGCATCGTTACGGAACGCTCGTCGGTCGCCATGCCGGAAGTCGCGATCGGTTATTTTCCCGACGTCGGCGCCTGTTTCCTCTTGGCACGCGCGCCCGGCTTTACCGGAACCTATCTCGCCTTGACCGGCGCGCGCGCCGCTGCGGCAGACGCCATCTCTTGCGGCCTCGCCGACCTGCATATTCCGTCGGCGCGGCTCGGCGAGCTGCCGGCGGCCTTGGCCGACTGCCGCGGCCACCACGACGCCAAGGCGCGGCTCGATAAATTCTCGTTGCCGCCCGCGGCCGGCCGCCTCGCCGCGGCGCGGTTTTGGATCGATCGCTGCTATGGCGCGGACAGTGTCGAGGAGATTGTCGATCGGTTGGCGCGCAGCGGCGAGGCGAAGGCGGGCGCGGCGCTGGAAACGATGCGCAAAATGTCGCCGACCTCGCTCAAGATCACATTGCGAAACATCAGGTCGGCGCTATCATTCGACCGCGTCGAGCGGAGTTTTCAGCAGGATTATCGCATCTCGCTCGCCTGCGTCGCCGGCCATGATTTCATCGAAGGCATCCGCTCGGCCATCGTCGACAAGGACCGCAACCCGGTGTGGCGCCCGGATACGCTCGAAGCCGTCACGCCCGAGATCGTCGAGCGTCACTTTAAGCCGGTCGGGGCGCTTGAACTGAAATTCGACAACTAAAAAGGAAAACGCACATGGCGACCATCGGATTTATCGGCTTGGGCAATATGGGCGCGCCGATGGCGGCCAATCTGGTGAAATCGGGCCATCACATTGCCGGTTTCGACGTCGTTCCGGCCTCGCGCGAGGCGTCGGCAAAAGACGGCGTCCAGATTGTCGCCAACGCCAGAGCAACCGTCGAAGGCGCCGACGTCGTCGTCACCATGCTGCCGGCGGGCGAACATGTCCTATCGGTGTGGAACGACATCGCGCCGCACGCTCGCCAAGGCACGCTGTTCATCGATTGCTCGACCATCGACGTGACCAGCGCGCGCAAGGCCCATGCGCTCGCGGCCGCGCGCGGCATCGCCACCCTCGACGCACCGGTGTCCGGCGGCGTCGGCGGCGCCAAGGCGGCGACGCTGACCTTCATGGTCGGCGGCTCGGAGCACGCTTTCGCGCGCGGCAAGCCGGTGCTCGAACACATGGGCAAGCGCATCGTGCATTGCGGCGAGGCCGGCAACGGCCAGGTGGCGAAAATCTGCAACAACATGATTCTCGGCGCCTCGATGATCGCGGTCAGCGAGGCCTTCGTGCTCGGCGAAAAACTCGGCCTGTCGCACCAGGCGATGTTCGACGTGGTCGCGGCCTCGTCGGGGCAATGCTGGTCGCTGACCAGTTACTGCCCGGTGCCCGGGCCGGTGCCGGCGAGCCCGGCCAATAACGGCTACAAGGCGGGCTTCACCGCGGCCCTGATGCTCAAGGATCTCAAGCTCGCCAAGGCGGCGGCGGATTCGGTGCAAGCCGAGACCGCCCTCGGCGCGCATGCCGCGCAAATCTATCAGCACTTCGTCCAGGAAAACGACAGCGCGCTCGACTTCTCCGCGATCATCAATCTGGTGCGCAAGCATTCCGCCGCGCACTGACGCTCCGCCGCTGCGAAGTGCCGATCAATGCGCCGCCTGCGCCTCGCGCTGCGCGCCACCCGCCAACGCGACCTTGGCATCGGCATCGAGCCGTGAGTGGCCGGCCTTCATCAGCTTGCCGAGATAGTGCTCGGCCACCGTGATCGGCGGATATTTTTCCGTCGTCCCCGCGCAGCTCTCGAAACAGCGGATCACCGCGTCCGGGTTGGGATACTGGAAGAACACCAGCGAGATGCGGTCGGTCGGTTTGGCGTCCGGCGGCGGCACGGCGACGCGATGCAAGGTCGACACCCAGCGGTCGTTCGACCAGCGCATCAACAGGTCGCCGATATTGCAGCAGAAGGCGTCGCGCGGAATGTGCACGTCGAGCCAGTCGCCGCGGCGATGCTTGACCTGCAAGCCGCCCGGCACGTCGTCGCCGCGCACGAAGGTCATGGCGCCGTAGTCGGTATGCGCGCCGGCGCGCAACTGCCCCGACAGCGGCTGCTGCGTCACCGCCGGATAGCGGATGATGCGGGTGACGCTGGCCTGGCGATCGAAATTTCCGGCGAAATCGCTTTCGTCGATGTCGAGCGCCATCGCCATGGCGCGCAGCACCTGCGACGCCAATCCCTGCATGGCGTCGTAGTAGGACAGCATGATGGGTTTGAAATCGCGCGGCCGTTCCGGCCAAATATTCGGCGCATACATTTGCGCGGCGGTGTTGTCGACGCGGGACGCCAAATCGGCGACCTGCTCGGGGCCGAAGGCAAAAGCCTCCTGGATGTCCGGCGGCGCCACCTGGCCCATCGAATAGGCGACCGAACGGTCGCCGAGCCAGTTGTAACCGCGGCTGATTTTCGCCGGCGGCCGCTGCACCTTCATTTTCTCTTCGACCGGCAGCGCGAAAAAGTCGATGGCGCATTGCCGCGTAGCTTCGATCTGTTCCTGGGCGATGCCGTGGCCGGCTACCAGGAAGAAGCCGGTGTCCATGCAGGCGGCATCGATCTGCCGCGCCACCTCGCGCTTGGCGGTTTCGTTGCCGCCGCGCAACGGCGACACGTCGATTGTGGGGATCGCACTTTCCGCGGCCATGGCGAACCGTTCCGTCGATGTGGTTTGCGAATGTCGGCCCGACTATAGCTGCATTGAAATCCGCGGCAATGGTATAACGGCACAACGCCGCTTCTTCGGATACAAATGATGAACCGCCGGTTCGCGATCGCTTCGTTGCTGGCAAGTGCGGGCGCCGCGCTCGCGCCGCGCCTCGCGCGCGGTCAATCGAATTTTCCCGAACGCCCGATCCGCATCATCGTCCCGGTGGCGCCGGGCGGCGGCGTCGACACCTTCGCGCGCTTGATCGCGGCAAAAATTTCGTCGCAGCGCAAGGCGGACTTCGTCGTCGAGAACCGCACCGGCGGCAACAGCACGGTCGGCGGCTTCGACGTGCAGCGCGCAGCGCCCGACGGCTATACGGTGCTGTTCCACGCCTCGACGCACAACGTCGCGCGGCTGGTGATGCGCGACGTGCCCTACGATCCGCTGACCGGTTTCACGCCGATCGCGCTGGCCGGCGAGGCGCCGCTGATCCACATCATCGCCAACAGCCGGCCGGAAAAAACCATCGCCGACATCGTCGCCGCCGCCAAGAGGAAGCCCGACGACTGGTCGTTCGCAACCGCGCAGCTCGGCGCGCCCGGTCACCTCGCCGAGGTCGCGTTCAATCAATATACCGGCTTGCAAAATATTGGCCTGAGTGTGCCGATCGTCGCCTACCGCGGCACGGCGCCGGCCGCCAACGACGTCGCCGGCGGCCACGTGCCGATGATGATCGAGGCGATGCTGGCGCTGTTGCCGCTGGTGCGCGGCGGCACGGTCCGCGCGGTCGCCGTGACCGGCAAAAAGCGCAGCGCGCTCGCGCCCGACATTCCGACCATGGCGGAGCTCGGGCTGCCGGAGCTCGATTTCGGCGCCTGGTGGGCGATGTGGGGACCGCCCGGCATGCCGGCCGGTTTGGTTAATACGATCAACGGCTGGGTCAACGACGCCGTCAAGGCGCTGGCCGCGGACGGGCGCCTTGACGCGCTCGGCATCGAGGCTGCAGCGAAAACCCCCGCGGAATTCGCGCAATACCTCCGCGCCGATCTCGATCGCAGCGCAAAACTGCTCAAGGCCGCGAATTTCGTGCCGCAATAAGTTCCCGCTCTTGCAGAAAACTCGACTTGCCCCGGCTGCGGCGCTAAGTTGCGACGAGGCTGCGGACAACGGGCGGACGATAATACCAGCAAAGCGAAGCTGCCAAATCCGGCAGGCGAAATCGTCGAGCGGGTAGCAACTTGAAAGACGGCACTTGGCGCGCATCGTGGAATAGAGTTGCGGGTGCATTGGCGCCGGCGCTGTTGCTTGTTGTTTCGTGCCTGCCGGCAGAATCGCAAACCACGTCCGATCTTTTGAATCCGCTGTTCCAGGGCATCCTGGCGCAGCCGGCGAACTTCAACAACGCCTTGCAATACGCCACGCAGGCGCCCGCGAGCGATATCGAATCCGCGATCAGCACCTATGAGCAGCTTTTGTTCTACAATCCAAACCTCGCCAGCGTGCGCTTCGAGCTCGGCGTGCTGTATTACCGGCTTGGCTCCTACGAAATGGCGCGCAGCTATTTCGATTCGGCGCTGAAGATGAAGGACATAACGCCGGCGTTGCGGCAGCGCAGCGAAGACCTCATCGCCGACATCGACAAGAAGCTGCAGCCCGACCAGTTCAGCGGCTATGTCCAATCGGGCTTCCGCTACCAGACCAACGCCGCCTTGGGCCCGGCGGCCGGGACGGCGCTGGCCTCGGGCAAGCAGTTCAACAACACATTTGCCGCGCGGCCCGATGGGAATTGGTTCGGCGCGTTCGGCTTGAACTACGTCCACGATTACGAGCAACAGAACGGCAATACGTTCGAAGCCTCGGCGGTCGGCTACGACGCGCAGCAATTCAAGCTGCATCAATTTGATATCGGCGTGATGGAATTACGCGCCGGGCCGCGCTTCGGCATTATGTCCGACACCGTCACCGGCTTGTCGATCAAACCCTATTTCGTCGCCACCGGCGCCACGCTGGCGGACGCCGCGTATTA
The DNA here is from genome assembly GCA_050010715.1 of Xanthobacteraceae bacterium. Taxonomy (GTDB): domain Bacteria; phylum Pseudomonadota; class Alphaproteobacteria; order Rhizobiales; family Xanthobacteraceae; genus BOG-931. The sequence goes on along the minus strand of JBEKKM010000155.1, from coordinate 6,310 downwards.
TGGCGGCCTCGGCGGCGGCCTGACCGCGCATATCAAGCTCGGCGACGCTTCGCTCGACCCTTACGCCGAGATCGTGCAGCAGAGCTTCCGCAACCTGACGCTCTATCCGCTGGCCAGCGGCATGAACGGCACGCTGTCGACCGTCGGGCTGCAGGCGTCCGGACCGGTCTATGGCAGCCTGGGCTTTCAGTCGCGCGTGACCTATGCGCACGCCGACGCCACCTTCAACCCGTTCGGCTACAACGCCTATGCCGGCGACATCTGGCTGCCGTGGAATTTCTCGCCGCTCGGCGACGGCCGGACCTGGACCTTGACGCCGACGGCCGGCGTGAGCTGGTGGCAATACAACGCGCCCGATCCGACCATCAATCCGTTCACCACGCCGGACATTCTCGAATGGCGCCTGGGGCTCGGCCTCGAAGTGCCGATCTGGAAACTGCTTTATCTCGGCATGCTGGCGCAATACCGCGCCGACGTGTCCAACGTCTCGGCGTTCTCGATGCATGACTTCAGCGTCACCGCCGGCCCGACCATGCGATTCTAAAGGTCAGCAATGGCACCATCGCGCCGTTTCATCGTTGCGCTCGTCGTTGCGTTCGCGGGCACGCCGCTCGCCGCGGCATCGGCCGCCGCGCAACAGGTCGGCACCGCGACGGCGGTCAATCCGCTGTCGGAATCGACGCCGCCCGGCGGCGCTACCGCGCCGCTCGTCGTCGGCGCCCATATCGTGCACAAGGAGAAGGTTCACACGACGCCGGCGGGAACCGTGCAGCTGTTGTTCACCGACAAGTCGACGATGAGCATCGCGCCGAACACCGACATCGTCATCGACGAATACGTTTACGATCCGAACGCCAACAGCGGCCACATGCTGGTGTCGCTGACCAAGGGGGCGTTGCGCTTCGTCGGCGGCCAATTGAGCCACCAGGGCGAGGCATCGATCACGACGTCGGCCGCCAATATCGGCATCCGCGGCGGCACGGTCACCGTCGTCCAGGGCCCGAACGGCGTCAAGGTCATCAACGTCTCTGGCATCATCAAGATCGTCAACGGCGCCGGCACATTCCTGATCACGCGGTCCGACTTCGGGGCGCTGATCCAGGGCTGGAACACACCGATACAGGACCTGGGACGCATCCCCACGGCCGATGTCGCCTTCTATCAGGCGCATACCACGAGCACGTTCGGAGAGAATGGCGGCGTCCCCGGCTTCAAGGGCGCGAATATCGGCCATTGCGGCCTCGGGTCGGTGCCAAGCGCGAACTGTCCGCAGGTGCCGTGGATGCCGTCCGACGGCGGCCAGCTCGACGCCTCGCAGATTCTCGGCAATGCAACGAATTTCGGGGCGGGCCAGATCACACCGCCACCTCCGCCGCCGCGACGAAACCCCGGCCGTTGAGAGATTTGGCCTTCGGCGATTGGTGGCGCAGCTCACCACGTGGCCCAGATCAGCCCGAGGCCTGACGCCAGCAGCAGCACCATGACCACGCGCTGATAGCCGCGGTCGGCGAGCCGTCGGTAGGCGAACCCGCCCGTCCACGCACCGGCGATCGTGGCCGGCAGCACGATCGCCGCCTCGACCGCCACCTGCCGCGTCAACAGGCCGGAGGCGGCGTGCGAGACCAAGGCGAACGACAGGATCGCAATATTGAAGACCTGCAGCACGCTGCGGCGCTGCTCTTTGCTCCAGCCGCGCACGTCGGTCCACACCACCGGCAGCACGCCGGACATCCCGGTCAGTCCGCCGAGCACGCCGCCGCCGAAGCCCACGCTGCCGTCGGCCACTGCGCCGCCCCACGGGCTTGCAATCGGGCGCCTGCGCGCCAGCACATAGGCTGGATAGACGATCAGGATGAAGGCAAGGCCGAGCTTGAACAGGCGCGGGTCGATGTGCGGCAATAGCCAGGTCCCGATCGGAACGCCGAGCACGCCCGGGATGACAAAAACCAGAACGCGCCGCCACTGGATGGCGCGCCAGATCAGGTGCAGCGTCTGCAGTTGCGACACCACGGAACAGATGATCGCGAGCGATGCGGCCGCCGTCGGCGGTATCGCATAGAGCCAGATGCCGAGCGCGGTGATGGCGGTGCCGAAGCCGGTCAGCCCGTTGACGATGCCGCCCGCCAATGCGCCGGCAAGAAGGATGGCGATCTGCTCCGCGCCCATGACCGCCACCTGTGCCGATCGGCAGGAAGACCTGCGTTATGGCAACGTAGCAGGCGGGATCGCCCGATCTCAATGACGACCAATGCTGAAATGCGGCTGGCTAATTCCGGCGCACCACCGCGCCGATCAAAACGCCGACGCCGATGGCGACCGCCAGCGTGATCAACGGCCGGCGCTTGGCCTGGTCGGCGATCTGGCCGAGCGCATCGCTGCCCATCCTACGCCGGCCGGCGCTTTTGCCGAGCGCGCCCAATTCGCTCTCGATGGCGCGCAGATGGCCGGCAATGGCGGCGACGCGGGGATCAAAATCCGATGCACGATGCGCAAACATCAAAGCTCTCCCGTGGTGGGGCTGCTCTTTTCAGGCGGATCAATGCCTGGCGGGATTTCCGGCAAGCTACGCTGTGGCTCGGTCATTGGCAGCGGCGGCGGGATTTCGGGCTGCTGTCGCTTCGGTTCGTCCATGTCACGGCCTTCGGTGCCCGGGATGAGCTGCCTGGACAACCTCGCGCCGCCCCAAACGTTCCGGTTTGCCGAACCTTTGGGCGACTCGGGCGTTGTTCCGCGACACTTTTCCCGAGGGAGCACCCCATGCCCGAGACCCGTACCCAGAATTCCGATTTCAATCGCGCTTTCGGCGATGCCAAGAAACAAGCCGCCAATGTTGCCGGCGAGGTCCAGGACGCCGCCGGGGACATTTATGGCCAGGCCCGCGACAGCGCCTCCAGCGTCGCCGACGCCACGAAAACGGCGGCGCGGAAAACCGCCGGCTCGTTCGAGAAAGCGCTGCGCAACACCGTCGAGACGCAGCCCTATACGGCAGTGGCCATCGCGCTCGGTCTGGGCTGGCTGTTCGGCCGCATGCACCGGCCGCTGTAAACAGGGATCAGTTGACAGGAATCAGGGATCAGGGAGCACCAGCTCATTTTGATACCTGATCCCTGTTACCTGATCGCTGGAAAGCAATCAGCTCTGTCATAACGGCGTCGCGCACGCTAAGCCATGCTGGCCAACGACGTTGAGGCGAGGGCAATCGGATGCGTGCGCTTAGGGCGGCTGCGGATCGCCAACATCCATTATGACGTCGGTTCTGCCGGACAAATTAGGCGATGCCGCGCTTGCCAAGCCGCGCCCGGCCGCGGTCGCGGCGATGGGGGTCGCGGCGCTCGGCATCGTGTTCGGCGATATCGGCACCAGCCCGCTCTACACCCTGAAAACCGCCTTCGACTATCTGCACGGCGACGCCACGCCCGAGCGCGTTCTCGGCATCCTGTCGCTGGTGATTTGGACCTTGTTCCTGATCACCTCGATCAAATACGTCACGGTCGCCATGTCGATCGATAACGAAGGCGAGGGCGGCATCCTCGCCTTGATGTCGCTCTTAGGCATCAAGCAACGGCAACGCCCCGCCATCGTCGTGCTGGGCCTTCTCGGCGCCGCGCTGATCTACGGCGACGGCGCGATCACGCCGGCGATCTCCGTGCTGTCGGCACTCGAAGGGCTCGATATCGCCGCGCCCGCCGTACACCACTACGTGGTGCCGGCCGCTGTCGTAATTCTGCTGGCGCTGTTCGCGGTCCAGCCGCTCGGCACCTCGCGCATCGGCGCCGCCTTCGGGCCGATCATGCTGCTGTGGTTCGCAACCATCGGCGCGCTCGGCCTGTGGGGCATCGCCCAGCACCCTGCCGTGCTGCAGGCGATCAACCCGTATTACGGCGCCCGCCTCATCGCCACCAACGGCTTCGCCGGCTTCCTGGTGCTGGGCGGAGTCTTTCTCTGCGTCACCGGCGCCGAAGCGCTCTACGCCGATATGGGTCATTTCGGCAAAGGCCCGATCCGCATCGCCTGGTCGTGGATCGTGTTCCCCTGCCTGGTGCTCAATTATGCCGGCCAGTGCGCGATCGCATTGCGCGGCGAATCGATCGCCAACAACATCTTCTACCGCCTGTGCCCGGAGCAGTTGCTCATTCCGCTGGTCTGCCTGGCCACGGTGGCCACGATCATCGCCAGCCAATCGATCATCACCGGCGCCTTTTCCATGACCCGGCAGGCGATCCAGCTCGGCTGGCTGCCGCGCCTGCATATCACGCAGACCTCGGAACGCGGTTACGGCCAAATCTATGTCGGCGTCGTCAATTGGCTGCTGATGGCCGTCACCATCATGCTCACCGTGCTGTTCCACAAATCGGACAACCTCGCCGCGGCCTACGGCATTGCGGTGTCGCTCACCATGCTGATGACATCTTTTCTTCTGTTCATCGCCATGCGCGAGATGTGGCAGTGGCGTCTCGCCACCAGCCTCGCGGTAGCCGGCCTGTTCGTTGTCGTCGATGCCGGATTTTTCGCGGCGAACTCGGTGAAGATAGCGGACGGCGGCTATGTGCCGCTCTTGCTTGCCGCCATCGTCTACGGGCTGATGCTGATCTGGCATCGCGGCTCGGCGGCGGTCATGCACCAGATCGAGCAGACGCCGGTAGCGGTGTCGGACTTCCTCGCCGACCTGAAGGCGCGCGGCGTGCCGCGCGTGCCAGGCACCGCCGTATTTCTCACCCGGACCGGAAGCGGCGTTCCGCCGGTGATGATCTGGCATCTGCGCCACAATCGCGCGCTGCATGAGTGCGTGCTGGTGCTGCGCGTAATGACCGAGTCACGGCCGCGGGTGAATTGGCCGGAGCGCATGTCGATCGAGCAGGAGGGCGAAAATTTCTGGCGCGTGACCGCGCATTTCGGCTTCATGCAACGGCCGGATATTCCGCTGTTGCTGAAAGAGGCGCAGCAGCGCGGCTGCCATATCCTGCTCGACGACGTGACCTATTATGTCGGTCACGAACACATTGTGCACCGCCGCCAAGGCGCGGCGCTGCCGCATTGGCAAGAGGCAATATTCGCCGCCATGGGCAGGAACTCGGCGCACGTCACCGACTATTTCCGCTTGCCGAGCCAGCAGGTCGTCGAAATCGGCCGTCAGATTTCGATCTGAATTGCTCTTCGGCGACCTGGGCGCATACTCATAAATCCTGTTCGGTAAACGCGGCTCGCTGAATGTCCGCTTCGCTCCGAAAGCGACCGAAATGCTGCGTCGCCGCGAAATGACGGGAACGGCCAGAAGCTGACTTCTCGTCCATCTTTGCGCCGCGCCGACTGCGCTTGGGTGCTCCCTGGCAAGCTTCAATCGCTTGTCAGCGCCGAGTCAAAAAAAAAGAGGCAGTTTCGACTGGAGATCGTCGGTTGTCACAAAGCCGTACAACAATTGCTGACGAAAGGCGAACCATTCGACAATCCTTGCGTCTGGCACGTAATCTCGAAAAGCGAGGCCACGCGATTCCTCGTAGCTCTGCAGCCCGCGCGCCGGGTGGCCATCCTCTGGCATGCCAACGTAGCTTACATACCCACCCCTCCGGCGAAAAGTGAGCTGCCGGCGCTGCACCTCTAGCACGTGCTGGAAGTGCCCACGGAATACGGGCGAGACGATCTCCGAATTTATGGATTGCATCGCTTCGATGAAGCGCTCGCAGAAAGCCAGTATCGTCTCTATTGGACGAAGGCTAAGAGCTCGTGCCTCAGGTCTCGTATCCATCGCAGCGAGCGCGTCCGCGGCCGCTGGAAAGAATCGGTCCTCTTTTTTCCACCCGATGAAATATGCAAGGGCAAGGAGTAGTCGAACAACCGGATTGGCGAAGGCAGAAGTATCCGGCATCGGTGGGGGTGCCTGCAACGCATACCAGCACGAAGCGTCGGCGATCGCCAATGCGCTTCGCACCACTGCCATATCTTCCTTCTCGACAAACTGGTGAAAACTGTCAAAGCCCCAACCAGAAGCGATCACAGCAAGCAGCATGTTGTAGTCGGGCGGGATCATGGCCGAATCATAGAAGACGTGTAAATATGTCAACAGAGGTCCGCGCGCACGATTGCCACCGCCGAACAAATGCAGGATCCAGAGTAGGCTGTGAACCAATCCGCGTGTCTCTAAAATCGTGGCGGGACGTAGGTACCAGCGGGATTCATCAGGCACCGTAACCGTCGTGAGAAAGCCTCGTACCGTGACACGCTGTAGCGAGCGCATGAAGAGCGTAAAGGGCCGCGTCTCGCCGCTCCATCCCTTGGTGACGACCTCAGCGCGGGGCAGCATACCGCCATCGCC
>JBEKKM010000154.1:0-11729 GCA_050010715.1 Xanthobacteraceae bacterium | reverse complement strand
AGGCCTCGGCCAGGCCCAGCTCGGCCTGGCGGTAGAACGCCTCCTTGCCGATCTTCAGCACCAGCGGCGACTTGGCGGCGATCTGCTTGGCAAGCCGGATGGTCTCCGATTCAAGCTGAGCCTCGGGCACGACGCGGTTGACCAGACCCCAGTCGCGCGCCTGGGGCGCGCCGATCATCTCGCCGGTGAGCAGCATCTCCATCGCCGGCTTGCGCGGCACCGCGCGCGACAGCGCCACCATCGGCGTCGAGCAGAACAGGCCGATATTGACGCCGGGGGTCGCAAACTTCGCGTTGCGCGAGGCGACGGCGAGGTCGCAGCTTGCCACCAATTGGCAGCCGGCCGCCGTCGCCGTGGCCTGCACCGCGGCGATCACGGGTTGCGGCAGCGTGACGACCTGCTGCATCACGCCGCTGCACATGCCCATGATGTGCTTGAAATAGGTGCGGCCGCGATCGGCGTCGGAGCGGCGCTGGTTCAGTTCTTTCAGATCGTGGCCTGCGGAAAACGCCGGGCCGTTGGCGGCGATGATGACCGCGCGTACCGAGCGATCGCGCGCGATCGCGGTCAGCGCATCGCCGAGCGCTTCGAGTGTCGCTTCCGAGAGGCTGTTGCGCGCCTGCGGCCGGTTCAGCGTAAGAATGGCGACATCCTCGATGTCCTCGCGTAGAAGGATCGGCGCGGAGGCGGCGGCGGCGACGGTGGCGGCTTGGGCGTTCATCGGTGCTTTCCAGCGCTTTTTGCAGATTCTAATGCTTTAGCCATTGTAACCGATCTGCGATGCCAAAAATCGGAAAAACGGGAGTCGGCATGACTGACATGGCGGCGGCGAAACTGACAGGCAAGGAGTTGACCGAGCTCCTGCGCGCCGAATTCCCGGAAATGTTCAACAGCGAGAGCGGTTACGAGATCGAAAAAGTCTGGCATGGCGGCGCCGTCGTGCGCCGGCATTTCGAGCGCACCTCGCTGCGCCCCGGCGGCACGTTGTCAGGCGCGACCATGATGGCGCTAGCCGATTTCGCCGTTTACGTCGCGGTGTTGGCGGCCGTCGGCTGGGTGCCGCTCGCCGTCACCACCAATCTGACCATCAATTTTCTCAAAAAGCCCGCGCCGCGCGATCTTCTTGCCGAAGTGCGTTTGATCAAGCTCGGCAAGCGGCTCGCCGTCGGCGAGGTCGATATCCGCTCGGAAGGCGAGGCGGAGCTGGTTGCCCACGTCACTTCGACCTATTCGATCCCGCCGCAATCGGGCTAAAGGTAATAAAATACCTCTAACTCAACCGATTGAGAATGTTTCATAATTGCGATCTGTGTTGACCTGCGCCGTAGTCGCCGTTAGAAGCCTGCGCACACGGCGCGCGACGCGCCCGATCCCGGATGGAAGCGACTATGAAAACCTTTTCGGCAAAGCCCGCCGAGGTCGTGAAGAAGTGGGTGATGATCGACGCCGAGGGGCTGATCGTCGGCCGGCTCGCCTCGATCGTGGCCATGCGGCTGCGCGGCAAGCACAAGCCGACCTATACGCCCCACGTCGACTGTGGCGACAACGTCATCGTCATCAACGCCGCCAAGGCGGTGCTGACCGGCCGCAAGGTCGAGCAGAAAATCTATTACAAGCACACCGGCTATATCGGCGGCATCAAGGAGCGCACGGCGAAATCGATTCTCGCCGGCCGCTTTCCTGAGCGCATTGTCGAGAAGGCGATCGAGCGCATGCTGCCGCGCGGGCCGCTCGGCCGCGTCCAGCTCGGCAATCTGCGGGTCTATCCCGCCGCCGAGCATCCCCACGAAGCGCAGCAGCCGGAAAAAATCGACGTCGCGGCCATGAACCGCAAGAACAAGAGGACCGCATAATGGCCGAGACAGTCCAGTCGCTGGAAGAATTGTCGACGCTCAAGCCCACGCCGGCGCCGCAGGCCCCGACCTATGTCCAGGTGCTCGACAAGCAGGGCCGCGCCTATGCCACGGGAAAGCGCAAGGACGCGGTCGCCCGCGTCTGGATCAAGATGGGTGCCGGCAAGATCCTGATCAACGAGCGCGCGGTGGAAGTCTATTTCGCCCGGCCGGTGCTGCGCATGCTGATTCAGCAGCCGCTGGTCGCCGCCAACCGCCAGGGCCAATACGACGTGGTCTGCACGGTGTCGGGCGGCGGACTGTCGGGCCAGGCCGGCGCGGTGCGCCACGGCATATCCAAGGCGCTGATCCGGCACGAACCCGAGCTGCGCAGCGTGCTCAAGCGCGGCGGCTTCGTCACCCGCGACTCGCGCGTGGTCGAGCGCAAGAAATACGGCAAGGCCAAAGCGCGCAGAAGCTTCCAGTTCTCGAAACGGTAATCGTCATTCCGGATCGCCGCGTAGCGGCGAGTCCGGAATCCATAGCCACCATCGTTCGAGGATGCGCGCGACGCTGGTCCTGCCAGTGCTGTGGTTATGGATTCCGCGTTCGCGCTACGCGCGCCCCGGAAAGACAATCTAGAAAAACGCCAGCGTGCGGATTTCGATGCTCTCGCGCGGTCGCGCGTGCGGCGGAGTCGTCGGATCCTCGAACGCGGTATGCGCGGTCCAGCGGGCGCGGCCGTCCTTCATCGAATCGAACACTTTGAAGACGTAGGCTTCCTCGCGCCGCATGCGCGGGAACCAGTACCATTTGTGCGCTGGGTTATATTTGATCGCATAGGTCTGACCGATGCGCCCGGGAGCGCGCCGTTCCGAGACGATCATGTCACTCGGCGACAAGGTCCGTGCGTCGGCCATGGCGAGCGGATAGGTCTCGACCGGATGCCGGATCGGCCGCCAGACCTGAATGATGGCGAAACGGCGCTTGAGCAATTCCTCCGCCTCGTCCGGCAGGATGTCGCGCACGCGCTGCGGCGCCGACCATTCGGTGTAGTCGTTGTGCACCCGGCGCACGACCTCGCGGATTTTCTTCGCCTCGCGCAATTCGTCGTCGGCGGTGCGCAGCGTATGGTCGAACACGACGACCCGCTTGGCGCCGCTTTCGGCTTTGATCAGCGCTTCCATCTCCGGATAGTAGACCCGCTTGATCTCGGCCTCGTCGAAGAAGTCGGCGACCTTGGTGTCGTGACGAACGAAGCGGAAGCCGTTGCGCTCAAGGACGAAGTCGTTTGCGTGCGGGCGGCCATTGTGAATGACCACGCGGCGCGGATCGGGTGTGCCGCCGGAGCGGGTGTCGTTGCCGCCTGGACTGGCGACGATGGTGAAGACCTTGGTGCCGTCGTCGACGATGTAGTTGAGCGTGGCTTCGACGGTATCGGGGGCGACGTCGAGCTCTGCGGTCTCTGCCATGGCAAACTCCCTTAAGAACTTAAGCGTCTTTACTTTAATCTAGGCAACGATGGGCGCCGCGGGAAGGGGGCCTCGGCCAGGGCTGGGCCAAGCGTGAAAACCGCCTCGTACACTGCGCAATCGCGGCTGTTGCATCACATGCGCTTCAAGTCGGCAAAATCGCCTTTGCGATTTGTTAGGATCGGTTTTTAGCTACGGAAAGATTTTCGCTGCAATTTTCACTACTGCAATTTTCACTTCTCCAATTTTCGCGGATTTTCCGGAAAACCCGCGGCTTGCACCTCACATTCGGCAAAGCCTGAAACGGGAAACGTCCAACATAGCGCCGCGATCGGTGATACGCGTTTCTACTGATTGAGTAAGAGGAGCGCGTATCATGTTTGCCAGCCTCGCCGAAGCGGCGATGTCGCTCGACATCGGCACGCTATTCGTCATCGCTATCTGCGTCACATCATTACTCGGCCTGTTCCTGCTGTTCGCATGGCTGCAGGACCGCATCACCGCGCTGGCCTGGTGGGGCACGGCGTATCTGATCGGCGGATTTTCGGGCGTACTTTGGCGCCTGGGCGAGCTGATCTCGCCGCCGATGCCGTCGAGCCTCCCCGACGTCATGTTGTTCGTCGCGGTGGGCATGGTGTGGAGCGCCGCACGCTTGTTCCACGGCCGGCCGGTGCTATGGGGCTCGATGTGCCTCGGCGCCGTGGTCTGGCTCGCCTTCTGTTCGTCCTCGGCATTCGTGACGACGGAGACATCGCGGCTGGTCGTAAGCTCGGTGATCGTTGCCACCTATACGTTCCTGACCGCCGTCGAGCTGTGGCGGGAGCGGCGCAAATCGCTGATCCGGCGCTGGCCGGCGATCTTCGTGCCGATGCTTCATGGCGTGGTGTTCCTGTTCCCGGTGGCACTGGCGGGACTTTCGCAAGACGGCATCGGCAGCCGCACGCTCGGCGCCGGCTGGGTCGCGGTCTACGCCATCGAAGTTGTACTTTACGTGGTCGGTGCCGCTTTCATCGTGCTGGTGCTGGCCAAGGACCGCACGGTGCGGCAGTACAAATTGGCGGCGGCGACCGATCCGTTGACCGAGCTGCTCAACCGCCGTGGCTTCTTCGAGGCTGCTGCCGGCATCATGGCGGCGCGGCAAGCGAGCAAAGAGCCGGTCTGCGTGCTCGCCTTCGACCTCGATCATTTCAAGTCGATCAATGATCGGTTCGGCCACAATACCGGCGACGCCACGCTGCACCTGTTCGCGGCCGTGGTGAAAAAGACGCTGCGTGCCGGCGACGCCATCGGCCGCCTGGGCGGTGAGGAATTCATCGCGCTGTTGCCAAGTTCACTGGGCGATGCCGTGGCCGCCGCTAACCGTGTGCGCCGGGCCTTTGCCAGTGCGGCGGCCGCGGCCGGCAGCCATGCCGCGGCGACGGTGAGCGCCGGGGTGTCCTGCGGCTCGGCCTTTGCCGAGATCGATACACTCATCGCCCGCGCCGATGCCGCGCTCTATCGCGCCAAGACCAACGGGCGCGACCGGGTCGAGGCCTCCGATGAAGCGGTGCCTGGCGCATCGGAGCGGCGCGGCCAGGGTGCGGCGCAAAACCTGCAAACCCCAATCCTGCAGCCGGTGCCTAACCTGTCGGTGCCGCTGGTCGGATCATTCCGGGCCGCACGGCAGAACGCGATGTGCCGTTCTTGAAATCGCGCTGACGCCGTCACCGCGACAAAGAAAGAGGGCGCCGCATGACGCGGCGCCCTTTAAGTTTGCACTGCCATTGCAATGCAGGGAGGATACGCAACGCTTACGAAGAATAATACATCTCGAACTCGACCGGATGCGGGGTGTGCTCGAAGCGGATGATCTCGCTCATCTTCAGGTCGACATAGCTGTCGATGAAGTCGTCGTCGAACACGCCGCCGGCTTTCAGGAAGCCGCGGTCCTTGTTGAGCTCTTCGAGCGCCTGGCGCAGCGAGCCGCACACGGTCGGAATCTTCTTCAATTCCTTCGGCGGCAGATCGTAGAGATCCTTGTCAATGGCTTCGCCCGGATCGAGCTTGTTCTTGATGCCGTCGAGCCCGGCCATCAGCATTGCCGCAAAGGCGAGATACGGATTGGCCAGCGGATCGGGGAAACGCACCTCGACGCGCTTGGCCTTCGGGTTGGTCGTATAGGGGATGCGGCACGACGCCGAGCGGTTGCGCGCGGAGTAGGCTAGCAGCACCGGCGCCTCGAAGCCGGGCACCAGCCGCTTGTATGAGTTCGTCGTCGGGTTGGTGAAGGCGTTGATCGCCTTGGCGTGCTTGATGACGCCGGCGATGTACGACAGGCAGGTTTCCGATAGATCGGAATATTTGTTGCCGGCGAACACCGGCTTGCCGCCTTTCCAGATCGACTGGTGGCAGTGCATGCCGGAGCCGTTGTCGCCGTAGACCGGCTTCGGCATGAAGCAGGCGCTCTTGCCGTACACCTGGGCGACCTGGCTGATGCAGTATTTGTAGATCTGCAACTGGTCAGCCATGATCGTCAGCGGCGAGAATTTCATGCCGAGCTCGTGCTGGGCCGACGCCACTTCGTGGTGATGCTTCTCGACCTTCACGCCCATGCGCGCCATGGCGGCGAGCATTTCCGAGCGCATGTCCTGCACCGAATCCTGCGGCGGCACCGGGAAGTAGCCTTTCTTGGTCCAGATGCGGTGGCCGAGATTGCCGCCCTCATAGGCAGTGTCGGCATTGGTCGGGAATTCGATGGAGTCGAGCTTGAAACCGGTATTGTACGGCGTCGCGCTGTATCTGACGTCGTCGAATACGAAGAACTCGGCCTCCGGACCGAAATAGATGGTGTCGCCGACGCCCATGGACTTGACCATGCCCTCGGCACGCTTGGCGATGCCGCGCGGATCGCGATTGTAGGGCTCGCCGGTGGTCGGCTCGAGCACGTCACAAACCAAGACGAGCGTCGTTTCGGCGAAGAACGGATCGATGCAGGCCGAGGACGGATCCGGCATCAGGCACATGTCGGACTCATGGATCGCCTTCCAGCCGGCGATCGAGGAGCCGTCGAACATCATGCCTTCGGCAAACGTTTCTTCCTCGATCTGGCTGATGTCGAAAGTGACGTGCTGCCACTTGCCGCGCGGATCGGTGAAGCGGAAGTCGGCGTATTTTACGTCGCTGTCCTTGATCATTTTCATGACATTCTTTGGCGTCGTCATGGCCTGCGTACCCTTTCGTGGTGTGGTGAAATGCCCCGTGGCGCTGGTCGGATTGCAGCTTTCGGCGCAAAGAGCGCCAAAGTGTTGTTCAAACCAGCAATTTAGATGGCGTCAAGTCCGGATTCGCCCGTCCTGATCCGGATGGCTTCTTCGATCGTTGACACAAAGATTTTGCCATCGCCGATGCGCCCGGTCTGGGCGGCGCGACGGATTGCCTCGATGGCTTTCTCGACCATGTCATCGCCGAGCACGATCTCGATCTTCACCTTGGGGAGAAAATCGACGACGTATTCGGCACCGCGGTAAAGCTCGGTATGGCCTTTCTGGCGTCCGAACCCCTTGGCTTCAGTTACGGTAATGCCTTGCAGACCGACTTCCTGCAACGCCTCCTTCACTTCATCGAGCTTGAACGGCTTGATCACGGCCTCGATTTTTTTCATTGCGTTTAGCCTCCCGGCCCCAGGGTGGGCGGAATCACCGATGGAACCGAGCCCTAGTTAGCAGGTCCCGTGCCAAGGCCCGTAAGCCCCGAAAAGAGCAATCCGATCAAAGTGCTATTGCGTGATCGGAGTCCGGCTGAAAGGTCGCGGCACCAAGCCTCGCCACCAAAGTGAGCAGAGTGCCTATTATCTCGTCAATGGTATGGCGTCTACCCTCGCGGGTAACCGCTCGCCGTATTCGCAACGTGCTGCTTTGGTTATCCTCAACGCGGCATGATTGAGCTTTTGACCACCGCGGAAATGACCGAGGCCGACCGTCTGGCGATTGCCGGCGGTGCCGCCGGCAGCGAGCTGATGGAGAGCGCCGGCCGCGCCGTGGCCGAGGCGGTGGCCGAGCGCCATCCTTCGGACAGCAGGATCCTTATTGTCGCAGGGCCGGGCAATAACGGTGGCGATGGCTTCGTTGCCGCGCGGCTCTTGGCCGAGCGCGGCGCGCGCGTCGAGGTCATGCTGCTGGGCGATGTCGGCCAGCTAAAGGGTGATGCGGCGCTCGCTGCGAAAAAGTGGAGCGGGCCGGTCGCCGCCGCGGAGCCTCGCGCCTTGGCCGGCGCCGGGGTCGTCATCGACGCGCTGTTCGGAGCGGGCCTCGACCGTCCGGTGCAGGGCAAGGCGCGGGCGCTGATCGAAGCCATCAATGCGGGCAACGCGCCGGTCTATGCGGTGGATTTGCCGAGCGGCATCAACGGCACCTCGGGCGCCGCCCTGGGCGTCGCGGTCAAGGCTACGCATACGATCACATTTTTCCGCAAGAAGCCCGGACACCTGCTGCTGCCCGGTAGGCTGCATTGCGGCACCATTGCGGTTGCCGATATCGGCATTCCCGCTTCTGTACTGGGGAAGATCGCGCCCAAGACGTTCGAGAACCTTCCAGTGCTGTGGCGCCGGGATTTCCCGCTGCCGAAGCTCGATGGTCACAAATACAATCGCGGCCACGCCGTGGTGGTGTCGGGCCCGTTGTGGTCTACCGGCGCGGCGCGGCTTGCAGCCCGTGGCGCGTTGCGCGCGGGGGCCGGTCTCGTGACCATCGCCAGCCCGCGTGATGCGCTTGCCGTCAACGCCGCGGCAAGCTTCGCGGTGATGGTGCGGCCGGTCGATGGGGCTGCCGAGTTGGCCAAATTCCTGTCGGACCGCCGCTTGAACGCCGTGGCGATCGGGCCGGGTGTCGGCGTCGGCGAAGCCACTTGCGAGCGCGTCCTTGCGGCACTTTCGGGCGAGCGCGCCGTGGTGTTGGATGCCGATGCGATCACGAGCTTTGCCGCCGATCCGCAGCGGCTTGCCAAGGCACTGCGAGCGCGGTCGGCCCCGGCGACCATTTTGACGCCGCACGATGGGGAATTTTCACGTTATTTCGGCGCTTTAGACGAAAAAACTCAAGCTCTATCGAAACTTGAACGAACGCGCCTGGCGGCAAAACTGGTCGGCGCAGTGGTTGTGCTGAAGGGCGCCGATACGGTGATCGCTGCGCCGGACGGGCGCGCAGCGATCAACGCCAATGCGCCTGCCTATTTGGCAACCGCGGGGGCCGGTGACGTGCTCACGGGAATGGCGACGGGCCTGCTGGCGCAGGGCATGCCGGCCTTTGAGGCTGCGGCGGCTGCGGTCTGGCTGCACGGCGAAGCAGCTGCGGCATTCGGCCCGGGCCTGATCGCCGAGGATTTGCCCGAGATGCTGCCGCGGGTCTATCGCGCGCTGCTGGCGTGAGCGGCGCACAGTTGCGGGGCGCGATCTTGGGGCTATTCTTTGGGGCTATTTTTATAGTGTCCCGCGCGCAGTGCATGATATAAGCCGCGCCACCGGGCCGCCCTACGCGTCGCGGGCGTGGCGGAATTGGTAGACGCGCGGGATTTAGGTTCCCGTGACGAAAGTCGTGGGGGTTCGAGCCCCTCCGCCCGCACCAGGTGGGCGGTAGTTCCAATACTTGGCCGGGATTACGCTCGGGCTCTGAAGAGTAGTGCCAATGCAAGTGACTGAAACTGCCGCCGCGGGTCTCAAGCGCGAATTCCGCGTCGTCGTGCCGGCGATCGATCTTGAGGCCAAGGTCAACGCGCGGCTCGACGATCTCAAGGGCAAGGTGCAGCTGCGCGGCTTCCGTCCGGGCAAGGTCCCGGTCGCGCACCTCAAGCGCCTCTATGGCAAGTCCGCCATGGCCGAGGTCATCGAAGACGCCGTGCGCGAGGCCAACAGCAAGATCGTCACCGACAACGGCTACAAGCTCGCCACCGAGCCCAAGGTCGTGCCCGACGAAGGCACCGTCGAAGGCGTCATCGAAGGCAAAGCCGACCTCGCCTACAAGGTCGAGATCGAGATCCTGCCGCCGATCCCGCTTGCCGATTTCAAGACCATCAAGCTGGAGCGGCTCACCGCCGAGGTGACCGATCCCGAAATCGACGAGGCGCTGCAAAGGATCGCCGATGCCAACCGGCCGTTCGTCGCCAAGGCCGAAGCGGCCGAAAAGGGCGATCGGGTTACGGTGTCGTTCCAGGGCACCCAGGACGGTAAGCCGTTCGAGGGTGGCTCCGCCGAAGGCGTGCCGATCGTGCTCGGCTCGGCCCAGTTCATTCCCGGCTTCGAGGACAACCTCACCGGCATCAAAGCCGGCGAAAGCCGGACCTTCGACATCAAATTCCCCGACGCCTATGCGGCGCCGGCGCTGGCCGGCAAAGACGCCACTTTCGCCGTAACGGCGACCGCGGTGGAGGCGCCTGGCGCAGTCACGGTCAATGACGACTTCGCCAAGACGCTCGGATTGGAATCGCTGGCCAAGCTGCGCGATGGCATCAAGGAGCGCCTGCAGCGCGAACATGCCGGCGCGTCGCGGCAGAAGCTCAAGCGCGCACTCCTCGACCAGCTCGACGAGCGGCACAAATTCGAGCCGCCGCCGAGCCTGCTCGAGCAGGAATTCAACACCGTCTGGGGCACCGTCGAAGGCGACCTCAAGGCGCAGGGCCGCACCTTTGCCGACGAGAGCACCACCGAGGAAAAGGCGCGCGAGGAATATCAAGCCATCGCCGAGCGCCGTGTCCGCCTCGGCCTGGTCATTGCCGAGATCGGCGAGAAGAACAATATCAAGGTGACGGACGAGCAGTTGACCGCGGCGGTGATGGAGCGGGCTCGGCAAATGCCCGGCCAGGAACAGCAGGTGTGGGACTATTATCGCAACAATCCCGGCGCGCTGGCCGGCCTGCGGGCGCCGATCTTCGAGGAAAAGGTCGTCGACTTCCTGCTCGAGCTTGCGGAAATCACCGACAAGCCGGTATCGCGGGAAGAGTTGTTCAAAGAGGACGAGGCCTAAGCTGGCCAACTCCGAAGCTGACCAAGTCCGAAGCGCCTTGTCGCCGAGAATTTCGCGCATATGTGCGGGGCGGCACGGCGGCTTCGACAGACTGCTACCGACTCAGTCACATTGCGTTGAGCCGATCGACGGCAAGCTCCTCCTTTAGCAGGTGAAACTATGCGCGACCCGGTGAACTTCTACATGCAACACCTCGTCCCCATGGTGGTCGAACAGACCAACCGTGGCGAGCGGGCCTATGACATCTATTCGCGGCTGCTCAAGGAGCGGATCATCTTCATTACCGGGCCGATCGAGGACGGCATGGCCTCCCTGGTCGTCGCCCAGCTCCTATTCCTCGAGGCGGACAACCCGAAAAAAGAAGTCTCGATATACATAAATTCGCCGGGCGGCATCGTGACCTCGGGCCTGGCCATCTACGACACTATGCAGTTCATCCGTCCGGCGGTCTCGACCTTGTGCACCGGGCAGGCGGCATCCATGGGCTCGCTTCTGCTCGCCGCCGGCGCCAAGGATTTACGTTTTGCGTTGCCGAACGCCCGCATCATGGTCCACCAGCCCTCCGGCGGGTTCCAGGGCCAGGTGACCGACATTATGGTGCACGCCCAGGAAATCCTGAACCTGAAGAAGCGGCTGAACGAAATTTATGTCCGCCATACCGGGCAGCCGCTGAGGAAGATCGAAGATGCGCTCGAACGCGATATGTTCATGACTCCGGAAATGGCCAAGGATTTCGGCCTGATCGACAAAGTGATCGAGAAACGGCCGGACGAGCCGGGCCTGAAGACGGAACCGACCCCCCTGAAAGGGGTCAGCTAGCCGGGCGCTTAGCCGCGGTGCCATCAAATGGGCCGATTCGGCCCTCTAAGCAGTTCCCTGGATGG
This sequence comes from Xanthobacteraceae bacterium, assembly GCA_050010715.1. Classification (GTDB taxonomy): domain Bacteria; phylum Pseudomonadota; class Alphaproteobacteria; order Rhizobiales; family Xanthobacteraceae; genus BOG-931. Next base: position 549 of record JBEKKM010000154.1, on the reverse strand, counting down.
GTCAAGCGCTTTCTGGACGGTGTGATGCAGAAAACACACTGGCCCAAAGTCGTGTTATCGTTAATAGATTCTTGATTGGCACGCCGTTAGCATGGTGACTTGTGCTGATTTGCCGGGGATGTCTTGGTGGCGTCTTATGCGGGCAAAGTATGCGAACGCCGCTACGGATTTTTAGCGCGGCGTTTTGTAAGGTGTGAGGTGCTGCCCAAGGTGCTGCCCAAGTCGGGAAGACGGAGACAGGAATGAGCAAGGTTGGCGGCGGCGATTCCAAGAATACGCTCTACTGCTCGTTCTGCGGTAAGAGCCAGCACGAAGTGCGCAAGCTCATCGCCGGGCCGACCGTGTTCATTTGCGATGAGTGCGTCGAGCTGTGCATGGACATCATCCGCGAGGAGAACAAGTCCTCGCTGGTGAAGTCGCGCGACGGCATTCCGACGCCGCGGGAGATCCGCAAAGTTTTGGACGACTACGTGATCGGCCAGGACCACGCCAAGAAGGTGCTCTCGGTCGCGGTCCACAATCACTACAAGCGGCTCAATCATCAGTCGA